>JBBIVY010000021.1:0-37876 GCA_037439485.1 Planctomycetota bacterium | reverse complement strand
ATAGGGGCATGGTGATGCTTGTCACGCGATTTTCGACCAAGAATCCTCGTGCAACCGGTTCCTTCCTGTGGTAAACCATTCCCCCATGAGCGAGCCGACACTGACATGCCGGGAGTATGGCAACTGGGGGCCGACCCTCCTTCTCATCCATGGCGGCCCCGGCGCTCCGGGCAATCTTGCCCCGGTGGCGCGCGCCCTTGCCAACCGATTGCACGTCCTGGAGCCGTTTCAGCGGGCGGGAGGCGCCGAACCGCTGACGGTGGCGAGGCACGTGGCCGACATGCACGGGCTGATTGCGTCCAGGTGCCCGGGTGAGCGCCCGGCCCTCGTAGGGCATTCATGGGGCGCGATGCTGGCTCTCGCCTTCGCCTCGGCGCACCCGGACGAGGCGGGCCCCATCGCCCTCATCGGCTGCGGGACCTTCGACCCGGCGTCGCGGGCGCACTATCGCAAGACCGTGGACGAGCGCATCGGGCCGGAGAACATGGCACTCGTTGCGAAGGCCCGCGCAACCGACCGCGAGGAGCATATCCGGCTCATGACGCAGTTCTACCCTCGGGCCGACCGCTTCGACCCGCTGCCCGAGGACGCGTCCGAGCACGGACCGGTCGACGCGAAGGCGCACGAGGAGACGTGGAGCGACATGATGCGCTGCCAGGCCGAGGGGCTTTACCCCGCCGCGTTCTCCCGCATAGCCTCGCCGGCGATCATGCTCCACGGCTCGTTCGATCCGCACCCGGGGAGGATGATCTTCGAGGGCCTGAGGCCCTTCATCCCGGCCCTCGAATACCGCGAGTTCGAGCGGTGCGGGCACTACCCGTGGCTTGAGCGCGCGGCGCGCGAGGAGTTCTTCGCCGCTCTGGGCGGATGGCTTGCGGAGCGTATGTCGCTGAGTTGAGGACTGCCGGGGGGACACGATGACCGAGAAGACGGACTACAGCCTGCCGATCCTGATGAAGCGCGCGGGGGAACTGCTCGCCCAGCGATTCGGCCACTCCGCCTTCCTCGCGGGGCAGGAGCAGGCGATGCGGTCGATCCTGTCGCGGAGGAACCTGCTCGTTGTCATGCCCACGGGCAGCGGCAAGTCGCTGCTCTACCAGCTTCCCGCGCTGATGCAGAACGGCCTGACGCTCGTGATCTCGCCGCTCATCGCGCTGATGAAGGACCAGGTGGACGAACTGGCGCGCAAGGGGGTTCCGGCCACGTTCGTCAACTCGAGCCTCGGCCTCGACGAGCAGCGCCGGCGGCTCGAATCCTGCGCGAAGGGCGAGGCGCGGCTGCTCTACGTCGCCCCCGAGCGGTTCCAGAGCGCGGCGTTCCTGAACACGATCCGGCGGGTGAAGATCGCGCGCATGGCCGTCGACGAGGCGCACTGCATCAGCGAATGGGGCCACGATTTCCGGCCCGATTACCGCCGGCTGAAGGGCTTCCGCGAGCAGATGGGCTCGCCGCTCGTCACCGCGCTCACCGCCACCGCGACGCCGACCGTGCAGCGGGACATCGTCGAGTCGCTGGGCCTCGCGCCAAGCGAGGTGGACGTCCACGTTCATGGTTTCGACCGGCCGAACCTCGCCCTCAAGGTCGTGCGCGTGGCCTCGAGCGGCGAGAAGGCCTCCTTCCTCGATGCGTTCGTGCAGGCCCGCGCCGGGTCGGGAATCATCTACGCCGGGACGCGGAAGCTCGCCGAGGAGCTGGCCGAGTCGCTGCGCCGCGTCGAGCCGACCGTCGCGGTCTATCACGCCGGGATGGAGCCGGACGAGCGATCCCGCGCGCAGGAGGCGTTCCTTAGCGGGCGATCGCGCGTAGTGATTGCGACGATGGCTTTCGGCATGGGCATCGACAAGCCGGACGTGCGCTTCGTCGTCCACGTCACCTACCCGGCGTCGGTCGAGCAGTATTACCAGGAGATCGGCCGCGCGGGCCGCGACGGCAAGCCGAGCGAGTGCGTCCTCCTCCACGACTCCGCCGACCGGCGGCTGCGCGAGTTCTTCATCGACCTCAACTATCCCGCGCGCGACGTCGTCGAGGGCGTCGCCGACGCGCTCTGGGCCATCGGCGAGAACCCCGTCATGATGACCTACCGGGAGATCGCCGACCTCTGCGGCGAGGACATCAAGGATGGCCACGTGGGCGCCGCGGTGAGGCTGCTGGACGAGGCCGGCCTTACGCGCGCGTTCGCCGGGGAGCCGACGATCGGCGTGCGATTGTGCAAGCTCGGATCGGAGATACTCTCGCTCGTGAAGGGCGCATCTCAGCGCCGCGTCGTCGAGGCCATGTCGGCCGTGGCGGACCTCGAATCGACGGCGCGGTTCGAGATGGAACTGTCGCAGATCGTTCAGGCCTCGGGCCTTGGCGACGACCAGGTCCGCCGGGCGCTCCTGGCGCTCGACAAGGAAGGCATGATCGATTACGATCCCCCCTTCCGCGGCCGCGGCATCGAGAAACTCGCGGAAACGCTGCCGCCCTTCGAGCGGATACCCATCGACTGGGCCAGGCAGGAGACCCGCCGCGCCGAGGAAGAGCGGAAGCTCGCCCAGATGGAAGATTACCTTCGCTCGCCGGGTTGCCGCCGGGACTTCATTCTCCGGTATTTCGGCGAGGAAACGGGCGTCGAGTGCCGGACTTGCGATCGGTGCGAGGAGGGCGGTCAGGCGGTCGAAGGCGAAGAACGATCGCTGCCCTATCCGGAGATTGCGGGGCCTGCCCTGGCCGCAATGCTCCACCTGCGGTTTCCGCTCGGGAAGGCCTTGCTGAAGCGCCTCCTTAAGGGATCGCGCGACAAGCGAATCCTCGAATGGCGGCTCGACCGGAACCCCTGCTACGGGGCGCTCGAAGCGTCGCGGGCGGATATCGACGGCATCCTCAACGATTTGATGCGGAAGGGATATATCGACACTCAATCCGGCGGGGAATACGGAAGCGTTCTCGTGCTGACGCAGCTGGGGCAGAAGGCCGCGCGGGAGGCGACGGTGGAAACCCGGAAGCCGCCGGAAGCCAGGCCTCAGCCGCCCAAGCCCACGAAGACCGAGCCCCGGCCCCCCGCCTCGATGGAGGCCGCCGTGCTCGAATGCCTCGCGGGGCTCAAGTTCCCCGTCGGCGTGGGCAAGGTGGCGGAGGTGCTTACCGGCTCGCGGGCGAAGTGGATCACCGAGTGGCAGGCGGACAAGCTCGCCGTCTACGGCGCCGTGAAGGCCGACCGGGAGTCCGTGAAGACCGCCGTCGACGCCATGGTGATGGCGGGCCTGCTCGAACGCAACGACAACTCATCGAGGCCCGTGCTGAAGGTGACGGAGGCGGGGAAGAAGCGGCTCTCGCCGGCGCCCGCAAGATCTCCGTTGCCACCACCGCCCGCTCCCCCGCCGACACAGCCCAAATTGGAGGACCACTTTGCCGCCGCTCTCGACGACCTCGTGCGCGAATTGCTTGTTGCCGAGGCGGAGAAGGCGAAGGAGATACTGCCGAGGCTGGCTGTGTTCCATCCGCGCGAGATATTGAAACGGCTTGAGGAGGCGTTCGCAACAGCCTCCTCCGAGCGCGTCGCCAAGCGCGCGGCGTGGGCTGCAGGGGAACTCGGAGGCGCTGAGATGCTGCCCTTCCTCACTCTTTGCGCACGCTCCCCCATCGGGGACGTTCGGCGCATTGCCGCCTCCGCGATCGGGAAGGTGGTCGACAGGGCCAGGAACGAAGCCCCCGCCCTCCACGCCTCGCTGGCCGGGGCGCGCGAGACCCTCAAGGGCCTTGCCGCCGACGCCATGCCTCATGTCCGGCAATACGCAGAGAAGGCGCTGACGTCCTTCCCGGCCCGGGCCTCCGGATGAAACCGCCGTCGCGGATTTCAAGAGGTTCCACTACTGGAACCTCCTGTTCCCGAAAAGGGGCCAAAAAAGGCCGGAATACTGCAGGTTCCATGGTTCCAGTGATTCTGGTTCCACTGGTGCCGGTGAGCGAGAAGGAGTCAATTTAGTGTCCCACCGCTGCACGGAGCACAATCTGTAGGAGCCGCCCTCCTGGCCTCTCGGACGTTGACCTTCTTGATGTTCAACATTCAGGCGCCTAATCGACCCGCGCTCCTGCCTTCTTGAGGCGCGCGCGGAGCTTGGCCGGATCGATATCCGCGGGGGCGATGCCGGAGCGGATGGCCATGGCCGAGGCCGTGCCTGCCGCCTCACCGGTGGCGAAGCAGACGGGCATGACGCGCGAGGAGCCCTGGAGCGTGCGGTCGGTAGAAATCGCCCGGCCCGCCACGAGCAGGTTGTCGAGCGTCTTTGGCACGAGCGAGCGGAACGGCACGCCATAGGTCCTGCCCGGAGGCTGGACGAGCCTCTCCATCGTGCGGCAGGCCCGTTCGTCCTCGCGGCGCGAGACCGACGAGGGGTGAACGTCGATGGGGTAGTCGCACTGGGCGACATCGTCCGGGAAGTGGCGCGAGGCCTTGAAATCGGCCATGGTCATCGTCACCCTTCCGCGGATGCGCCGGGTTTCGCGGACGCCGAGGAGCGATGCGGTGGCGACGATCCGGGCGTCCTTCCAGCCGGGCATGTGCTTGCGCGCGAAGACGACGAAGTTGTGCGCGAGCCGCCGGCCGAGGATCATCGCCCGGCTCACCTGAACGGGGTCGGTGCCGTCGATGCCGAAGATGTGGCCGAAGTTGAAGTTCATCACGTCCGCCGAGAGCTTGTGCGGCGACATCACGCGGTACTCGCAGCCCGGCACCCTCGGCAGCAGGCCCTTTGTCTGGCAATCCTGGAGCCACTTCGTCATCGGGGCGTTCGCGCCGTATCGCTTCCGATAGTGACTCCACCACTTCTCCACCTCGATGCCGGCGACGGTGAAGCAGAGCGAGACGCCCTGCAAATTACCCTTCGCGTCGCCCTTGTCGCACGGCACCCCGGCGCGCACGGCGAGGTCCGCGTCGCCCGTGGCGTCGACAAACGCCTTGCCCTCGACCGCAAACCGGCCGCCCTTGTTCTCGATGACGACGGCCTTCACCTTGCGCCCCGTGCGGATCACGTCGGAGACGACCGTGAAGAAGAGCACGTCGACCCCGGCCTCCTCGACGAGTTCGTCGTAGACGTGCTTGAGGACCTCATTGTCGGTGGTCGGCCAGTCGATGTAGCCCGTGCGGAAGCCGCCGCCCCCCGCCTTCCAGAGCCGGTTGAGCACGTCCCACGCGATGCCGCGGTAGACGGAGACCTTGCCCCCCGAGTAGTTGAAGGGCGCAAAGCACGGCACCAGTCCTCCGGTGCTCATGCCGCCGAGGAACCCGGTCCGTTCGATGAGCAGCGTCTTCATGCCCGCCCTTGCCGCCGCGACCGCGGCGCCGATGCCGGCCGGCCCCCCTCCCGCGACCACGACGTCGTAACGGCAGCAGACCGGCAGCTTTCTCGCGGGTTCTCGGATGCAGCGGGTCATGGGTTCTCCAGATTATTGGGCCGGTTCGACGACAAGGCTCTTCATCACTGGCTTCGATTCGCAGTCGAGCGCATACGTCGGTTTGAGCAGCCGGTAGAAGGGCGGATCGACCGGGAGTATCCGGCGGTCCATTCCCACGCCCCCCTCCCCTGCGCTTACGCAAACCACTTCTTCGGCAGCCATTCCTCCGTGGCCTTGAGGATGTCGTCGAGCAGCGGCTCGATGTCGTAGAGGTCGCGCACGTGCGGGTCGAGGAAGAGGGCATGGCGCGCCGCCTCGCGGTCGCAGTTCAGCGCGGCCTGGATGCTGAGGTCGTGGATGGTCGTCCATCGCTCGACGGTGGAATGAAGCGCAGGCGGCAGCTCCAGCGACGGCCCGGTGACCTTCTTGCCGGCGGTCGTGACCATCACCTCGACGCAGGCGTCCTTCGGCAGGCGCTGGATGAAGTCTCCGGTGTTCAGGAGGTTGAGCGCGCGGGTGAACGACTGGCCCGTGAAGACCGACCACAGCAGTTCGTGCGCGTGCTCGCTCGTCAGGAGGTGAAGGTCGCCCACCGGCTCGGGGCCGTAGGCCCAGTCGAGGATGATCTGCGGACAGGGCCTGCGGCCGAAAGGCTTGCGGCCCGGGATGATCCGGTGCAGGTGCGACGCGAGGTCGAGTTCCTCGATCCGCCGCGGGGTGTAGAAGAAGTGGTAGAACTCCGCGAGGTGAGCGGAGGTCTCGGACGGCCACGCGCCGAGCATCCGATATATATCCTGCTGCAACCGGGGCGAGGTGTGCGTCATGCCGACGAGGCGGTCCTTGTAGCTTGCTGCGGACTTGAGCGACGCGTCGAGGATGTCCTTCGTGCGGTCCACCCCCTTGATCTTCAGCTCGAAGACGAACGACTGGTGGTTGACGCCCGCCACCTTCATCGCGACGTCGGCGGGCTTGCACTTGAAGATGTCGCACATGTACTCGCGCAGGGAATCCGCCGAGTGGCAGAGCCCCCAGCACGTGATGGACGTGGTGCGGCCGACGACGCCCGTGATGACGGACATGGGGTTGCTGAAGTTGAGGAGGATGGCGTTCGGGCAGAGCTTTTCCATGTCGCGGGCGATGGCGACGACCACGGGCACCTCGCGCAGGCAGCGCGCCAGGGCCGGCGGGCCGAGCGTGTCGCCGACGCCGACCGGGATGCCGTACTTCGCGCAGGCCTCGAAGGAGCGGAAGTCCGCCTCGCGGCCGCCTATGGTGATGGAGAGGATGACTGCGTCCGCGCCCTTGAGCGCCTCCTTGCGGTCGAGCGTGCGGAAGACGCGGATCCTGGTCTTCTTCTGCCGGGCGATGCGTTCGAGCAGGTCGGCGACGATCTTCAGCGGCTCGGGATCGACGTCGTGGACGACCAGGTCGACGTCTTCGAACCCGCCGACGAGGAGGCAGTCGCGCAGGACCTTGTGGACGAAGAGGTAGGAGGCGCCGACGAACACGATGCGCTTCTTGCCGACGGAGCCCTTGTTCTTCCGGTACTCCACCACCGGCCCCAACCAGCCCGACGATTTACCGACGACTTTCTTTGCCACGTGAATCTCCTTGGTCAATCTTGGTTTCCAGAAGCGAGACAAAAACCATAGCGATGCGGGACGTCGTTTTCAAGAGAAAGAAGGCGCGCCGCCGCGAGGCGCCTATTGACAGTGGGCGCGGAAGATGCCAGAATTTCATTTTTCTTCCGCTGTCAATATCGCGAAGGAGAACCTCGTGGGTGCTTGGATGGAAGGCGTATCGAAGACATCCATCGGCCGCTTCGGCGCGATGGCGGACGGGCTCATCCCTTACGACAACGGCTACCTGACCGCAAGTGCCACGGCCACGGACGTGTGGGCGCAACTCGACTACGACAGCGCCGTCGATCTCGGGCACTTTCAGGTGCCCGACCCCCACTGCGTTGCGACGACGAGGGACTGGACGGGATGCCGCTACGAGTTCCGGGCGTCGAATCGTCCGCACTCCGTCGTCACGCGTTCGGTGCTCTTCCCGGGGTTCCATCACCGCGTCAGGACGGGCGTGTTCGAGTATTACTGGCGCATCAAGAACTTCGGCGCGACGGACCTCGTGATGCCGCTGGCGGAAGGGACGAAGCATTTCCACGGCACCCACGGCTACGACCGCGCGCGCGACGGAGAGCTGGCGAAGCCGTGGCTCCTGTTCTACTTCTCCGCCGGCAACATGCCGTTTGATTACCCCATGCTCTTCGTTTTTGACCGCCGGCCCGAGAAGGTCGAGGTCTGGTCGCACGAGTATGTGAAGGTCCGCTTCAAGTCGAGGAACGCCGCCGTCGTCCAGGTCCATCCCTTCGGGGCCGAGCGGCTCGACAAGAAGAAGACCGCCGAATGGTCGAAGGGGCTGCCCGAGGACGTCGCGGAGAAATGCGACTTCTGGGCCGCCGCGGCGCTGGCGTATCCGAGCGGATGCCGCGAGATGTTCCGCGTGAACGAGGCGCGAGGGACGGTGACGATCCGCGACGAGTTTTGCTACGAGGAATCGAAGAGCGAATGGGGCGTGAAGCCGGTGCATCTTGCGCCGCTACCGCCCGTGCTGGCCCTCGCGCGAGAGGCGGGATACCCGGTGCGCGTGAAGGGCAAGCTCATCGAGAAGCTCTGCCCCACCTATTTCGGCTGGTACGAGGCGGTGCGCGGCAAGGCGCTGGAATACGAGATCCCGCTCTCCCGCTTCCGCGACCACGCGCTGGCCCCGGTGCGCATCACGAACAGCCCCGCGGCGGACGAGGTGACGAAGAAACTTCAGGCGTATCTCGAGAGCGGCGAGTATATGACCTTCGGCGGCGACGATCACTACGACGCCGAGACCTCCATCGACTCGATGCACGACCTGCGCATCATGGCGTGGGCCACGTGGTCGCTCTCGGCCGAGAAGCGCGCGGAGGCCTTTCCGCTCCTCACCCGCGGGATGAAGGCGTTCGGTAAGGGGGACTTCCTGCGCTTCAAGACCCCGGTCACGGGCACGCCCTGGGTCCGGCATAAGACCATCTTCGACTACCGCGGCGTCATCGACTACGACATGGAGTGGTACAATGGCATGCACCTCGCCGGGCTCTGGGCCTGGGACTACTTCGGCCCCGAGGGCGAAGGGCTCGGCTTCGCGAAGAAGCATTGGCCGCTCATCCGGAAGATATTCAACTACTTCCCCGCCTACACCGACTGGGCTATCCCCGTCGCGTGGACCTGTTGCCGCGGCGAAGCCTCCTGGCTCGACGGCGTCAACTATTCCTACGAAGGGCTCCTCGGCTACGCGGCGCTGGCGCGCAGGCTCGGCGAAGAGGAGGACGCCGCGTGGGGCGATTACCTCGCCGCGAAGATGGAGGCGCACGTCGCGACCTGCTGGACGGCGGGGGAATTCTTCCGCGCGCGTTTCCCGCTGGGGGCTGCGGAGCCGCTCGTCGTCGGCGGATACTTCGAGAACCGGCCGGCGCTGTACGGCGACGAGACGGACTGGTCGTGCGGTGTTCTTTCCTACGGGGTGCGCGAGGTGCTCCTGCTGATCAAGGACCTCGGAAAGGCGAAGCCCCTCGCCGACGCGCTCTGGCGGTTTGGGAAGCGATTCCCCGAGTGGAGACGCGACCCGTATCTCTACGGCAAGGGCAAGGGCTACCCCGGCTCGGATTTCCGTCGAACCGCGCACCACTATTTCCTTGACCCGCGCCTCATGGCCTCGGCACTCGTGCTGGGCGAAGACCTGAAGAGCCTGATGAAGGTCGGCGCGACGCTGACCGCGCCCGTGCTCGAATGCTACCTCGTCTCGCAGGCGCCGAAGGTGCTTGTCCCGCGCGGCGCGCGATTCCTTGGCTCCGAGTGGGACGACGCGGCCAAGCGCCTGACCGTGCGCCTGGCCGGCGAGGGGACGACGACGCTCATGCTTGCCCATTGCGGCGAGCCGAAGTCCGTCGCCGGAGCGGAGAAGACCGCTGTTTCGGAGGGACGCATCCAATATTCCGTCGTGCTTCGGGGAGCCGGGGAGATCGCATTCCAGTTCTGATTGCTTTCGCTGAGTGAGGGACTCGCCATGTCGAAGGCGAAGATGCCCGCGCCGGCCTTGCGTTTCAAGACGCGGAATTACAAGCACGAGCTTCGCCTGACGCCCGGCACGCCGCGCTGGGTCGGCAACTACACCGACGCGATGTGGGAGGCGTTCTTCCGCCAGGTCGCCGCGCGCGATTTCACGGGCGTCGTGTTCTATGCCGGCTACCACCCGTTCGAGTTCATCCTCGACTACTCGGGCTATCCCCAGGCCGCGACGCAGCCCGCCGGTCAGAACGCCGCAACGCGCGACGCGATCAATCGGGGCCTTGCCGTTGCGAAGAGATACGGCCTCAAGACGATGATCCAGCATTACGTGACGCACTACACCGAGCCGCTGGCCAGGCACCTGCGACTTCCGATGACCGGCCGCTATGCGAACACGGGGCACCCCGAGTTGGACCGGTATCATCGCTGGTGCTACCGTGAGATATTCAAGCAGTGTTCCGACCTGAGCGGGATGTACTTCAACTACGAGAGTTCCGGCAACAACTGGTCGGCGATCCTGCGCACCGCTGTCGCCGAGTTCAACTCGATGTCGACGAAGCCGATCATGGTTCACCGCCTCTGGAACCTCAGCGACGTCGAGGGCGTCCGCGCGCTCATCAAGGGATACCAGGGCAAGACGATCCTGAGCCACAAGATCTCCGACACGAACGACACGTATTACCTGCCCACGGCCGACAGCCGCTGCGGCGAGTGGAAGGAGAAGCTGAAGGGGCTCGATTTCGAGTTCATCTACTGTCTGGGCCCCTGCCACAACTGCGGCACGAACCTCTGCGCGAACCTCTGGGCCGATTATGATTTCGTCTGGGACCTGGCCGCCGACGCCAAGAAGCAGGGCGCCGACGGCATCGGCTTTCACACCGTCCACGAGTTCTTCGCCCCCGACATGCCCGGCGCGGACAAGCTCTACTCCGAGCGCGAGATGGACCTCGCGCGGCTCAACGTCCTCCACCTCGACGCCTTCGTCGATTACGTCCACGGCGTCCGCAAGTCCCCAGCTCAGCGCGCCGCAAGGATGGCGGAGCGGATGGGCGTCCCGGCCGCGGCCGGCAAGCCGCTCGTCGCCGCCATCGAGGCCGCCAGCCGGCCCGTCTTGCTGACGTTCAGGCAGTTCTGCTACGGCTCGGCGTTCGACGGCTACCTCAACCCGGGACGCTATTCGCACATCCAGGACCCGTTCTACTACTACCCCGCGACCGAGATGAACAACCAGGCTTCGCGGGCAATGTGGAGCTGCAATCGATGCGACGTCTCCTGGCTCAAGAAGGAGCGCGACCGCAAGGTCTGTCCCGACAATCAGTTCCAATACATCATCGACTTCGTCAACCCGAAGAAGGCCAAGGCTGTCCATAATCCGGAGAAGCTCGCGTCGATGATCGACGCCGTGAACCGCAAGGCGCTGGCGGCCCTTGCGTCGTATCGCAGGCTCGTGGGCGACGCCGCGGCGGATTTGCTCGAAAGGCACATGAAGCCGGACGTCGTCCTCGGCGAGTACGTCGCCTGCGAGCTGCGCGCGGCGGTTCATCTTTACGGAATCTACTTCGCGACCTCGAAGGCGCAAGTTGTTTCGCGGCTTCGCTCCGGGCTTACGGAGCTTCGGGGCGTCAAGGAGTCCATGCAGCAGCCCGAGGAGGTGCTGAAGGTTGTCCTTCGGGACTTCATGTTCGACCTGTCATGGGGCCCGGATCGCGAAATCGCGCTTGCGTCCGAGACGCTGTCCGCGGTCGAATCGACGGACTTCCCGGCTGCCGCGTTCGCGGCCTACGTCGGGTCGCGCCGGGAGTATAACGAGATTCGCCGGGTCTGCCGCGCGGCGCGGGAGCAGAACGAGCGCACGCTGGCCTTCGCCGCCGGGCAGTTCAAGGCCGCCATGCGCCTCGCGAAGCAGTCGCTCAAGCTTCTGCGGGACGACGCGTGGCGCGGCCTCGCCGCGAACGTCGAATCGTGGCTGGCGTTCCTGGAGTCGGAATTCGCGGCGATGACGCCTCCCTCGACGACCGTCGGCGCGGCGCCGGGCGAATGGCTTGCGACGCGGTGGGAGCACGCCTTCCGCTCGGGCGAGAATTTCCTTGAGGACTTCCTATCCTTCTTCAAGTCGGTGCCCGCGGGCAAGCCGTCGATCATTCGCTTTCGCGTCTGGCGCACGGCCGACGCCCTCGCCGTGACGATGCGCGAGGACGGCGTCGACCCGGAGCAGCGCAAGGCCCGCTGGGTGGAGCATATGTCGACCGGAAGCTCGTCGTTCGTCGAGAGGCTTGTCGTCGACGTTATGAGCAAGGACAGGCCGAGGAGGGGTTTCATTATCTGGCCGAAGGGCGAGAGCGTCAGCATGGGCGATGAGCCCAACGTCGCCGTGAAGACCGAATACCGCGAGGCCGCGACGGCTTACGAGACGACGGCGTACCTGCCGTTTGCGCTGATCGGGAAGCCCCCGAAGAAGGGCGATACGTGGCGGTTCAACATCGCCGCCAACCCCGCCGTCACGCGCAACGCCTGCTTTACTTGGGCGCTCCAGTATGACGCCGGCGGTAACACGCGCCTCTTCGGCAGGCTGAAGGTCGTGTAGATATTCGCCGGGAGCACGCCGTCCACCGGCTCGCGCCGCTAGGGCATGAAGCCCCCCCCCGCTATTCCTTTCGGCCCCGCCGCCAGGGCGGATTTGCGAGTTCGGCGACGAGCACGCCTTCGGGCGGGATAGCGGCCTTGACGAGCGCGACCCCGTTATGGGATGCGAGTCGTCCTCGGCTCACCGCGTCGCCGCTCGCGTCATACACGGTGACCGTGCCTCCCGCATCATCCGCGACGATGGGGACGGCGATCTTCTTCACCGCGGACCCGACGTTGCGCGCCACGAGGCCGATCTGCAGGCCGAACAGCATCTCGATGATCTCGGCGGTCGTCTCGGTCCTCTGCGGCGACGCGGCCGAAGAGAGATCGCTATTGCCGTATTGCTCGACGGTGAGTCCGTCGATGCCGAGGGAGTCGGCGTAGAACAGCTCGTACGGCACGTGCTGAGGGCCGTAGTTGCGGATGTAGGGAGTCGAGTCGGTGTAGTGCCACTCGAAGTTCCGAGGGTCGGTGATCTGCGTCCACGTCGCGGCCTGGCGGAGGAACTCGCGCGGCTCGACGATCTGGCGGAATATCGCGGGGATACTGAGCGCGTACTTCCGGTAGCGGCCGTCGGCCCGCGGGAAACCGACCCAATGGGCGTTCGCGGTCGTCTCGTGCCAGTTAACCGCGGCCACCACGCGTTCCCGGCGGAAGAGTTCCGCGACCCGTCGCGATTCGGGCTCCGAGATCGGCCCGCTGCCCTTCCATCCGCCCTTGAAGTCGGCCCAGTTGAGCGGGAAGTTGCGGTTGAGGTCAAGCCCGCGGATGTAGCGGACGTGGTTCTCCCAGCCGTCGGGCGAAAGCAGCGGGATCGTGACGAGCTTCAGATCCTTGAGAAGCGCCCGCGCCCACGGCTCGGCCGCCTCGAACGCCCGCGCCAGGCGCAACGCGTAGAGCAGCGCGCCGAAGCACGGGGCCCATTCGTCGGAGTGAATGCCGCAGTCGACGTAGAACGCCGGCGCATCCTCGCGGCCGACGCTGAGCGACCAGACCGGTTTGCCCGCAACCGACCGCCCCTCCTCGCGAAGTCTCAGCGATGGGCACGCCGCCGTCGCGGCGCGAAGTTCTTCGGTGAATTGCTCGTAGCTATAGAGCGGGTAACCGGGGTGGACGAACCGGCCCGTGGAAACCTGCGGGCGGCCGAGGGCGTTCATGAGGATCGTGGCGGCCAGGTTCTCCTCGCCCGTGACCGTTGGCCGCGGACGGAGCATCTCGATATCCATGACGAGCGTGCCGCCGTGCTTCTCCGGGCGATAGAGAATGAGCGGCAGGCCGTCGGCGCTCTCGGCAACGACCTCCAGGTGGAGCATCGCCAGCGTATTGGGTTGGGTGAGGATTCGCTCCTGGACGAACTCCCCGCTGTCGGGCGCGAAGCGGCTCCAGGCGATGACGTCTCCGGGGGCGAAGCCTCTCGTAACGTAACCCGCGCTCGTGATTCGGGCGCAGGGCTGCTGATCAGCGGCCTTGAGCTTCTCAACGCGCATCCCCCTGCCGAACGGCCGGGCGAACTCCTTGAGCGAGAAGAGCACCAACGAGCGTTCCGCTTCGGCGGGCCTGAACAGCCTCGGCGGGCTGAGGGTGACGGCCTCCGCTCCGAGGACGATCCGAAGTATCCCGGCGGCGTGCTCCGCCGCGGCGTCTGCGCCGACCACCACCGCGGAGCGAACGGGTTTCGGCGACTCGGCGATCTTCACCGGAGTCGCAAGCGGCATGCTCCGCACGAGCGGCTCCGGGACCTCGAAGAGCGCGAGGTCGTCGAAGGCGGCGGCGCCGCAACCGGCGCGCATGTCGAAGCTGACGATAAGCGCATCGGCCCCGGCAGGCGTGACATATTCCGCGGACCAGAGCCTCCAGTCCTCGCGTCCCACGAAGAACGGGCGGAAGTACATATCGTGGACTTCCTTGCCTGCGGCGAGGCTGCGCAGATAAAGGTTGGCGCCGCTTTGAGAGCCCGAGCCTTCGATCCCGAAGCGAATCCAAGCCTGGAGCCGATAGCGCGTGGCTTCCTTGCACGGAACGACCTGGCGGAACTCGCCGTGAGAGCCGCGGCCGTCCTGGAGGATTCGCACCGAGCGCGACTCGGCGCCCGCGCGGCCTTCGGTGAATTCCCATGCCGGGCTTCCGGACACGACAAGCCACTCCCAAGCCGCGGGCAGATCGCGGCCCTTTTCAAGCGACGGATTCCTCAGCAGGTTCTTCAAGGTGCGCGGCACGCTTGACTCCTTTCAGGCGCCTGCGGCTATACGGTCCGCAAAGGCGCGGATCGGGGCGAGGTACTTCTCCTCGTCCTTCTCCTTCACCGCGCGGTCGATGAGGGCGAGCGTCGTAGCGGGGTTCTTCGCGCAAAGCTCCGTCAGGGCCTTGAAGGTACCCTTGTCGCCGGAGCCTCCCATCGTGCAGAAGAACGCAACCTTCTTGCACGAGGCGCCGTGTTGCCTGGCAAACTCCCTTGCCGCGGGGGCCGCGGTCCATGCCCAGACAGGAGTTCCGATTGCGACAAGATCGAACGCTGCCAGGTCGGCCTTGACGGGCTGAATCTCCGTCGCGCGCTTGAGCGTCGCGTCCTTGCCGCCGCCGAGCCAGCCGGTGATCCCGCTGCGGTCCTTCGTGTCAATGATCTCCTCGACCTCAGCCTCCACGTCCCTCGAACGAAGCTCCGCCGACAGCAATTCGGCCGCCGACCGTGTGACTCCCGAGCGCGAATAGAACGCGATGAGCACTTTCATGTCCTTCCTCCTGTTCCGGTGAACGTGTCCTGCGACGGAATAGCCTAACGATATTGGCCTCCCGCCGCAAGACGGAAGTGGCAGCCGGAAGACCCGTTCGGGGAGTCCGTCCAAGCCCTTGTGGCGGCAGGGATTGAGGGAAGCGCGGGAGGAGGTTTGGCTCGGCGATGGTGTGGTTGTTGGGGTAATAATCAGGGGACACAATACATATCTGCCCGGAGCCCCCGCTTCTTGCGCCAGGCAAGGGAAGGTTCCCGTTGCCAAGCCGCCTCCTGCGGCGTATCCTGTGCGTAGGTAGACGCCCCACAGCGGACTTGCCGCGGAGGCCGGCCATGCGCGCGATGCTCCTTGAGGCACAGAGGACGCCATTGAGGCTCCGGGGCATTCCCCGCCCTGAGCCGGGCATGGGCGATATACTCATCAGGGTGGCTGCGTGCGCGGTCTGTCGAACGGACCTGCACGTCCTTGACGGCGACCTGCCCGACCCGAAGCTGCCGCTTGTCCCCGGGCACCAGGTCGTTGGACGCGTCGAGGCCCTTGGACCGACAGCGCGCCGGTTCGAGGTTGGCCAGCGCGTCGGCGTGCCCTGGCTCGGCCGGGCCTGCGGCACGTGCCGATACTGCTCGACCGGCCGCGAGAACCTGTGCGACCGCGCGCAATACACCGGCTACAACATCGATGGAGGCTATGCGGACTTCTGCGTGGCCGACGAACGGTTTTGCTTCCCCCTCCCCGACGGCTTCACGGACTTGCAGGCCGCTCCCCTCCTGTGCGCGGGGCTCATCGGCTACCGGGCGCTGCGCATGGCGGGCGACGCCAGGACTATCGGCTTCTACGGCTTCGGCAGCTCCGCGCACATTCTTATCCAAGTCGCGCGCTTTCAAGGGCGGCAGGTCTATGCCTTCACCCGACCCGCCGATGTCAAGGCCCAGACCTTCGCGCGGTCGCTTGGGGCATCGTGGGCCGGAGGCACCGACGAGCATCCCCCCGCCCCCCTTGAAGCGGCAATCATCTTCGCCCCCGCAGGCGAACTGGCGCCCCTTGCCCTGAAGTCGCTCGCCAAGGGAGGCTCGGTCATCTGCGCGGGGATTCACATGAGCGACATCCCCTCCTTCCCCTACGCTGACCTATGGGGCGAGCGCGTCATTCGCTCTGTCGCCAACCTCACCCGTCGCGACGGAGAGGAATTCCTCGCCATTGCGCCGCAAGTGCCTGTCCACACACTGGTTACGCCCTACCCCCTTGAACGCGCCAACGACGCTCTGACCGACCTCCGCTCCGGCAAGCTCACCGGTGCTGCGGTTTTGGTGATTGATTCGTGACTTTTTCGGAACTTTCCCCCCCTCTCGGCAGTCTAAGTTGGCAGTGGGGAGAATCCCTGTCCTGCCCCGATGTTTTTCTTGTTGAATCAGGTCGAACCGGGGTACAATGGCCCATGTTTCCAGCCTAGGTCCCAGGCTTCCGACATCCTTCCGAAAGGGGTCGATCATGAAGCGCATCGCAGCGGCAATGGCGGTAGCATTCGCGGTCTTCGTCTCCGGCGCCCTCTGGGCCGGGCAGATCGGCTTCGAAGAGGAGTTCGCCCTTGCGAAGGACCGGAGCCAGATCCTGAAGACCCTCATCCCCGGCACGGAGGAATACTATTTCTACACCTGCCTCAGCCTCCAGCAGGCGGGAAGCCTCGACGAGGTAGACAAGACGCTCAAGCTCTGGATCGAGGCACACAACCGCACCACGCTCGTCACCGAGATCGAGAATCGCCAGGCGCTCCTTAAGTATGAGAAGGACCCGCAGGGGACGATGCAATACCTTCAGCGGAAGCTCGGCCTGACGTTCTCCCATGAGCGCCAGGTCCCCGGGCAGAAGCCGGCCCTCGCGACAGCCCTCGACCCGGCGACGGTCAGCCAGGACGCCTTCTTCCGCCGCGCACTGGTGAACCAGCCGCAGACGGTCAACGGCTTCGAGGACTCCGGGATTGAGCGTTTCATCCGCCTCGACATGACGCCCGACCAGCGGCGGTCGGTCCTTCAGCGCATTACGCGGCCGGATTATCCGAACCTGCCCCAACGGATCGCGGACGACCTCGCCTATCGCTATTCGGGCGGCTTCGGCTCGATGCCGATCCACGGCCGACTGCTCCTGGCGCAGATGGATGAGCTTCTCAAGCTCAAGCCCGATCTCCTCAACCAGGGCCAATTCGCAAACGCTTATCTCTTGAGGCTTCAGCCGGGCGCCGACGTGGACATGGCGCACGACAAGGACGCCCGCGAAGCCTATCTCGACCGCGTGTGGGCATTCGTATCGAGGCTCGATCCCGCCCATAACTCGCTCAAGGCCGGCGTGCTCTATAACCGCCTGACCCACGACTTGGCGCTCGGGAAGTATGACCTCGACCGGTTCATGGAATACATCAAGCTGCCGCGCAACGTCGGCTATATGAACAATGATTACCTCAAGGCCGCTCGCGAACGCGCTCAGGTCGCCGACATCAACGCCAACTTCGGCGCCGTCGTCCGAATCATCCCCATCCACGCCGACGAGCCGCTCGTCCGCGAATACCTGTCGCATTTCTTCCTCACGATGGACTCCACGAAGAGCTTCGAGCCGTATATCCGTGATGACTACCTCAAGCAGCTCTTCGCCGAGACCAAGCTCGTGAACGGCATCGGCGACCCGACGCAGTGGTACTCGATGCTGCAGGGCGAGAGGGTGAAGCCCCTTATGGAGCGCATCGACCTCAACTTCGCGCCGACCAACAAGGCATTCTTCGCGCTCGACGAGCCGGTCAAGCTGGATCTCTGGGTCAAGAACGTGCCGAAGCTGATCGTCAAGGTCTTCGAGATCAACACGCTCAATTTCTACCGCGACAAGGGCGTGGAGATCGGCGCCGACATCAACCTCGACGGCCTCGTCGCCAACGAAGAGCAGGTCTTCACCTACACGGACCCGCCGATCCGGCGCATCAAGCGCGAGTTGCCGCCCTTCGCCTCGCTCAACAAGCGCGGCGTCTTCATCATCGAATTCATCGGCAACGGCCAGTCGAGCCGCGCGCTGATCCGCAAGGGCCAGCTCCGGATGCTCACCCGCACGTCCGCCGCGGGACAGGTCTTTACGATCCTCGACGAGTCCAACCGGAAGGTCCCGACCGCGACGCTCTGGTTCGGCGGCCGCGAGTATGCGCCGGACAAGGAGGGGGTCATCACGCTGCCCTTCAGCAACGCCCCGGCGAATCAGGCCGTCATCCTGCGCTCCGGCGATTTCGCGACGCTGACGCACTTCCAGCAGGAGGCAGAGAACTACGCGCTGACCGCGGGCCTATACGTCGACCGCGAATCGCTGATCAAGCGCGGCAAAACGGGCCCCAACAAGGCCGCGGTGGTCGTGCGCCCCGCGCTCACGCTCAACGGCGTCCCGGTGTCGCTCAAGCTACTGGAGCAGATCACGCTGACGATTTCCTCCATGGACGCCGACGGCGTGTCGACCTCCAAGGAAATCCCCGATTTCAAGCTGTTCGAGGACCGCGAGTCGAGCTACGAGTTCCAGGTGCCCGAAAGCTGCGTGCGCTTGTCGTTCCAGCTCAAGGCCAAGGTCCAGAACCTGTCGCTTAACCAGAAGCAGGATCTCGCCGCCTCCCAGCAATACGTGCTCAACGGCATCGACGCCACGGAGAAGACCGAGGATCTGCATCTCCGCAAGGCCGACGGCAAGTACACGCTCGACGTCCTCGGCAAGACGGGCGAAGACCTCGCCGACCGCGCCGTCGCGTTCCAGATCAAGCACACGGACTTCAAGGACGTCTTCAATGTGTCGCTGAAGAGCGACGCTGCGGGCGCCATCACGCTCGGCGACCTTGCCGGAATCCAGTGGATCCGCGCCACGAGCGACCAGGGCGTGTCGCACCAGTGGGTCATCCTGAAGGACATCCACTCCTACCCGCAGTCGATCGACGCCGCTCAGGGCGACGCCATCTCCATCCCCTACATGGGCAAGGCCGTCCAGCCCGACGCGGAAGAGATGTCGCTCCTCGAAGTCCGCGCGGGAACGTTCGTCGCCGACCAGTTTTCGAGGCTCGCGATCAAGGACGGCTTCCTGACGATCACCGGCCTCGAGCCCGGCGACTACGATCTGCTCTTGAAGGCCGACCACGCCGCAATCAAGCTGCGCGTGACCAAGGGCGCAAAGATGGACGATTACATCCTCGGCGAGAACCGTCAGCTCCAGGTTGCGAACGCCGCGCCGCTGCAGATTCTGGCCGTCGAGTCCGACAAGGACAACGTCCGCATTCGCCTTGCCAACGCGACGCCGTTCGCTCGGGTCCACGTCATCGCCGACCGCTTCATGCCGGAATACTCGCTGCCAGATGAACTGGGCAAGGTTCGCTTCCCCGACCCGGCGTGGATCGTGCTCGCGAAACCCGACTCTTTCTACGTCGAAGGGCGCGATATCGGCGACGAGTATCGCTACATTCTGGAACGCAAGTATGCGGTGAAGTTCCCCGGCAACATGCTGGCACGGCCGGGGCTGCTCCTCAACCCGTGGGCCATCCGCAAGACGGAGACGGGCTTACAGGGCGCAATTGCGGGCGACGAGTACGGAGAAGGCGGCGGCGGAGGCCAATCATTCGCGGGCAAGGGCATGGCCGCCGGGATGCGCGGCCTCAAACGCGCGGACGAGGCGGTCTCTTCGAACCTGGACTTCCTCAGCTCGCCCGCAATGCTTTTCCTGAACCAGCGCCCCGACGCGCAGGGCGTCATCACCATTCCGCGCAAGGATCTCGGCCCTCACGCGCAGATTCACGTCCTCGCCTGCGACCCGATCAACACGGCCTACCGCGAGGCGTCGCTTTCCGACGTGCCGATGGAATATCTCAACCTGGTCCTCGACAAAGAGGGCCTCGACCCGGCGAAGCACTTCACCGAGCGCAAGGAGATCAGCGTCGTGAAGGCCGGGGAGAAGTTTGTCATGGCCGACGCCTCTTCGGGGAAGCTGGAGGTCTACGACACCGTCGCGAAGGTCTATGCGCTCTACGCGACACTCTCCAACGATACCACGCTGGAGGAGTTCTCGTTCATCCTCAACTGGCCGAAGCTCAAGGACGCCGAGAAGCAGGAGAAATACTCGAAATACGCCTGCCACGAGCTGAATATCTTCCTCATGCGCAAGGACCCTGCCTTCTTCACGAAGGTGGTGCAACCCTACCTGCGCAACAAGAAGGACAAGACGTTCGTCGACCAGTATCTCATCCAGGCCGACGTGTCGGCTTACATGAAGCCCTGGGAGCACGCTCAGCTCAACGTCGTGGAGCGCGCCCTGCTGGCTGAGCGCATCGCCAATGAGAAGACGGCCACCGCGCGGCACATCACCGACCTCTACGATCTGCTGCCGCCGGACGTGGAGCGGTTCAACATGCTCTTCAAGACCGCGCTCAAGGCAGGCGCCCTCGAAGCCAACGGCCCAAAGTACGCCGAGGAGATGGAGAAGCTCACTACCGACAAGAAGTCGCCCGCCAAACCCTACGCGCCGGGTCGCTTCGGCCGCAGCGGCACAGCCGGATCGGGGGCCGCCCTCTTCGCCGACGCCTCCAGCAACCGTGCGCCCGCCGTGACACCTGCGCCCGCCCCGGCGATGGCCAAGGAGTCCATGGACCGCCTCGCGCTCGCCAACAATGAAGCCTCCGCCGCCAAGAGCAAGTCGGAGCTGCGCATGTTGACGGAGCATGAGGCCCAGGAGGGCCTCATCAAGGCCGAAGGCTACTACGACAGCGACGGCAAGGACATGTCCCGCCGCGAGAACGCTCGGCAGTTCTATCGCAAGCTCCAGGCCACGGAAGAGCTGGCCGAGAATAACTACTACCACCGCCTCATCGAGGACCAGAACGCGAACCTGGTGACGGTGAACGCCTTCTGGCGCGACTTCGCCAAGCGCGACGCCGGCGACTTCCTCTCGACGAACGTCGCCGAGTCGAGCCGAGGCTTCACCGACATGATGCTGGCGCTCGCCGAGACCGACCTGCCGTTCGAGGCCAAGGAGCACGCGCACGCCATCGACGGCCTGTCTCTGACGCTGACCGCCGCGAGCCCCTTCATCATCTATCACAAGGAGATCAAGGAGACCTCCGCCGCGCCGGACGGGTCGATCCTCGTCGGCCAGAACTTCTTCGCCGACGCCGACCGCTACGTCTTCGTCAACAACGAGCGCCAGGACAAGTACCTCAGCGACGAGTTCCTCGTCGGCGTCGTCTACGGCTGCAAGGTGGTCATCACGAACACCTCATCCGCGCCGCAGAAGCTCGACGTGCTCCTTCAGATCCCGCGCGGCTCGATGCCCCTCAAGAACGGCTTTCGCACGCGCTCGGTGAACGTCGACCTCGCTCCCTACAACACGACGACGGTCGAGTATTTCTTCTACTTCCCCGCCACGGGCAAGTATGCGCACTACCCCGTCCACGTCGCGAAGAACGAGAAGATCGTCGCCTCGTCCTCCGCCGCGACGCTCAACGTCGTCGCCGAGCCCAGCCAGGTCGACACGGCGAGTTGGGACTACCTCTCCCAGAACGGCGCCCCCGAGCAGGTGGTGGAATACCTGAAGAGCCGGAACATCAACCGAGTCGACCTCGCCCGCATCGCGTGGCGCATGAAGAACGCGGACTTCTTCCGGCAGACGCTGCCGATCCTCGCCGCGCGGCACGTCTATAACGACGTCCTCTGGTCCTACGGCATCCGCCACAACGACGCGGGTGCCGCGCGGGAGTTCCTGACGCACCAGGACGGCTTCGTCGCGCAGTGCGGCCTCTGGCTCGAATCGAAGCTTCTCTCCATCGACCCGGTCGTCCGCAAATCGTATCAGCACCTGGAATATAGCCCACTCGTCAACGCCCGTGCGCATCGCCTCGGCAAGAAGAACGTCATCGTCAACGACCGGTTCTTCGAGCAGTACGAGCGCCTCATGAAGGTTCTCGCCTATCGCCCGAAGCTGGACGACGACGACATGATGACGGTGACGTATTACATGCTCCTCCAGGATCGCGTCGAGGACGGAATGGGCTGGTTTGCGCAGGTGAAGCGGGAGAAGCTCTCCACGCAGATCCAATACGACTATCTCCGCTGCTACCTCGACTTCTACACCGACACCCACGCGATCGCACGCGGGATCGCTGCGGACCCGAAGTACGCCGCCTACCCCGTCGACCGGTGGCGCAACCTCTTCGCCAACGTGGTCGCGCAGCTCGACGAGGCGGAAGGCAAGGCGCCGAAGATCGTGGACAAGGAGAACCGCGAGCAGCAGCAGGCGGAGCTGGCCGCCACCGAGACGAGCTTCGACTTCAAGGTGGAGGCGAAGCAGATCGTGATCGATTACCAAAACGTGACCCAGGCACGAATCAACTATTACCTCATGGACGTCGAACTGCTCTTCTCACGCAGCCCGTTCGTGCAGGAGTATTCGGGCCAGTTCGCATTCATCCGGCCCAACGAGACCGCCGTCGTGGCGCTGCCGGCGGGCCTCAAGAAGACGACCGTGCCGCTGCCGGCGAAGTTCCACTCGTCGAACGTGATGATCGAGATTGAGGCGGGTGGCGTCAAGAAGTCGCAGGCCTGCTTCTCGAACTCCCTCACCGCGCAGCTTGTCGAGAACTACGGCCTCGTCTACGTCGCGAGCGACGCGGGCAAGCCGCTGCCGAAGACCTACGTCAAGGTCTTTGCGCGCATGAATAGCGGCGCCGTCCGGTTCTACAAGGACGGATACACCGACCTCCGCGGGTGCTTCGATTACGCCTCGCTGAGCACCGGCGAGATCGACCAGGTCGAGCGGTTCTCGATCCTCATCATGTCCGAGACCGCGGGCGCCGTGGTCAAGGAGGCGAGCCCGCCGAAGCGGTGACGTAGGACCCCGACGCATCGGGGCCTGTCTCTATGCTGAGATGCTCGTGGGGGCGACGCGCGCGTCGCCCCCACGTTCTACATTACGGCAAATCCGTTTGCCTCTGCCCCCTCGGACAGGCAGGAATGTCTACCCTACTTCGGCCCGTCGCCCCAGTCGGGCACTTCGAGAAGCTCGCCGCCCTTCAGCGCGGACTTGTGGGCCGTGACGCCCGGCGCAAAATACCGTGCGGCGGTCCACGCGTTCACCGCGGGCTCGCGATCCTCGACGATCGACCGCACGAACTCGTGAACGAGCCACCCGTGAGAGCCGCCGTGACCGCCGTAGGGGGCCTTGACCTTCGTCGAGAATGCCTTCATGACGTCCGGCGGCAGCGGGTCGCGCATCTCCTCGACCGTCAGCGCGCGCTGAGTCTTCATCTCGCACCACTGCGGGCCGCTCGTGGAGTGGACGAGGCTGGCCTTCGTGCCGAAGAGCGAGAACTGCTCGCCGATCCCTTCGCAGGCGACGCGGCGGTATTCGCACACCCTCGCGCACCCGCCCCAGCTTCCGCGGAAGAGCGCGGTTTCGTCGCTGAAGACGCACCCGGCATCGGAGTCCGCGCGGAACCAGTCGTCGTTGGGGAAGACGAACCCGTGCGCCGAGACGTGCGTAAGCCGCCCGCCCGTAGCCGAGAGGAACCCGCCGATCGAGTGCGTCGGGTAATGCATCGGCACGCCGCCCGAGCGTCTGGGGTCCCAGTTCTTCCCCCAGCGGTGCTTCGCCACCTCGCGGAGAGAGCAGCCGGGCAGGTCGATGTCGTGAAAGTACTCGCCCTCGGCCATGACGATCTCGCCGAACGCGCCCTGCCTCATCATCCGCCGGGCGAACATCGCCTCGGGACGGTAGCAGCTCGTCTCGCCCATCATGTAACGCATCCCGGTCCGGCGGCACGTCTCGACGATCCGGTTGCACCAGTCGAGCATCTCATCGCCGCTCGCGAGGGTGATCATCGGCACGGCGCTGTAGACGTGCTTGCCGCGCTCCATCGCCGCGACGGCCTGGGGCGCGTGGAGCCAGGGCTGCGTCATGACGACGACCGCGTCGACATCGGTGTCGAGCAACGCGTCGAGGCTGCCGCAGGTCCGCGGGACCTGAAACTCCCGAGCCCGCTCCGCCAGGCGCTCCGGCAGGATGTCCGCCAGCACAATGTCATCCACGTCCGGGTGCATCTTGAAGAGCGGGATGAACGAGTGCGCAAACTCCCCGACGCCCAGGATGCCGATCTTGACGCCCATGACGCCTCCCTTGCCAAGCCGATTCCTTAAACAGCGGGACGGCGGGCCTCCGACCCGCCATCCCTGGAAGTCTATGCGCCGCGTTGATTGGTGAGATGAGCCGCGGTGATTATTACGCCGTTCGCGCCTTCGCCCTCCGGAGCGCCACGAACCACGCAATGCCGCCCGCAAGCGCCACGAATCCGATGAGCGGAAGTACCCAGACAACCATCATGATGGGCCCGACGACTACGCACGCGAGGGCCAGGATCGACTGCGTCTGACGGCTGAGCGTGCGGCCTTTGTGCCAGGCGAAGCGGATGACAAACACCAGCGCCACCGCCGCCAGCACCGCCAGGAGCTTCTTCCCCGAGCTGATCGCGCCAACGGAGACCGGGTAGCCCGTGATCTCCACGTCGCCGCTCGTCATCGTGAAGTCGAACCGCCTGCCGGCGAGCGGGATGTGGACGTCGAGGCTTGCCAGCCCCTCGCCACCCGCGAAGATGCCGCCGCGCGGTTCGAGCGCCCGCTGCTCGAAGTTGGGCACGTCCGTATTCATGTCCTTGACATCATAGACCGGCATCACCTGCTGCGCCTGCCCTTCGCGTTTCTTCTCGCTCTGCAGCCTCAGCTGGTAACGCTGCGTCACGCCCTGCGCATCCTCGGCGATCTGCTGCTGGGGAGCGCGGTAAGCGCCGTACTCCGTCTGCTTGCGCATATCGATCTTGCCGCCGGACTTCTGCCCCACATCGGGCGCCGCAGGCTGATTGGCGGCGTTCTGCGATGAAAGGCGCGGAGCCCACCCATAGGAGGAAAACGATTCCCGGTCGGCCTCTTTCTCTCCCTTCGCCATCCACTGCGAGTTCATGCCGCCGTTGCCGTTCACGTCGGCCGCCGTCGTGCTCTGGGGCACCTTGAAGTTATCGCCCCGCTGGTAGTAGTTCCCGGCGTTCGTGAACTGCTCGTTGTACACGTCCTCCATCCTTGTCCGGTTCGGCGAGGCATTGCCGGCCTGCATCGTGACATCCTGCTGTCCGCGGGAGAGAACGGCGTCGTTGCTCTTTGCCATCTCGGCCTGAATCTCCATGGCGGCGTCGCGCCTTACGCTGCGGGCCTCATCCTGAATCTCGGCCAGCTTCTTCTGGACCTCGCCGCGGTTCGCCTCGGCGCGCGCGCGGGCGTAAGGGTTCGTCGACTTGCTCGCGTCGATGACCTGCGTCGCCACGCTGTTCCAATACGTCGCCTCGGCCGCCCGGCTCGACTGCCGCGCCTGGCTCATCGTCCCGGCAAACCGCACCCACCGGAACGACGCGGGCAGATAGAGATCGACCGTGCTCTGCTCGCAGCGGATGTTCACCGTGCGGATGAGCGGCATCTTCACCGCCGCGAGAGTGCTCAACTCGCTCATCTTGCCGCCATATTTCACGACGACCTCGTAGTCCAGATCGCCCTCGGCCGTCTTGACGAGCGGCAGGCGCACGAGGCCCTTCTCGCCGGACGCGTCCACGACGGGTTTCACCGGCTCGCCGGCGACCCACGCCGTCCAGATCGAAGCGCCTTCCGGCATCCGGACGGAGAGGAACTGCTCCTTGGCGTTGCTCATGCGCCACGACTGCACCGCGGCGTAGGCCCCTCCGGCGTCCACCGTGATGCGCGCCGTCGACAGCCCGATCCGCGCGTCCGCCGTCTTCACCAACTCGCGGCTCTTGGGCCGGAAATAGAGCGCCGGCTTAGCCTCGGACCCCTTCACCACCCACGCCTGGGCACTGCTCGACTTGAGCAGGTCGCGGAACGAGTCCCACACCTTCTGCTGGCGGCCGATGGGCTCCAGCCCCTCCGGCCTCGGCACCACCTCGTCGAGACCGGCGACTTCGAGGACCACGTAGCGCGCGATCGTCTGAGCGGTCTCCACCACCGGAATCGAAGCGGCCTGCTCGTCGGCCTTCAGCACGCGATCGTCGTCCACCATCACCATGAGCCGGCCCATCTTGCCGTCCTGAAGTTCGACCTTCACGCGCAGCATCTCCTCGCCGGCGACATTGACCGGCGTCACCGACTTCTGCCGCATCAGCGGCGCGTGAACCACGGCATTCTTCATGCGCGCGGGCAGCAGGAAGGACACCTCGCGGATGCGGGCCTTGGTGATCATGAAGTCCAACAGGATCGACTCCTCCACCGACCGCTCCGTCACGCGAACATTCGTCATCGTCGTGCAGGCGACGTCGGCCTTGCGCTCGGAGAGGATCAACTTCCCCGCCGCGCCCGCGGTCGAGTATTGCAGCGCCAGGCGCGTATCCGGCTGATCCACCGCGGCCACCCAGCCGAAGACCTTGCTGACCACGATGCTTTCGAGTCCCGCCAGTCCGTCGACGCGCACGTCATACGCCGGGTCCACGACGACGGCCACCTGGCCCGTGAAGGATTCAACCCCGAGTGGCTCGAAGACGCTCACCGTCGCGGCCGCCGCGCCCTGCACATCGCCGAGCGATCCCTTGAGCACCACCGCCACGTCGCCCATGCGGCCGTCGGCCAGGTACACCGTGACGATGCGCCGGGTCTTTTCGGTCGTCAGCGCCCACTCGAAGACACACGGCATCTCCACGCGCTCCAGCTTGAAGTCGTCCGGAACCGCCACGCGCAGCTCGTAGGCACTCCGATCGCTCACGTGGAAAGTGGCGCGCGTCTCAAGGCGCCGTTCGCGCTCGAAAAGCCTTACCAGCGTCTCGACCGTCGCCCCCGTCTTCGCGACCACCGGCTCGGCGGACACCTTCAGCGTGAACGGCACGTCATTGAACCGCCATGCCTGGTAGGGTCTGAGTCCGAGCGGGCTTTCGTCCGCGCCCGAGCCCGCCTCGCGCCCCGCCGGGAAGTCGATGCGCGACACTCCTGCCGTGGCGCCGGTCCTCACATCGAGAAGCGGGCTGCGCCGAAGGATCAGCGAGCCGGACTGCCGCGTCGCCCCGGGCACCGACACCTCGGGGACATCGAACTCCTTGGCTCCCTCGGCCGCCACCGCGCCGGGCTTCCACATCGTTACCTCGAACGTCTCCGACTCGCGGGCCTTGTTGAGGAGGATGACGTTGAGCTTCGTCTCCTTCGCCTCCCAGCCGCGGACGTTGGCGCCGGCGACCTTCTCGACGACGTAGCCTGCGGGCAGCTCCAGCGTGAACGAGTCGCGCTCGCCCTTGCGGAAGCTCATCGTCACCGTCCACGAGAGCTTCAACTGGTCTTCGCGGACGTCGAAGACGCCGGTCGAGTCGGCGGTGAGCGACGTGTCGATCTGCCCTTCGAGCACGCGCGGGCGCCAGCGCACCGTAAAGACCGCGCCCGGATCGAGGGCGGTCTCGATCTTCTGGTCCGCCGAGGAGGTCTCATACCGGCTGCGGTCCGTCACGCCGGCCAGAACGACCTCTGTTTGAGCAGCGGGAACATCAAGCGTCAGCGCCGTCGCGGGAGAAGCCGGAAGCCTTCCGCCCGCAATGCGCCAGCCGCCCTGTCGGTCGAGCTTCATGCGCACCGCGAGGTCGAGCGTGTGCTTGCCCTTGCCCCCGACGTAGAGGACGATGAATCGCCCCCGCGGCATCGCCGGGGCCGCCTGCTGCGCCATCGCGTTCCTCATGGGCGGCAGGATCTCCGGCAGCCCCAGCCGCGCCGGCCGGCCGTCGAGGTCAGCCTTTGCCAGCACCCCGCCGTCCAGGGCCAGCGGCACCGCGACGAACTCCTCGGCATAGACCGTGACGTCCACGCGGCCTTGAACCAGCAGGAAGTCGTCCCCTTCCAACTTAGCGCGGAACGACGCCCCGGAGAGCGCGAACGCCGCGGGCGGGGGTTTCGTCTCGACGCGCTTCTCGGGATACGCAAGGTTCCACAGCTCCACGAACTTGTCGTAGGGCACGAGCAGCTTGCCCGCCTCCTGGATGCCCGTGCGCGAGTCGGCGTCGTAAGGCACGACAATCGCATCGTCCGGCACCTTCACCGGCCGTTCCGGTCCCGCCACCTGCACGACGTAGGGCCCGCTCGACTCGTCGCCGAATGCGTAACTGCCGAAGCCGACGATGATCACCGCCAGCACGAGCGCCGCGACCGCGGAGGCGATCTTCGAGCTGAAGCGCCTCGACACCCAGCAGACGATTCCCGCGGCCAGGTAATACGCCCCGACAATCGCCGCGGCGTAGAAGGCGCCGTTGAAGATGAGCGCCAGTTCGACCTCAAAGGCTAGCATCGGGACCATCGTCGCAATGATCGCCACTCCGAAGACGTAGGCCGCCTTGCGCCCAACCGGCTGCTTCCGGAGCGCGACGCCGACGACGAGGACGATCAGCGCAAGGGCCTCGTAGAGGATGTCGAGCCGGGTCTCGTTGGCCACGGTCACGTCAAGCGTCGCCGTCTCCCCGAGCGAGCGGAGGGAAATCCCCTCGCCCGCGGGCTGAAGCTCGATGGGCAGCGAGCGGAAGCCCGAAAGGACCGAGGTTCCGCCAAGGCGAGAGGACTTGGCTTTGCTCCCGTCATATGCCTGTGTCCCCTTCTCGGTGCGCGGCCCGAGGGTCGCCGGCGCCTTGCCGTCCAGCCCCGAGACGTGGCCGCCGGAAGCAATCCACTCCGGCGCCCCTGCGCTCGGACGCATCGCATCAGCGTCCACCGACGGACGCGCGTCGATGTTGGAGTCCACCGGGCTGTCATCAAACAAATCATCCAACAACTCCGCTTGGTCGCCATGCGACGGATATCCCCGGTGGCTCGCAACAGCCAACGACTCATCCATGGGCACCCTCTTCGTGGCGTTGTCCATAGCCCGTGTGACATAGCGGCGAGATCCCGTGAACGCCGGGTTCTCGCCGGGATTCACGCCGCCCGTCATGGCATACGCGTGTTCAAGCACATTCACCACCGCAAGCTGCGGCGGCGCCACTTCGCGCGTCATCATCGTGCCGTCCGTGCGCACCACGCGGAAGCTGGGCGGCACGTATAGCCGCCAACTCGTCTCCACCACCGGAATGGCCGCCGTCTGGCCGGACTTGGTCCGCAGTTCAAGCTTCGCCGACGGGATTCCCACGCGGCTCCAGAGGGCGACGCCGCCGACCGGGGTCTCGTAGAGCACCGAAAGCGCCCGCGACTTGCCCTGAGCCGCGGCACTCAGGCTGACGACAAGCGTGCCGTCCTGGAGCTGCGGCTTCAGCGCCTCGCCGTCGAGCATCGCCGACCAGAGGGTTGAGCCCTTGGGCAGGTTGACCCCGACCATCAGCGCCTTCGTGCGCAGCGTGAAGAGCGCCGCCGTCTCGCTCCGGCCGTCGGCGGAGATCACCGTCGTGAATTCCGCGCGCTGCACGATCGCCGGAGGCAGGTCATACGCGGGGTCGTGCTTGGCGGATAGCCCCACCGGCTTCGCCTCGCCCACGAACGCGTAGACGCCCAGCAAGCGGTTGCCCGGCTGATACTTGGCATCAACGAGCGCGCCCACGTCCAGCGGCCGCAGGTCGGTCTTCTCAATGGTAACGTCCAGTTCGTCCGAGCCCTCAATGGAGATCCGGCCCCACTCATACGCCACGTCCGTCGCATGAACGACGGGCGCCGTGAAGCCCGCAAGCTCCTTGTCGCTCACCTTCTGCTGGAAGTCCACCGAGATCTTCGCGACGCCGTCCCGGCGCTCGGCCAGGGTGACGTTCCACTTTCTCATCGTGCCGCCCGCAACGGGCGCACTCGTGAACTCCTTCACCGCGAGGCCGTCGAGTCCCTTCACGGCCACCTCCGCCGGCGTCGAGGCCGGAAGCATGAAGCTCAGAGTCCGCGTGCGCGCCTGGGCGATGGTGTAACAGATTTCGTAATGGGCCGCGATCGAGTCGCGGCGGATGACGAAGAACGAATACGTCTCCGCCGTAACCCTCGGCAGCACGCGCTCCACAACGACCGTGCCCGACCAAGGTTGCGACTCGTAGCGCCATGCAAGCGCCGGAGAGGTGCCGCCGAAGCCGAATCCGGCCAGTTCGTTCTGGTCGATGGGCAGAAGGCCCGTCAGCTTCTCAGGCCGCACGGCGAGATCGTCCCCCGTCTCGACAGCCACGGCGCCCACATCCTTCGTCGCCCCAGCGATGGAGAACGCCGGGACCTCCACCGAGCGCGAGGACCACGCGTCGAGCCAACCCTTCGGCTCGCGGCGGGCCTCGATGAACACGCGCGTTTCCTGCCGGGGCTCGACGCCCTTCGGCAGCGTCACGTGCAGCCTGGCGGCGCCCCCGGCCTCGTCGTATCGCTCGAACTTGAGCGCGGAACCGTCGGCCGAGGTAACGCTATTCACCTGCCAGCCCGCGGGCACGCGGATGTCGGCGCTGAAGAGCTTCTCCTCCTCGGATATGAGCGAGAACCCGCCTCGCTTCAGCGTCACGGCGCCCTCATCGATGCCGACCAGCAAGCTCGTCGTCACGCGCACCTTCGCCGGAGGCTTCGGGAACCTCGCACGGAGGTCGAACGAGCCCTGCGGCGAAAAATACGCCAGCACCGGCCGGATGGGCGTCTCGCCCTGGGCCGGAGGCGCGAAGGTCGCAGGAAGCACGCGCTTGAGGAACGAGGCATCCACCGGCACGAGGTCCTTCGCGGCGACGCTCTCCATGCGCAGGCGGTCTTCGAGAAGCACGCCGATGACACAGGAGTTCCCGACGACGTCCAGCGGCTCGAACCTCGGCATCGTCCAGGCCGAGAGGTCCGGCCGAGTGCGCACCGCGGCGAAGCTCATCGTCACAATGCCGGTCGATTCCTCGCGAAGCTGCACTTCGAGGATGCGCCGGGTTCCCTCCGCCGCAACGGCCCAGTGCGCCAACTGAACGCACTGAACGTCGGTGACGTCAAATCCATCGGGCACGGTGAAGCGGAACGAGTCGACCGCGCGGTGAAGCACGCTCAGATCGAACCGGGCCGAAAGACGGTCGAACGCCTCGGTCACCTGGTCGATCTGCACGGCGCGCGACACGACGACGCGATCGTGCCGCTTGAGGCGCGAGTTGAGCGTCATGACGACGGTCTGGCGGCCGGTCGATGGCAGCAGTTCGAACCGCGTTTCCGGCACCTTCTCGTCGAAGACGCGAGAGATGACAGGCGTGCCCGACTTCACCTCAACGTCGCCCGGAACCGAAAGCTGCAGCTTCGCCGAGGCGGGCGTCGGAAGCTGAACGTCAAGGACCTGCCGCGCCGCGGTCGTCTGGAGCGGCGCCACGAGGTCAACCTCCAGGGTGTGGCGCCCCTTGCCCTCGATGAAGAGCACCGGCCGCCCGTCGTCCGCAAGGCCCACAGGGGCCGCCTTGCCGTCCAGCGTCGCCGAGCGGAAGCCGACGCCTCCGAAGTCGAGGCCGAGCGAATACAGGCCGTCCTCCAGCACGTCGATCACGATTGTGCCCGTGATGACCGCGCGTTCGTCGGCGACGCGCACCGAGTAATCCGCCGAAAGCTGCGCGACGGAAACGGGGGCACGCGCGTCGGCGACGCGTCGGGCCTTCGCCACGAGTTGCTCGTATTCGGCCCGGGTGAGCAGCACGCGCCGGGTCTTCTCTTCGAGGAGAATCGGCAGGTCCTCGTAAGGCACCATGATTTCCCGCGCGGGCTTGAATTCGCCGGGTCCCGGGGTCGGCGCCGCTGCCGTCCTCCCGTCGCGCCACGACGCTCCGAGGAGCGCCGCCGCGAGCAAGCCTGTGAGAAGGAGTTTACGCATTGCGCTCGTCCTCCTTCTCGTCGGCAGGTTTCTCCCGCTCACCCTTCTCCTCGGCCGCTGCCGGCGCAAGCGTCGGCGGGGATGTCGGCGCGGACCTCTTCGGACGCCTTCCGGCGAACGTCATCGCGCCCTGGATCACCCACGCGATGGCCACGATGAACGCGCCGGCGACCAGCGTCGAGCCCCAGACCTGGTGCAACAGCGTCGGCAGGAACACGCCCATCAGCACGATGACGGTGATGAACGAGCCCGTCGCCAGCGCCTTCGACACCCAGCACGCGCGCAGGAGCGCCGCGCCGACGACGAGGACGACGACGAGGATGATGATGTTGAGGATCGACTCGCGTAGCGCCACGATGCTGAGAGCGCCCTCGCTCGTAGGCACGGGGCCCAGCGTCGAGAAGAGATACAGATGCCCCTCCACCGGGAACGCGTCAAGGCGCGAGAGGTCGCCTCCTATGCCCTGCTTCATCGCGCCTAGGATATCCGCCGGGTTGCCGGTGGCGACCGGGGTGCTGGAGACCATGTCGCGGTCCCAGCGGATCTCGTCGGTCCACGGGCCGGTCGAGCCGAGATAGGCATATTCCTCGGGCAGGTAGACGCCGAGGTAGACCGTCTGCACCGCGGGTTCGCCGAGCGTGTCGTTATCGCCCGCGGGGGCGACGAAGGATGGGCACTCGAACCGCCATGACGAGAGCGGCACGCGGCAGCGAAGCTCCAGCAGGAACGCCTGCTCGGGCGCCTGGCCCAGAAGCGGCACCGCGTAGATCCCGGCCTTCGGGTCGACCTGCTCCAGCGTCACCGCGCGGCCGTTGATGCGCAACGGCTCGGTGTCAAACGGGTTGGCGCCCGCGAGCACGCCGGGGATTCGCAGATGCAGCCGCTGCTCCTGGCTCCTGATGCGATAGACCGCCTGGACCGACACCGTATCGGCGCGCGTGACGACCATGCGGACCATGGCACGTTCGATGCTCGTGCGCTTGACCTCCTGCAGCCGCAACTGCGTCGCGGTGACGACGAGGTTCCACGCTTCGTGGAATTCGAACGCCCTGGCCGCCGAGCCCGCGACCGACGCGCCGGGCATCAGGTCGTGCTGCGGGTCGATGGGCCGGAGCGACTCGGTGACGTTGTCCGCGCGCACGTCGATGGTCTCGGCCTTGACGAGGACGATCTGCCCCCACGCGCGATCGAGATCGACGCCCATCGGCTTGAGCCACGGGATCGCGAGGGGGACGCTCTTGCCCGCATCGAGCTTCTCGATCTTCTTCTCCCACTTGTTGAGCACCACCTTCACCTCACCGAGGAACTCCGTCTCGCCCATGAGCTTCCAGGCGACGTAGCCTTCGGCGAGATCCTGAGGCTTGTCGGCCCCTTCGAGCGCCTCGTAGCGCACACCCGGCGTGCTGATGCGGATGTCGCTCGCGAGCGCAGACGGCACATCGAGACGCAGCGACTTGACGCCGCTGTAGAGGACGTTGTAGAAGAACGTATCCTCGTAGGTCACCACGCCCGGCTCGACACGCACAACGAGGAACTGCCGCGCGGTCACCTGGGGCTTTCTGCGCTCGCCCGCAAGCGTGAGCGTCACGGCCTCGTCGCCGCCCATGTAGGCCACGACCGGCCGCTCGCTTGCGGCCTGCGTCGCGCGCATGTTCGCCGTCGCCTCGGCGGCGGACACGGGGCGCAGCCCCTTGACGTCGGTCGGGTTCACGCGCAGGCTTTCCGGCGCATAGACCACCACGCGCGTCGTCTGCCGCTTGAGACCGGCGCCCGCTGCACGCACGATGCCCACGGGGACCGTCGCCGACTTGCCCGTCGGATTGAGAAGCTCCGGCTCGGCGAGGCGCTTTCGGAGCACGACGGCCAGGCCCACCTTGCCGATGGCCTTCCGCGTCAGGTTCACCACAAGCTGCGTCTTCGCGGCGCCCTCGACGTGGTGCGTATCCACCTGCACCGGAGTGACGCCGGTGAGTCCCGCGCCGGCGACCGACAGGACGCCGTAGCCTTCGGGGACCGCCAGGTCAAGGCGGAAGACGCCCGCGCGCTGGATGTCGAACACCGCGAGTACGTCGAGCTTCATCTCCTCGGGCGACAGGTGCGCCTCGATGAGCGTATCGACCTCGATCTCCGGCCGCACCTTCTCCACGCTCAGCGCCAGGTCATACGGCAGCGCCGCGTAGCGATACATATATTGCCACCGGGCCCCGCCGAGCCCCGCGGGGATTTCCGACGCATCCACCTGCATCAGCCCGGTGCGCTTCGTCGCCTCGCTGCGGAGCGTGTCGGCCACGCGCACCACCACCACGCCCTGCTGGCGGCTGACGCCCAGGAACTTCACCACGGGGGCAGAGATCTCCTGCGCCCCGGCCGCTTCCGCCACGAAGCGCTGCAGCTCGATGACGAGGTTCTGAGTCGTCTTCGCGGGCTCGAAGAGCTGCACCGTGATCTGCTGCGCCCCGCCCGCGAGCGGGTCCACCTTCCACTCGCGCACGTTCGGGTCGAAGACGTTCACCACCTTCTGGTCCGCGGGCACCTCCGCGAGGAGTTGCGTCAGCTCGGCGCGCGAGATCGAATAGACGGCCTTCGCGCGGGTCCGAACAACGCCTTCGTCCACGTCGACCGACTGTTCGACGCTGACGCTCGCCAGCGCGGTGAGGCCCTTCGCCCCCTCGGCCTTCGGCGTCCAGTCGATTCGAACGATCGGCGCCGCGCCGACAAACGCCATGACGACAGTCTCCTCGGCCTTGGGCCCCGCCGGCGCCTCCGTCGAGGCCAGCGCGTCGGCAACGTTGACCTTGACGCCCGGCTCGGGGATACGGACTTCCCATTTGCTCACCGGCGCGCGAGGGGTCTCGAACGAGACGGAGTTCTGCCCCGGCGCCTTGTTGAACGTCTTCGCGAATTCGAGGCTCAGCGACATCGTCTGCGCCGCGGCGCCCTTCTTCTCGACGAGCAGCTTGTAGCCCACGCCCGGGGCGAAGAGGATGCGCGCGGGCGCACCGTCGAGCGTCGCCTTCGTCACCGCCGCGTCGCGAAGGCCGAGCGAGACCTCGTTCCAACCCTCCTTGAGCACCTCGATCTTGACCGTCGCGGTCACGGTGACGACGTCCTTCGACACCGTCGCCGCGTTCGTCACCTCGCTGATGATCCAGTCAACCGGGGGCTTTCCGACCTCGGCCCCGGGGGTGCGGTCGTAGCGGTCCTTCCACAGCTCCAGGAACTTGTCGTACGGCATGAAGACGACGCGGCCTTCCTTCTCGAACACGTCGCGGAGCTTCTTGTAGGGGATGTAGATGCTCTGTTCCTTCGTGTCGTCCTTGGCCTGCGCCGTCGCCGCAGACGGGCACACCAGCCACAGAGCCGCGAAAACGCCGCACGCGATCCAGATCGTCCGCGCTTTCATCGGAACACCCCCTGAAAGGAGAGAAGGAAGGTTGGAATCCGCATCCTGGCAGCGATCAAGCCTGGGTCCCGCCGGGCACACTACGCCCTATCCCCATTAGACGACCGCCGAGCCCCGGCGGTTCCCCGAATTAGCGGGAGCCCGCCCGGCGCCTCATCATTATACGCCGCCGGTCAAACGCATTCCAAGCTCCTTCCGCCCTATTTACGTTCGCGTTACAATGCCCCGGCCCGTTCAGCCGGTCCTTGACAGCGTGGCCCTTTCCCGCAATAATGCCTCCTTTGGTTTGCCTCCCCAACGCTCCCGGACAGACGAGGGACTCCCCATGACCTCCGCCGCGCCTGCGCTTCCCAACCGCTGGCTCATCGCCGTATGCGGCACCGTTCTTCAGCTCTGCCTCGGCACGGTCTACGCGTGGAGCTACTTCCAGAACCTCCTCAAGGACGCCTACGGCTGGACGAACGGCCAGACGGCGCTGACCTTCAGCCTGGCGATCTGCTTCCTCGGCCTCGCCGCGGCGTGGGGCGGAATCAACCTGGCGAAGTTCGGCCCGCGCAAGCTGGCGATGACCGGGGCAGCGCTATTCGGCGTCGGCTACCTGCTCGGGGGCCTCGCGCTCCATCTCAAGAGCCTGCCGCTCCTCTACGCCGGCTACGGCGTCATCGGCGGCATCGGCCTGGGCCTGGGATACGTCACGCCCGTGGCCACCGTCGCGAAGTGGTTCCCCGACAAGAAGGGCCTCCTCACCGGCATGGTCGTCATGGGCTTCGGCTTCGGCGCGCTGCTCATGACCAAGGTCGTCGCGCCCGGCGTCTCCTCGCTCTTCACCGGCCCCGACGGAGTCAACTACGCCGCCACGTTCGCCGTCTTCGGCCTGCTCTTCCTCGCCTTCGGGTTGCCCGTCGCCTGGTGCCTGCGCAACCCGCCCGCCGGTTACGTCCCTTCCGGCTGGACTCCCCCTCCCAGCGCCGCCGCCTCCGACGTCGGACTCACCCCCGCAAAGTGCCTCCTTTCCGGCCGGTTCCTCATGATGTGGCTCGTCTTCTTCTGCAACATCACCGCGGGCATCGCCATCGTCAGCTTCCAGTCCCCGCTCTTCCAGGACATCCTCAAGCGCATCGACCCCACCGCGCTCAAGATAGCCCTCGCCGCCGCAGGCGCCACGCTCGTCGCCGTCAGCTCCGTCTTCAACGGCGTCGGCCGATTCTTCTGGGGCGGGCTCTCCGACCGCATCGGCCGCGTGCAGGCCTTCCGCGCCATGCTGCTCACCCAGGTCGCCGCGTTCATCCTCCTCGCATGGACCGGCAACCAGTGGCTCTTTGCGGGCCTCGTCTGCTGGGTGCTCCTCTGCTACGGCGGCGGCTTCGGCACAATGCCGTCATTCGTCACGGATGTCTTCGGGCAGAGGATGATGCCCATCGTCTACGGCGCCATCCTCACCGCCTGGTCGGCCGGCGGCGTCGTCGGCCCGCTCATCTTCGCGAGCATCAAGGACCACTTCCCCACAAACACCGCCCGCGCCGCCGTCTGCTCGTTCTACGTCGCCGGAGGATTCGTCCTCGTCGGGCTCGTCCTTTCGATCTTCCTGAGCAACCGGCCGCTCAAGACCGCCGACGCCTGAGCCGCCCCCGTTGTCTTTGTCTATGTAGCGTGCCCCCTCGTGGGGCGCCTGGTTGCCGTTCGTTCCGGCCCACGAGATGGCCGGGTCACCGGACAGCAACTGCCACTCTCACATCTCACAAACCACTGGCCCGATGCCCCTCCACGTCCACGAACACTAATGGCCCCTAACTATCGAATGCGTTTTTAGCGAAATACGCCCAGAATCCAAGGAACCCACAGAATCCACGAATAATGCCTACTGGGCCTTCACTTCCGCATTAGAACATTTCGGAAGCGACCAGATCCAGGGCCCTTTAGGCGACTCGCGCTTCTTGACGACCCTCAGCGCATGGCTTGCCCGCCAGGCGCACGTCGGCGGGAATCCGTTGGCATGGCATTGCGCGAACACCTCCTTCGTAGGCACCTCCCCTTCGGCCAGGACCGTCTGGATCAGCTCCATGGCCATCGCGACCTGCGAGACGGGCTTGGGCGCCTCGCCGAACGACACGCCGCCGGAGTCGATCGTGAAGCCGATGGGCGGCGGGGTCGCGGCGAGGTTATTCTTGATCTGGATGAGCCGCCGGCGCGGGTCGGAGGGGTCGGGGCGGTCGATGGCCCAGACCACGCGGGCCGACTGCGCAATGGCGGAGCTTCCGCGGAGCCGGTCGAGCGATGCGGCGACCGACGACGACTCCGACCGCTTGCGGAGGTGATGGATAACGAGGACCGCGGCGCCCGAGTCCTGGGCGAGCGCCGCGAACTTCTGCATCAGCGAGCGTATCCGCGAGGAGTTCTCGGACACAGCATGGACGCCCGAGAGCGAATCGAAGATCACAAGCGCCGGTCGCGTCCAGCAGACCGCGCTCGACACCGCCAGCCAGTGGTCGCGCCGGTCGAGCGACGGCAGCGCAAGTCCCGCCGCATGGCTCTTCATCGTGAACACGCGCAGCCGCTCGCTTTCGATGTGCCAGTCCTCCATCCGCCGCCGCAGAAGGGACGGGCCCGATTCCGAGTCGATGAGTATCGCCGTTTCCTCTCCTTGCTGTACGGCTTGCGTTGCTTGTGCAGTTTGTCCTGCTTGTGTGGCACACCCGCCCCCGTGTGTGATTGCTGTTGTAGTGACCGGAGGAAAGACACACCCGGGGGCGGGTGTGCCACACAAGCTGCCGGAGACCGCACGGCCGTCCGGCCACGTCGCCGCGCCTCCGACGACC
>JBBIVY010000020.1:6974-38380 GCA_037439485.1 Planctomycetota bacterium | reverse complement strand
ATTTTCTGGCGTACTGGTAGCCTTTCATGGATAGGGGCACGGCATGCCGTGCCCGCAAACACCATGCCCGCAAACGGAAAGACGGGCACGACATGTCGTGCCCCTACAAGAGAAAAGCCGCGCCGGCAGACGAATACGGCCCTTGAAACCCCGCCCCCGCCGGGTATAATTACCTTCGGATTGGCTGGCCCATTCTCGCTGGGAATCCGTATGTCCAACAGGGGCATCATTCTCCTCGCGTGTCTCTTCGCGCTCTCTTGCGCGGCGCTCTGGGGCTATGCCGACAGCCCTGCCGCCGCTCCCGAGGACCTGCAAAAGGCGCTCACGGCCGAAAGCGCCCGCGTCAAGCTCATCCAAAGGCTCGAAAAGACCGTCTGCGCCATCTTCCCGGCGATGCCGGAGGACGGCAAGATCCCGACCACCCCTCTCGGCTCCGGCAGCGGCGTCATCATCGACGCGGACGGATACGCCCTCACCAACTATCACGTCGCCGGCGAGACGGACAAGGTCAACGTGGGCCTGTCGGACGGCAAGATATACTCCGCGGTCGTCAAGGGCCGCGACCCCACCGGCGACATCGCCCTCATCAAGATCGACGGCGGGCCGTTCACCGCCGCGGAACTCGGCGACAGCGACAAGCTGGCGCTCGGCGACTGGGTGCTCGCGATGGGCAATCCGTTCGGCCTGGCGACGGACTTCATGCCGACCGTGACGCAGGGCATCATCAGCGGGACGCACCGCTATCTGCCGGGAACCAGCTCGGGCGACCTCATCTACACCGACTGCATCCAGGTGGATGCGCCCATCAACCCGGGCAACTCGGGCGGGCCGCTCTTCGACTCCACCGGCCGCCTCATCGGCATCAACGGCCGTGTCTCCGTCCGGCCCGAGCGCGGCAAGGTCAATACCGGCGTCGGCTTCGCCATCCCCATCAACCAGATCAAGGACTTCCTCGGCGATCTGCGCCAGGGACGCCGCGTGCATCACGCGATCCTCGGCGTCGAGCTGGTCGACGCGTCGACGTCCGCGACGATCAAGACGGTGCTCTCCGGCTCGGCGGCGGACAAGGCGGGCCTGCTCGTCGGCGACATCATCCGGCGCTTTCAGGGCCGCGACGTCCTTTCCGACAAGGAACTCGTCAACCGCATCGGCGTCCTCCCCGCGGGCAAGCAGGTTCGGGTCATGGTCGAGCGGTCGGGCAAGCAATACGACCTCGATGTGACGCTCGGCGAGCGCCCGACGGGCACGGAGACCGCGACGGCCCTCGCCAACGTCACGCCCGAGAAAGCGCCCGAGACCGAAGGCGACACGTCCCCCCAAGCGGTGCTCCGGCGCTATGCCGACGCCGTGGGCGGCTACCGCTCACAGGCCAACATCCACGACACCACGACGACCGCGCGGGTCCAGACGCTCACCGCGGGCGTCCGTCGGACCGGCACGGTCGTACAGTACGAGATTGGCTCCGGCATCCAGCGCCAGGAGATGAAGCTCCTCTACGGCACCTCGACGACGAATATCGTCTCCTTTTGCGACGGCGCCTCCGGCTGGACGTACGTGAACGGGCAACTCGTCGACATGACGCCCGAGCAGCTTGCCGTGAAGCGCGCGGACCACGAGGCCTTCGACGATCTCACGCGCGAGGACGGATGGAGCAACGCCCAGCCGCGCATGGCCGGCGCCGAGACTCTCGACAACCGCAAGCTGGTCGTCGTCGCCACCCGCGACCGCCGCGGAATCGAGCGGCGCTGGTCGTTCGACCCCGAGAGCGGCCTTCTCATCCGGCACGTCATCCGCGACGCGAACGCCCATCAGACCGTCGAGAACCGCTTCGGCGACTACCGCCGCGTCGGATCTGTCATGGTGCCCTTCCTCGAAACCCAGTACGTCGACGGCGACCAGACCGAGGTCGCCCAGATCGAAAGCGTCGAGTTCAACCGCGGCCTGCGGGAGCTGGTGCTCCGCGAGAAACCGCCCATCGTCATCGGACCGAGGGTCTACTGATGCGTCACCGACTTGCCCTTTTCGCGTGCGTCGGGCTCGCCGTCCTGGTCTTCTGCGCATCCGCCGCGCCGGAGGCCACCAACCCGTTCGCCGACGCCATCCGCACGGCCTCGCCGTCGGTGGTCAAGGTGACGGCGGCCACGAGGTCGCTGGCCATGGGGACGGTGCAGGTCTCCATCGCCTCGGGCGTGGTGCTCTCGTCGGACGGGCTCATCGCGACGTCGCTTTCGGCGCTCGGCCAATCGAAGCGCCCGACGGTGATGCTGGCCGACGGGTCGCAGGTGGTCGCGGCGATCGTCGCGACGGACCCGAAGATGGACATCGCGATCCTCAAGATCACGGCCCCCGGCCTTCGGGCACTGGAGTTCTCCACCTCGACGCCGCGCGTGGGCCAGTGGGTCATCGGCATCGGCAACCCGTTCGGCCTCTCGCAGACGCGGACGGACCCGCTGTCCGTCACGGTCGGCGTCATCTCGGCCATCCACCCCATCCAGGCGGCGGATTACTCCTACGGCGGGCCGCTCATCGTCTCCGACGTCATCATCAACCCCGGCGCCAACGGCGGCGCGCTGGTCGACCTCGACGGCAGGCTCGTCGGACTCTGCATCAAGGAGATCCGCAGCAAGGCCACGAACACGGAACTCAGCGTGGCCGTCCCCGCCGGAGACCTGAGCCCGCTCCTGGATATGGCCCGCAAGACCTCGCCCGCGCCGGCGGAGACCGAGATCGCCCCGGCCCGCCCCCCCGACAACACGACCGCCCCCCTGCCGGTCCCGGCGCGCCCGACGCCGAGCGGATATCTCGGCGCCTACATCATCGACGACGCGAAGGCCACGACCGGCGCGTATGTCGAGCACGTCGTCCCCGGCTCGCCCGCAGCCGACGCCGGGCTCAAGGAGGGGGACGTGGTGACGACGTTCAACGGCAAGCAGGTCCCGAACGGCCGCCAGCTACTCCAGCAACTCGACCCCCTCGTCGTGGGCGCCCGCGTCGAGATGACGGTGCTGCGCGATAAGAAGGAAGTCAAGATCGCCGCGACGCTTACCAGAACGCCGCGGTCGGTGCTGAAATAGGATCGATGATGAACCGCCACCGACTCGTAATCTGCGCGATCCTCTGCGCCGCGATGGGCGCCCTTCTCACCGGCCGCGCGTTCGCGGCGTCGGCCGGGTCGGACGTCGCGTCGCTCGAAAAAGTCTTCGCCGCCGCGGTCGCCCGCGTTTCCCCGAGCCTCGTTTCCGTCCAGATCACCTGGAAGCCTGGCAAGGGAATCATCCCGCCCATGCCGGCGACCCCGGGCTCTCAGGCGATGCCGGCCTTTCAGCGCGGCGCCGGGCCGGTGCCCGGCGTGATCATCTCCTCCGACGGTCTCATCGCCACGAGCGATTTCAGCGTCAACGCGGACGTTGCCTCCGCCAGGGTCAGGCTCGCCGACGGCCGGTCGTTCGACGCCAAGCTCCTCGGGCAGGACGTTTCGAGAGGAATCCAGATCCTTCAGGTCGACGCGAAGGGGCTGCCGGTGCCGGCATTCGCCGACAACGCCGAGGTGCAGGTCGGCCGATGGGCGCTCGTCTGCGGGGTCAACGAATCCGGCGCCGCGACGCTCTCGGTGGGGATCGTCAGCGCCACGGAGCGCATGGCGGGACGCGCCATCCAGATCGACGCGCGGACGAACCCTTCGAACTACGGCGGCGCCCTCGTCGACGTGCAGGGCCGCCTGCTGGGAATCGTCACTCCCATGTCCTCCAGCGCCCGCGCGGGCCTGACGCTCTACGACTCCGGCATAGGCTTCGCGGTGCCTATCGGCGACCTGATGAAGCAGATGCCGAAGCTCAAGGCGGGCGAGACGGTGCATTCGGCGTTTTTGGGGATCATGTTCGACTCGCGCAAGATGAACGGCGGCGCCCTCATCCAGAGCGTGCTGCCGGGCACGGGCGCCCAGAAGGCGGGCATGAAGGCAGGCGACACGATCACCGAGTTCCAGGGAACGCCCATCGACACGTCGTTCAAGCTGCTCCACGCCATCGGCCGCTGCTGCGTCGGGGACGTCGTCACGTTCAAGGTGACGCGCGACGGCAAGCCGATATCGCTCACCGCGACGCTGGGCCCCCGCCCGGACAACGCGCCTTAAAGCGAAACGCCCGGCCGATGACTCCGCCGGGCGCTTGTCTTGCTATCGCCGCTCTCGCGGCCCTCATCCCTGCTTCTTCTCCTCGCCGTCGAGCATCACCACCTTCACCGGCGGGCACAGCTCTTCGAGTTCACGCGACACACGGTTGGCGACGTCGTGAACCTTGCCCACGTCATGGCCGTTCTTCGACAGCTCGCCGACCAGCCGCCCCAACTCGTTCACCTTCGCTTCCTTCTCCTCGATCTTCTCGAGCAGCACGTTGATCGCGTCGGCGACTTCCTTCAGGTAGTCCTTGTGACGCAGCTTCACCCGGAAACCGCGACGGCCGTCCGCAATGTCCGAGAGCACCCGCTTCAGGCGAAACGCCGGCCCCGCAATGCGGTGCGAATGCAGGACGATGTAGTACATGCTCAACGCCGTGATGACGCCCGCGCACCCCGCATTGATCCAGACGAAATACGTCCGGTCGCCGTTGAAGAAGATGAACACGCTCAGAGACGCCAGGACCAGCCCCGCCAGAAGCGACGTGGTCAAGAGCACCCATGTCATCAGGTAGCGGAACTGAAACTCCTTATCGACGACGATCGTCTTCCTCTTGCGCTTCCAATTCTGCCTTTCACCCGACATCTTCCGTGCCTCCGGATAAGGGTCAAGCCGCCGGATAGCCCCTACTGCCCAGTTGCAACCTGTTGTCTACCAACCGGTTACGGCAACAGGCGTTGGCGCTGCCGCCTCTTCACCCTATTCTTCTTTGGAGTATCGGCTCGGAAGTAACTTCTACTTGATAGTTTTTACACTTAGTCATAAGCCCTAGGGCCAGTCCTGCGCCGCAGCCTCGGGCCCCTCGGGCAGCCCAAGGGCTCGGCGGATGGCCAGAAGGTGGGAGACAACATCGCGTCGGAAGGCGCGATAGCGGTCGGCCGTCCACGCCGAATCGGCGCGCTCACGAAGGGTCGACGGCCCGGACGCTTCGGCGACGTCGGAGAGCGCGCCGGGGACTTCCTGCCTGAGCGCAGCGAGGAACTCGGAGGCCTTCTTCGCCTCCGGGGCGTCTCCGGCAACGCGGATGGCTTTTTCGAGCGTGAGAAGATAGCGGTAGTCCGTAATGCCGTCGCGTATCGCCGCAAGGATTCTCGACGGGTTTGGCGCCGGCCAGTCCAGGCTGGAAGGCAGCAGCAGGCTCCCCCGCTCGCCGCCGTAGCCGTCGAACGGGTTGTAGGGGTCGCCCCACGACGCCCTTGCCGGCCCGGCGAGAAGGCCGTCGGCTCCGGTCCGCCAGAGGAAGAGCCCCGAGGTGAACCGCGCGACGCCCACGTCCTCCACAACGGGCTGCGTCACGCCGGGCCAGCCGACAACGACCGAAAGCTTCTCATCGTGCAGCGAGCGCACGACGGCTTCGCTGCAACTCTCCAGCGCCACGAGATAGGCGACGCTCGCCTGCGAATCAACCAGGATGGACGTGTCCCGCTTCCCCTCGCCCGCCGTCCGCTTCTGCGCGGCGCGCATGGCGCGGTTCAGGTCGACGTAGCGCATCGGCTCGGTAAGCGACGCGTTGGCCTCCTCCACGTCCTTGAGCCAGTCGCCGCCGTAAAGCTTGCCGAAGCCGCACGCGCGCAGTTCCTCAAGCGAGGCGGCGATCTCCTGCCGATGCTGCTTCTCATAAAGCGCCTCGATGTTCCTGGCGGGCTGACGCGACAGGCCGGAGGTCACCTGCGAACGCGTCGCCTGGCCGTAGGGTTCGTCGCCCGCGTCGAACGGCTGAACGTAGCTGATGACCCCGAAGCGCGAGGCGTCGGGAGACACGAGCTTGACGCCGATGACGTCGATCTCCAACCGCGCCTGTCCGGCCGGGCCCTTCGCGGTCGAGAGGGCAATCGTGCCCGTGTAGGTCCCCGCAGCCAGGTCCCCCGGCAGTTTCACGCTCAGCACGTACCGCACCGACATGAACCGATCCACCGCGACCATGTCGGCCTTCACGAAATACCACGGCACCACCTGGTATTGCCACTCCCCCGCCGCGCGCGGGGCCGTCATGCGACGGGAGTAGCGGACGAAGCGGGCGTCGACCGCGTCGGCGGGAACGATCCGGCCGCGCGGCCCTTCGAGGGCGCTCACTTCGACGCGCAGGTCCTTCAGCTCCCGGAGCGCGAAGACATTAACCGCGGCGGCTATGGTCTCGCCCGGGGTCCCCGTGGTCACAATCGTTTCGGAGCAGTCCTTCGCCTCGGGGACGCTATCGGGGTAGACCTGCTCGAAGGGATCGCGAGCGAAGAGGACCATGTCCTTCCTCGCGTTCTCGGGTTTCTCGGCGAGGGCCTGGATCTTCTCGGCGCGACGTTTCGGGTTCAGGAACTCCTCGTGCAGGTCCGGCTTCCTGAGATCGACCGCGACGCCCGGATCGATGGGCCGATAGCTTACGCGGTTGAACCGGCGCACGATCCCGTACCAGAGGCGCTTCACCTCGGGCTCAACCGACGCAGCCTGGTCGACCGGGTAGACGATGAGGAAATTGATGATCCCGCGATCCGGCTGAGGGCTCGTCTGGAACTCGATATCGAGCCGCCCGTCGGGCACGTCCACGTCGAACTGGATGGGCGCGTAAGTCTCGGCGGCGAACTTGGCCCAGAGGTCCTCGTCGAACTCGTAATCCACGCGGTCGCGCCCGTAATACGCAAGGACGCGTTCGGGCTGATCCGCCGCGCGGGGACGGGCGTAGCGAACCTCCCCCTTCGACTTGATGACGAAGTCGTAGTCGCACGCCGACGGGCCGTAGATGCCGCTCCAGTTCGCCCCGCACACCATGTGAACGCGGTATTTCCCGGGCGCCACGCTCACGACGAACGGGCTGGACAGGTTGGCGACGCCGTTCCTGAGCAGGTCGTCGAGGGCCTCGGCGCCGGAGGAGCGCACGGTCTGAAGCCTGTTCTTCTCGTCCTGCAGGTTCGGCGCGGCCCAGCCGTATCCGCGCCGCTCGTCGAAGGCCGTGCGCGCGTCCACCGGCAGGAAGCCGGGATGCGCCATGTCGTCCGGCCCGAAGTCGAAGCACTTCGCGAACTTCTTCATCGCCTGCCCGGTCGATTCCCTCTCCAGGCGCATCGCGTCGAAGATCAGCGTGGCCGGCTTGTCGCCTTCAATGGAGAACGCGATGCTGTTCGTCGCCTGCGTCAGCCGGTAGACCGCTGCGGCGATGTCCTCCGTCGAGATCGCCACCGAGTTGGCCCCCGGCTGGAGGACGAACGGGAAGGGCCGCGAAGCGAACGTGACGACGAGACGCACCGGCTTGTCGCCCGTATTGAACGCGTCGAAAACGAACCGATCCGCGAAGACGAACCTCGCGCCCAGCACCTCCAGCGCCCGGGCGACTCCGCCCCCGAAGCCGTCGAGCCCCGCCCGGCGGTACTTGAGCACGCCCTTCGCGTTCGGGAACGTCACCTCCAGCGCCTGCCGCCCGTCCGTCACCCGCGTCGTCACCAGGCGATGCTTCGCGCCGCCGTCGACCGACCAGTACGGAAGGATTTTCGCCTCTTCGAAGCTCTCGAAACTCTCGGAGACGACGTCCATCGGCACTTCGTCGTATTTTCGGACGCCGGCGAAGCGCCCCGCCCCGGCGTCGCCGGCGAGGCCGGCGGCCAGGACTGCGCCGATGAGCGCGAATGTGAATCGAGGCCCGAAACGCACTTGAGCGCCCCTGAATGCGCGAAACGAGACGGTTTTCCTATACGTGCCGCGGTGGTGTGAAAGATTACAGAATCGGCCTTTTGTCCGCGAGAAACGAGGGTTATCCGCCCGTCCTCCCGTGAAGCGCCCGGCGAATCCGCCCGGAAATGCGCGGAGCCCCCACGATTGGCCCTTTTGCGCTTGACGCCCTGGGGGCCAACCGTTACGTTTCGGCTAATCGAATCGCCGGAGCGTTGCGATTCCTCCCGCGCCTTCACGGAAGAGACGCGGTCAACGGATCCACACGGAAGGGGACAACTCATGGCCAAGAAGTCCAAGGACAGTCTCGTCGTCGGCAGCAAGGTGAAGGCTTTCCTGAAGAGCAAGGGCGTCAAGACCGCCGGCGACACGGTGGAGGCCCTCAGCGAGAAGATCTACTGCGTCCTCGATAAAGCCATCAAGCGCACGCAGGCCAACAACCGCAGGACGGTTCGGCCCTGCGACCTCTGATTCACATCCCTGCACTCCATAACGCGAGGCGTCCCTCGGGACGCCTTTCGCGTTTTGAGGGGCGAATTTCTCTGGCATCGCCTCGCCCCGTGGCCTACACTCAAAGCGAATCCAGCGAACCGTCGAGGAACCGATGTTTCCCGATCGCCGACACCAACGCCGTTTCACCTGGGTCGTCCCGCGCAAGGTCATCGGCATGGCCCTTCCCGACGCCGCCGACCTCGCCGCGCTCCGCCGCGCCGGCGTCCGGCGCATCATCTCGCTCACGTCGAGGCCGCTCGAAGACAACCTGCTCAGCCCGAGCGGCATCATCGCGCTCCATATGCCTCTGGCCGACCTGACGGCCCCCACGATGGAGCAGGCGCAGGCGTTTGTCGACGCGCTCGAAAAGCTCGTATCGTCGGGGGAGAAGGTGGCGGTCCACTGCGGCGCCGGCCTGGGCCGGACGGGGACGATGCTGGCCTGCTATCTGGTCAGCCGCGGGGCGGGCGCGGAGGAAGCCATCTCGGAAGTCCGCAGGCACCGGCCGGGTTCCGTGGAATCGCCCGCGCAGGAAGACGCCGTGCGCCTGTTCGAGGCCCGTGTGCGCAGGCGCGCTCAGTAGGCGTAGAGCGTTCCGTAGGGCCGCGCGCTCTTCGGGTAGAGCTTCACGAACTCCTCGCGCGCGAATTTCCGGCCGGCGAGGCCAGTCTCTGCGCTGAATTCCTCGATGAGCCCGGTAAGAAACGCCCAGTCTTCGTCCGTGGGCTTCTCGACGCCGACCTCGCGGCCGAGCTGGAACGCTTCGACCTTCCCGCGAATATAGATCGCCCCGCCGTGCATGCCGGTGCCGACCCATTCACCGACGGGCGAACGGCCCGCTTCGACATTGAGCCCCAGCACGACGATGACGCCTCCGGCCATGTATTCGCCGAGGTAGGGCCCGGACCCGCCGCCGATGACGACCACGGGGAACCGCGAGCCGTAGGCCTTCATGTGGATGCCGCAGCGATAGCCGACGCTGCCCTTCACGTAAATCCGCCCGCCGCGCATCGAGTGGCCGAGGATGTCGCCCGCGTCGCCGACGACGACCACCTTGCCGGCGTTCATCGTGTTGGCCACTCCGTCCTGCGCGTTGCCGAGGACGCGAATCTCCGCCCCGTCCATGAACGCGGCGAGGTCGTTGCCCGGCACGCCGTCGATGGCGATGCTCACGCCGGCGCCAAGCCCCGTGCCGATGTATCGCTGTCCCTCGGCGTTATTCACGCGGACCTTCATGTCGCCGGAGGCCGTGACCTCGCGGATTCGCTCGTTGAGCTGACGGTAATGCATTCCCTGGGCGTCGATCGTCATGCCTCTATCCCCGGAAGAAAGAAACACGGGGGGACACATGGCCCCCCCCTACAAAGAAGAGCTAAACCTCAATCCCCTGACCGCTGACCACGTGCTTGCGATATTCCTCGGGAAGCGACATCACGCCGAAATCGTCGCCGAGGAGGAGTTCTTTGAACGCGGACACGTCGATCTTCTCGCGAATGAGCCCGGTGGCGATGCCGGCGCGATCGACCTTGCCGACGAAGATGGCGCCGACGAGGCAACCGTCCTTGAGCACAAGCTTCTTGTAGAGCCCGGCCTCCTCGTCAAGGCGGCTGAGCGATTCGTAGCCCTCGCCCTCGACCGCGGTCATGCCGACCGAGATCGTGGCCAGGCCGCAGATGTCCACCGCGTTCATCGCGAGGCCGCCCTTGTAGGCGACGACCTTCCCAGCCATGTTCGATCCGGCGACGACGCCCTGCCGGTAAGCGTTGGGCAAAATCGGAATCGGCCGCGACTTGCCCGTGAGAAGGTCCATCGCCTGGCACACGTCGCCCGCCGCGTAGATGTCCGGCGCCGACGTCTGCATGTGCTCGTCGACGAGAATCCCGCGGTCGACCGAGATGCCCGTGCCCTTGACGAGACGCATGTCCGGCACGACGCCGATGGCGAAGATGAGAAGCTCGCAGTCGATCTTCGAGCCGTCGCGAAGGAGGACCGACGAAACCTTTCCCCCTTCCACGCGCACTTCGCGCACCGTGGTGGAGCAGCGGACATCGACCCCGGCTTTGTTCAGATACTTCGATGCGAGGTCCGAGGCGGCCTGGTCGAACGTCGCCGCGAGGATGCGGTCGGCCAGTTCCACGACGACCGTCGAAATCTTGAGCTCTGCGAGCGCCTCAACGGACTTCAGGCCGATGAGCCCCCCGCCGACGACAACCGCGCGCTTCACCTGCGCCTCGCGGATCCACGCCTGGATGCGCCGGGCGTCTTCCCACGTCGTAAACGTGAACACCCCGCGCGCATTCGTGTTGGCCAGTTCTTTCGGCACCATGGGCATGCCGCCCGTGGCGATGAGCAGTTTCTCGTAGCCGATCCGCCGCCCATCCGACGCGACGACCTGGCGCTTCGCTTCGTCGATGGAGGCGACCTCGGTTCCCAGAACCGCCTCGACGTTGCTCTTCCTGTAGAAGTCGGCCGGGCGGTAGTTCATGCGAGCGTCGTCCACCTGTCCGGCAAGGTAATAGCTGATCAGCGGCCTGGAGTAGGTGTGCTCTCGCTCGCGCGAAATGAGCGCCATGCTTCCCTCGCGGTCCGTGCCGCGGATCCCGCCGACCGCGCCGATGGCCGCCGCCGAGTTGCCGATGATCACGTAGCGGAAATCACTCATCGTCCGTCTCCTCCAGGACGATCGCCTCGTTCGGGCAGTTGGCCACGCAGACAGGCATCTTCTCCCCCATGCAGAGGTCGCACTTGGACGCGACGCGCCGGCCCGTGCCGCGGTTGACGGCGCCGACCGGGCAGACCATGATGCACATCCAGCACCCGACGCACTTGTCCGGGTCGCTCAAGACCACGCCGGTGGCCTCGTCGCGGTGCATCGCCCCGGTCATGCACGCCTCGATGCACAGGGCGTCGTCGCAATGGCGGCACTGAAGCGCGAACGAGACGTGCCCGGCCTGCTCCACCTTGACTCCCGGAACGACCGTCTCGCGCTCCTTGCGGAACGCCTTGATGATCTTCTTCGACTTGGAATGCTGCACGAGGCAGTGGACCTCGCACAGCCGGCAGCCGATGCAGAACTCTTCCCGCGCGACGATTCGTTTCATGGCTCACTCCCCCGCCGACTTGATGCCGAGGATCGCCAGCTCGCGGTCGCTCAGCCCGACCCCGCGGAGATGCTCGCGGTTTCCGCGGAGGCTCTCGATGGCGTTCACACCCATGCCTCCCATCATCTCCATGATCTCGTGCGTCCACCCGCGCAGCAGGTTCACCAGGCGCTTCGTCGCGATGTTCGGGTTGAGGCGCTTGGTGAGGAACGGGTCCTGCGTCGCGATGCCCCAGTTGCACTTGCCCGTGTAGCATTTCTGACAGAGGTGGCAGCCCATCGCGACCAACGCCCCCGTGCCGATGTAGACCGCGTCCGCGCCGAGGGCGATGGCCTTGACCACGTCCGCCGAGCAGCGGAACCCGCCGCCGGCGACGATGGACGCCTGGTGACGGATGCCTTCCTCGCGCAGGCGCGTGTCCACCGCCGCGAGGGCGAACTCGATGGGGATGCCCACGTTGTCGCGGATCATCGTGGGCGCCGCGCCCGTGCCGCCCTTGTAGCCGTCGATGGCCACGATGTCCGCCCCGGCGCGCACCGCGCCCGAAGCGATGGCGGCGATGTTATGCACCGCGGCGATCTTCACGCAGACGGGCTTCGTGTAGCGCGTGGCCTCCTTGATCGCGAAGATGAGCTGGCGCAGGTCCTCGATGGAGTAGATGTCGTGGTGAGGCGCCGGCGAAATGGCGTCCGTGCCCTTCGGAATCATGCGCGTGGCGGAGATCGCCGCGTCGACCTTCTCGCCGGGCAGGTGCCCGCCGATGCCAGGCTTGGCGCCCTGGCCGATCTTGATCTCCACCGCGGCACAGTTGTTCAGATAATCGACGTCGACCCCGAACCGGCCCGACGCCACCTGGACGATCATGTTGTCCTTGTAGGGACGAAAATCCTTGTGCAGGCCGCCTTCGCCCGAGTTGGCGAACGTCCCCGATTCCTTCGCCGCGCGCGCCAGGGACAACGCCGCATTGTAGCTGATGGAGCCGTAGGACATCGCCGAGAACATCAGCGGCGTCTGCAGCCGGATCGTCGGATCGAGCTGCGTCTTGAGGTCCTTCACGCCGCCGGGGCCGAACTCGACGCGCTCCGGACGCCGGCCGAGGTAGGTCAGCACCTCCATCGGCTCCCGCAACGGGTCGATGGACGGGTTCGTCACCTGGCTGGCGTTGAGCAGCATGTGGTCCCAGTAGACCGTCAGCGGCCGGTCGTTGCCCATGCCGGAAAGAAGAACGCCGCCGGACTCGGCCTGCTTGTAGACGTTGCGGAGCACCTCGGCCGTCCAGTTGCCGTGCGGACGGAAATCGAGCGGCGCCCGGCGGATCGACACCGCGCCCGTCGGACAGAGGGAGGCGCACCGGTGACAGCCGACGCACGTCGAGCTGTCGCTCGTCACGACCTCCTCCGACGCGTCATATTGATGCACGTCGTTGGCGCACTGCCGGACGCATACCTGACACTGCACGCAACGCTCCGGATCACGCTCGATGCGGAAATCCGGTTCGAGTAGCCATTTTTTCGCCATGACCTGCCTCCACCCTCACCTTGCCCTCTCCCGGAGGGAGAGGGGAAACGAATAGAGCAACATGCTACGCCACGGCCGCGTCCGCCGTCTTCAGCCTTCCGACGATCGGCACGCCGCCGTCGGCGTGCCAGAGCGTATCGGGCTTGCGGCACATGATGCGGATCGCGGCCTCTTCGCTTGCAATGTAAAGCGTGTCGTCCTTGCGCGCCGCGGCCATCGGGCGCAGCTTGATCCGGTCGTTGAACCCGATCATGCAGTCCCGCCTGGCCACCAGCACCGAGAACGGCCCGTTGATGAGCGCGCCGCCGTAGATCACCCGAAGCGTCCGAATCAGCCGCTGCCGCTCCTCATCCATCCGCTCGACCTGCGTCCAGAACGGCGGCGCCATGGCCGTGCACGCGGCCTCCAGCGGCAGGGCATGACGGCGCATGAGGAGGTCGAAGAGATAGGTGATCACCTCGGTGTCGGTCTGCAGCGCGCAATGATAGCCGAAGTTCATGAGATAGCGGCGGTTGATCCCGTAGCTGGAGATCTCGCCGTTGTGGACGACCGACCAGTCGAGGAGGCCGAACGGGTGCGCCCCGCCCCACCAGCCCGTGGTGTTCGTGGGGAATCGCCCGTGGGCCGTCCAGAGATACGCGCTATATTCGTCGAGCCGGAAGAAATTGCCGATGTCCTCCGGGTAGCCGACGCCTTTGAAGATGCCCATGTTCTTGCCGCTGGAGACGACGAACGCGCCCTCGACCTTCTCGTTGATGGACATGACGAGGTGGACGATGACGTCGTCTTCGGTCTCGTCGTAATGAAGCTTCATGATCTCCGGCTTCACCGTGACGAAATACCGGAAGAGAATCGGCCGGTTGCGGATGCACTCGAGCGCCCGCGTCGGGATCGGCTCGACGTGGTGGACGACGCAATGGACGTCGATGGCGCGCTCGCCGGCGGCCTTGCCGGCCGCGTCGTCGTACATCATGTGCAACGCGTACTGGTCCGCGCGGTCGGGATAGATCCCGTAGGCAGCGAAGCCGCCGCCGAGGCCGTTGGAACGGTCGTGCATGTTGGCGATGGCGCGAATGATCGTCTCGCCGCCCATCGGCCGGCCGGATTCGGACATCATGCCGCAGATGGCGCATCCTGCGGAATCGTGCCCCCAGTCGGTGCGGATGTTTCCGAGCATCGTGTGCCCCTCGCGTGAAGCTTCCCCTGAATGAATCGCGGAGGAAGCGCGCTCAGCCGCGCTTCCTCCGCGGGTTTGCGTCCGACGTGATTCTCCTCTATAGCTTACATCACGAATCGTAGTAAAGGTGGAACTCGTACGGATGCGGCCGCAGGTGCATCTCGTCGATCTCATGCTCCTGCTTCCAGCTCAGCCACGCCTCGATGAGGTCGGGCGTGAAGACGTCGCCCTTGAGCAGGAAGTCGTGGTCGGCCTTGAGCGCGGCCAGCGATTCCTCGAGGCTGCCGGGCGCCTTCGGCACTTCCTTCAGCTCCTCGGCGCTCATCTCGTAAATGTCCCGGTCGAGCGGCTCGCCCGGGTCGGTCTTCTTCTCGATCCCGTCGAGCGCGGCCATCATGATCGCCGGGAAGGTGAGGTACGGGTTGCAGGTCGGGTCCGGGCAGCGGAACTCGGCGCGCTTGGCCTTGGGGCTCGACGAATACATCGGGATGCGCACCGAGGCCGAGCGGTTGCGGGCCGACATGCACAGGTTCACCGGCGCCTCGAAGCCCGGCACCAGCCGGCGGTACGAGTTGGTCGTCGGGGCGGCGAAGGCGAGGATCGCGTGGGCGTGCTTGAGGATGCCGCCGATCGCGTAGAGCGCCATGTCGCTCAGACCCGCGTAGCCCTTGCCCGCGAAGAGCGGCTTGCCGCCCTTCCACAGCGAGAAGTGCGTGTGCATGCCCGAGCCGTTGTCCTGGAATATCGGCTTGGCCATGAAGCACGCGGTCTTGCCGTTCTTCTTCGCCACGTTGCGCACGATGTACTTGAACCACATCATCTGGTCGGCCATGCGCAACAGGTTGTCGAAGCGCATGTCGATCTCGCTCTGCCCGGCCGTCGCCACCTCGTGGTGGTGCGCCTCGACCTTGATGCCCACCTTCATCATCTCCGCCACCATCTCGCCGCGGAGGTCGTGATAGGTGTCCGTCGGGCTCACCGGGAAGTACCCGCCCTTGAACGAGGGCTTGTAGCCGAGGTTCGGCTCCTCGAACCGCGCCGAGTTCCAGGCGCCTTCGACGGAGTCGATCTCGTACATCCCGCGGTGCTGGTTCTGCTCGAACCGCACCTGGTCGAAGATGAAGAACTCCAGCTCCGGACCGATGTAGGCCGTGTCCGCGAGGCCCGTCTTCTTCAGGTAAGCCTCGGCCTTGATCGAGATGTAGCGCGGGTCCCGCGAATAGGGCTTGCGCGTCATCGGGTCAAGGATGTTCGCGATGACGCTGATCGTCGGCTTCGCGAAGAACGGGTCCATCACCGCCGTCTCGGCCAGCGGGATCGCCAGCATGTCCGACACGTGGATGCCCTGCCAGCCGCGGATCGACGATCCGTCGAACCCGAGCCCTTCCTCGAACGTCTTCTCATCGAGGATCGCAATCGGGAACGAGCAGTGCTGCCACGAGCCCAAGAGGTCCACGAACTTCAGGTCCAGCATCTCGATGTTGTTCTTCTTACAGAACTCGAACAATTGTGATGGCGTCATTCACGGTCTCCTTGTCTGGTTCGAAAACTTGAACCCACGTGCGCTCCAATTCTGCTCCACCCACGCGCGTCCGCCGCTGCCGTAGAGGGTGAACGGCAGACTCCCCCGCGCCTCCGCCGGGGTCGATTTCATACCATCCTGTGGCTTTTGAGAGCCTTCCGGCTTGCGCTGAGTCCTGTCGATCATCGGTTTGTCCCCCTCCTGCTTTGCCGCCTGATACGCGTTTATCGCATCCCAAGGGCAAATCTCTGCGGTCATAAGCATTCCGCCTGCGCTGCACAGCGCCACTTTGCTCCATACATCCGCGGCGCATCCTACCGAAACCGACATTACTATAAGCAAATCCCGTGCCAAAACTCTCAGATCATTCGTTACCCCTTCCTGGATAAGGAGATACAGCGAAAACGAGTCCATAGTCCATTGAAACGACACCAACGCGCACGTAGCTTTGGCTTCCAAGAAGCTACGTCCGCGTAGGTGTTGGCAAACCCCAAACCCGCAAGCCCTATCCGATGGCGGTCCCGCCCGTCTCCCCCGTTCGGATGCGGATGCACTCCTCCATCGGCAGAACGAATATCTTCCCGTCGCCGATGTTCCCCGTTCGCCCACCGACGAGGATGGCCTGAATCGTCGCCTCCACGAACTCGTCGTTGACCGCGATCTCCAGCTTCACCTTGCGCAGGAGGCTCCCGGCCTCCTTGTGGCTGCGATAGACCTCGGCAATCCCCTTCTGCCGTCCGCGGCCCATCACGGGCATGACGGTGACCAGGTGAATCTCCTTCTCGCTCAGCCGATCGAGCACCTCGTCGAGCCGGTCCGGCTGGATGACGGCGATGATGTATTTCATTATGTTATCCTCTCCCTCAGTCCACCAAGGTATAGGCGGCCTCGCGATGCTGCGTCAGGTCGAGCCCCACCGCCTCTTCGTGCTCGCTCGCCCGGAGCGTCGCCACGAGATCCACCAGCTTGAGCAGCCCGAACGTCATGCCGAACGAGTAAGCCGCCGTGAGTCCGACCGCCTTGAGCTGCCAGAGCACCTGCGAGCCGTTGCCGTCCAGGAGCCCCGAGCCGCCGGAGTTGACGGAGACCAGGGCGAAGATCCCCGTCGCGACCGCGCCCCACATCCCGCCGATGCCGTGGACCCCGAAGGCGTCGAGCGCGTCATCGTAGCCCATCTTCACCTTGACGATGGAGACGAACACCCAGGGGATAACGCCCGAGCCGATCCCGACGGCCAGCGCGCCGGTGAGGCTCACAAATCCCGCCGCGGGGGTGATGGCCACCAGCCCCGCGACGACTCCGGTGATCATGCCGAGCACCGTGGGCCGACGGTTGAAGATCCAATCCATAGCGCCCCAACTCAGTCCGCCGACGGCGGCGGCGATGTGAGTGGCAACGAAGGCGCTCGTCGCAAGTCCGTTGGCTCCGAGGGCGCTGCCGGCGTTGAAGCCGAACCAGCCGAACCAGAGGAGCCCCGCGCCGATGACGGCGAACGGCAGATTATGAGGCGGCGAGAGCTTGTCCACGAACCCCTTGCGCTTGCCGAGGAAGATCGCGCACGCCAGGGCCGCGGCGCCCGCGTTCACGTGGACCACCGTCCCCCCCGCGAAGTCGAGCGCGCCCTTGACGGAATTGCCGCCCGCGTCCAGACAACTCAGGATGCCTCCCTTACCCCAGACCCAGTGCGCCACGGGATCATAGACAATCGTCGTCCAGAGAAGGATGAAAATGCAGAACGGGCCGAACCGCATCCGCTCCGCAAATGCGCCGATGATGAGCGCGGGGGTGATGACCGCGAACATCATCTGAAAGACCATGAACGCCTGATGCGGGACCGTCGAGGCATAGCTGTTCGACGAGGATGCGCTGACCCCCCTCAGGCCAAACCAACTGAAGTCCCCGATGACTCCGCCGTGATCCGGGCCGAAGCTCAGGCTGTAGCCCATCACCACCCACTGCACGCTCACCAGGCACAGCACGACCATGCACTGCATCAGCACCGAGAGGACATTCTTCCGGCGCACGAGGCCGCCGTAGAAGAGCGCCAGCGCCGGCGCGGTCATCATCATGACGAGCGCCGCGCTTACGAGCACCCAGGCTGTGTCGCCGCTGCTGATCGCACCGGCGCCCGCCGGAGGATCGGCCCATCCGCACGACGCGGCGGCGGCGACAAGAACCATCGCGCACAAGAACAGCTTCGCTGTCTTCGCTCCATTGCCCATCATAGCCCTCGTTTCCACTCCCAGGGACACGACACAAAACGACACAGGATTCCGAATGGCTGTGCCTGCAAATTCGGCCCATTGCATAAGCAACGGGCGTGCCAGACGATGGGGAAAACTTTGGGGAGGAAGGCTAAGTCTGTGTGCGCGAAGGGGTTACCGAAGCAGGATTCTTCCTACGGGGTGCGCAGACAGGGCCGCAATGGCTACAGCGAAGTCGCTTCTCAGGCTCTGGCCTACCGAGCGGTACGAAATCGCTTAGGTTCCAAACCGAATTCTTTCACCCGAAGCCCCATGATTCGCTCAGTAAGCCCAAGAGCTCGCGCTGCCTTGGCGCGGTTGCCACGGGCCGTCTTGAGCGCCTCGACGATCATCTCGCGCTCGACACGCTCCAGCGTCTCCTTCAGCGTTCCGTGAAGGAGCGTGCCGCTCGCCTCCGCAGTCTGCAGCGTCGGAGGCAGGTGATGGCCATGAATGACGTCGTCGTTGGACATGATGACCGCGCGCTCGAGGCAGTTCTCCAGCTCGCGGACGTTGCCGGGCCAGTGATACGCCATGAGCATATCGATGGCGGGAGTCGAGATGCGCTTGATCTTCTTCCCGTTCTTCTTGCTGTACTTCTCCACGAAGAAGTCGGCGAGGAGGAGGATGTCCGTCTTGCGTTCGCGCAGCGGCGGCACGTGTATGGGAAAGACGTTGAGCCGGTAGTAGAGGTCCTGGCGGAAGGAGCCGCGCTCGATCATCTCCTCCAGGTTCCGGTTCGTCGCGGTGATCACCCGCACATTGGCGCGAATGGTCTCGGTGCCGCCGACGCGCTCGAACTCTCGCTCCTGGAGGACGCGCAGGAGCCGGATCTGCATGTGGGGCGTCAGATCGCCAATTTCATCGAGGAAGATCGTGCCGTCGTCCGCAAGCTCAAAACGCCCCTTCCTCTGCGCGTGCGCCCCGGTAAACGCTCCTTTCTCGTGACCGAAGAGTTCGCTCTCGAGGATGTTCTCGGGAAGCGCGGCGCAGTTCACCTTGACAAACGGCTTGCCCGCCCGGGCGCTGTTGTAATGGATCGCGTGCGCCACCAATTCCTTGCCGACGCCGCTTTCGCCGACGAGGAGCACGGTCGTGTCGCTCTGCGAGACGCGGGCGATAAGGTCGTAGACCTCCTGCATCCCGCGCGAGTTGCCGATGATGTTGTCCGGGCGGAACCGCTCGCGAAGCTCCTCGTGCAGACGCGTGTTCTCCTCGATGAGGCGATCCTTCTCCTCCGTCATCGTTCGGCGCAACTGCACGGCCTGGGCGATCATGGAGGCGATGATCGAAAGCACACGCGCGTCTTCCTCGAACGAGACCGACTCCGCAAACAACTTGTCGGCGCTGAGAGCGCCCACGACCTCGTTGCCGACCTTGATGGGAACGCAGATGAACGCGATGTCCTTCTTCCCGACGCCCTCGCGGGCGCCCGTGCGGTTGAGGAAGAGCGGCTCTTCGGAAATCCGCGGGACGATCATCGCCTCGCCCGTCTGGACAACGCGGCCCGTGACCCCCTCGCCGAGCACGTACTTCCCCCTCTGCTTCTGAGTAGCCGAGAGGCCATAGGCTTCCTCAATCGATATCTCGCCCGTCTCTCGATTCAGGAGCGTCAGTGTGCCTCGCATCATCCCCAGATGCTTGGCCATGGCTTCGAGAATTGGCGCGGTGACCTCACGTAAGTCCAGGCTGAGTTCGAGGATACGACTAATTTCGAAGAGCAGCGTCAGCTCGCCGACCTTCGCCTTGGGCTTCAGTTCGACGTCTACGGGCTTGGTTTCGGACATGTCACTGCCTCGCTATCGCTCAACGACGGTGTAGGAACACGGCCAACCCCCTACAGAAATGTAGCCTTTAGCCGCCAAAATGTCAACGAAATTCAGGCATATCCTCATTGTCACCCCCGCCCGGACGCACTACTATGCATTCTTTGCGTAACGTTCTCGCACTTCGCCCGTCTTCACTATGGAGGTGAGGATCTTGCTGAACCGCTCTTTGGACGAACTCCTCCGCGATGCGAGGCTCGGAGCCCCCGAGGCGACCGCAAGGCTCTGCGGGATGTTCTACCCGAAGGTGCTCACTTACATGCGCTACCGGGTGGACGCGGCGTCCGCGGAGGACCTAACCGGGGAAGTGTTCCTCCGGGTCTTGCGGCACATCCGCGAGCAGAAGGGCACGTTTGTCGCGTGGCTCTTCCGGATTGCGGGCAACGTGGTCGTCGACCATGTCCGGTCGAAGGCCGCCCGGCACGAACGGCCGCTCGACGAGTCCGTGCCCGAGCCGGCCGCGGCAGCCCCGGCGCCCTCACGGGACCGCTCGCTTGAGGCGGCGCTCGCCCGGCTCACCGACGAGCAGCGTGAGTTTGTGACGCTGAAGTTCGTCCAGGGTTTGTCGAATGCCGAGATCGCCGAGATCACACTCCGCAGTCCCGAGGCGATCCGGGCGCTTCAGTTTCGCGCGCTCGCGGCATTGAGGGATGAGATGGCCGCACGAGGCGAAGGAGGCAAGCCATGACGCCTGAACGCGAAGAGTTGCTCGATCGCTGTCTCCAAGCGCGGCGCGAAGGACGCGACCCGGAAGAGGTTCTCAGGTCCGACCCCGCCGCCGCGGAAGTGCGCCCGCTCCTGACACTGGCCTCCGAGCTGAAATCGCTCCCCCCCGCCGAACCCACCGGCGAAGCCATGACGCAATTGGCTGCGCGCATCGCCGCCGAAAGCGCCCCGAGGACGTCCCGCCGCCCCGTCGTTCGGCGCGCATTGGCGTGGGCCGCGGGCATACTGCTCTCAATTATTCTCATCGGCTGGGGCGGCTCCGCTGCGTCGGCAGGCGCAACGCCCGGGGACGCGCTCTATCCGGTGAAGATGCTCACCGAGCGCGTCAGGATGTTCGCGACGTTCAGCAAGGAAGGCCGGGTCGAACTGCGGATCGTGTTCTCCGAGGAGCGCCTTAAGGAAGCCGTGCGGATGCACGCGAACGGCAAGGGGATCGACACCGATCTGCTCAAGGAGATGCTCGACGAGGCCAAGGCCGCCATTGACGCGACGCCGGCGCTGGCGCCCGACAGCCGCAACCTCATAGCCACGCGGGTGTCGAGCATGACGTCCTATCAGAAGGCCGCGCTCTCTGAACTCAACCTCCGCGCGAACGCCGACGAGAAGGCGAAGCTTGCCCCCATCATGACCAAATGCAGCGAGCAGTGCATGGCGGCCTGCCTGATGCTCTACGGGTATTGCCCGCATTGCTCCGGCATGCCGGGCCCGGCAACGTGCCCGATGCCGTCCATGGGCAACGAGAAGAAGTAACGATGTCCTGACGTCGGAGGATGGGCCGTGAAGATCCAAACGCCCAACCTGACTCGCCGAGTCCTCACCGCGGCGGCCTTCGCCACGTTGCTGGCGGGGCTCCTCGGATGCTGGGGCACCCCGACGAAGAACGAGAAGCTCGCGCAGCAGGACCTGAAGAACATCCGCTCCCGGTTCCGCCCGGAGGGACAGAAGCCGCCGTTGCCGCAGCTTGCCGACAACTCCACGCTCTCAACGCTCATCGAGTACGCGCTGCTCAACAGCCCCTCCGTTGAGTCGGCCTACGATGACTGGGCCGCGTCCGTTTCGGGAATCACCACCGCGCGCTCGCTGCCGGACCCGATGCTTCAGTTCAGCCTCGATATCTCCCGCGGCGTCCCGAGCCTCAGCGCGGCGCTGATGAGCGATCCCGGGATGAACTGGCCGGGCCCGGGCAAGCTGCCTCTTCGCGGCGATGCCGCCTACGGCGAGTCGCTCAAGAAGCGGTCGATCTTCGAGGGCGAACTCCTTGGCACGACGCTCGCCGTCAAGCGAATCTACTACGAGATGTGGACGCTCCAGGAGCAGACCCGCCGCACCCGGGAGGTGCTCGATCTTGTCGACAACATCGAGGCGATCGCGCGGCAGCGCCTCACCGTGGGTCGGGCCACTCAGCAAGAAGTCCTCCGCGCCCAGATGGAGCACGACCGGCTTACGAGCCAACTGGCCACGTTCGAGGACTCGCGCCGGCTGCTCCTGACGCGGCTCCATTCCGCCCTCGGCATGGCGACGGACGAGGCCCTTCCGACCGTCACCGCCAGACTGACGCCTTCGGCCGAGCCGCTCACAGAGCAGGATCTCCTCGCCACGGCGTTCGAGCGCAACCCGAGGCTGAAAGAAATGCAGGGCGAGGTCGTGCAGGCGCTGGCACTCTATCAACTCGCGCGAAAGTCGGGCGAATCGGACTACTCCTGGGGCATCGGCGCGCGCGTCGGGCCGGGGCCGGTGGGCATCATGCCGTCGTTCGGCATCACGCTGCCCATCTGGCGGGACAAGATCGAGGCCGAGATCGCTGCCGGGCGAGGCAACGTCGACGCGGCCAACGCGAGGCTCGCCGCCGAGAAGCTCGACCTTGCCGTCCGCTTCGCCGAATCGGTCTACGCCTGGCGCGAGACGAACCGAGGCGTCGATCTCTACCGAACGCTGCTCGTCCCCAAGGCGAGGCTGGCGCTCAATTCGTCGCGCGCCGACTACATCGGCGGCAACTCGGCCTTTTCCGACCTGCTCGACGCGGAACGCACGCTTCAGGAATATCAGATGAACGAGGCCGACGCCACGGGCCGGCGCGAGATCACGCTTTCCGAGGCGTCGCTCGTCATCCTCGGCCGGTGGCCGGAAGACGTGAAGCAGATCGTCGCAGACGATCCCGGCTCAACGAGCCGGCCCCAGGGTGAGCCGCATTGAATCGAGGTGCGTCATGACCAGCGAACGCGATACGCAGCCGACGCCGCCCCCAAGCCTCCCGCCGCCGAAGGGGCCGAGCGCCACAGCCCTCGTCGCCGTGCTCGCCCTGCTCCTCGCCGCATTCGTGGCAGGCGTATTCCTTAGCACCCCGGCGCGGTCGCTCGTCTCGCACATCTTCCACAAGCAGCCGGCGAAGGCCGACGAGTCGCACCCGTATTGGACCTGCGGCATGCACCCGTGGGTTGTCCTTCCCGAGCCGGGAGATTGCCCCATCTGCCACATGAAGCTGGTGCCGCTCGATGCGAGCAAGTTCACGAAGGAAATCGCGATCGATCCGACGATGACCCAGAACATCGGCGTCCGCGTCTCGCCCGTCGTCTCGGGCCCGGTGCGACAGGTCATCCGGACGGTGGGCGCCGTCGACTATGACGAAACGCTCGTGCGCGACGTGAACCTCAAGGTCTCCGGCTGGGTCGAGAAGCTTTACATCAACTCCGTCGGCCAGGAGGTCGCGAAGGACCAGCCGCTGCTCGATATCTACTCGCCGGAGCTCTATTCCGCGCAGGTGGAATATCTCCTCGCGCTCAAGGGCAAGGACATTCTCAGGAGTTCGGACAACGGGAGCGACTCGGACCTCCTGACCGCGGGACGCAAGCGCCTTGAGAACCTCGACATCTCGCCGGCGCAGATCGCGGAGCTTGAGAAGTCGGGCAAGGCGACGAAGACCATGGCCCTTCGCTCGCCGTTCCGCGGCACGGTCGTGGCGAAGAGCGTCCTCGATGGCCAGCGGGTCGACGCCGGAACGTCGCTTTTGCGCATCGCCGACCTCTCGAAGGTGTGGATCATGGTCACGGTCTACGAATACCAGATCCCGTTCGTCGAGGTCGGACAGAAGGCCGTGATGAGCCTTCCCTACATCCCCGGCCAGACGTTCGAGGGCAAGGTCGCCTACGTCTATCCGTATCTCAACGCGGAGTTGCGCCAGGCGAAGGTGAGGCTGGAGTTTGAGAACCCGAGGCTGCTCCTGAAGCCGGGCATGTTCGCCAACGTCGAACTCGTGCGGACGCTGGTCGCCGACCGCACGCTCGTCCCGCGCGAGGCGGTCATCGACACGGGCACCCGGCAGATCGCCTTCGTCTCGCTGGGCGGAGGACGTTTCGAGCCGAGGCGCGTGCAGGTCGGGGTCGAGGCGGAGAACGGCACGCTGGAGATCCTCGACGGCCTCAAGCCCGGCGAGAGGGTCGTCACCAGCGGCGAATTCCTGCTCGACAGCGAGTCCCGCCTGCGCGAGGCTCTTGAGAAGATGGTCAAGGGCACCCTTGCCGCGACGCAGCCGACGCAGGCCGCGACGGCCGGGGCGAGCGAACTGGCAGCCATGCCCGAAGACGCGTCCAAGGCCCTGTCTTCGGTCCTTGACGGATATCTCGCCGCCTGGATGAAGCTCTCCGGCGACACCCTCGACGGCGTCCCCCCGGCGGCTAAAGAGATCGCGTCGGGCGTTGACGCGCTCATCGCGATAAACCTCCCCGACCGTCCGCACTTCTGGCACGAGCACACAGAGGTCGCCGAGGTCGGTGCTCACGCGCGCGCGCTCGCGACCGAGAAGGACATCGACAAGGCCCGGCAGCACTTCGCCGACATGAGCATCGCGCTGAGGAAGCTGCTCAGGGCGACGGGCGTGCCGCCGGCGTTTGGCAAGGAAGTCCAGGAACTCCACTGCCCGATGTATCGCGAAAACCAGGGCGGCACCGTCTGGCTGCAGACGCCGGGCGAGGTCCGCAACCCGTATTACGGGAGCAAGATGCTCGGATGCTTCGACACGCGTTACGCGCTGCCGGTGACGGGCCAGAAGGCGGAAGGCGCGAAATGATCGCAAGGCTCATAGACGGGTGCATCCGAAACCGCGGCATGGTGCTCGTGCTGACGATGTTTCTCGTCGTCGCGGGTACGTGGGCGGTGTTCCACGTCAAGGTCGACGCGATCCCCGACCTGTCCGACGTGCAGGTCATCCTCTACACCGAGTACACCGGCCAGGCCCCGCAGATCGTCGAGGACCAGATCACCTATCCCCTCACCAAGGCCATGCTCGCGGTGCCGAAGTCGAAGGTCGTCCGCGGATACAGCATGTTCGGGGTGTCGTTCGTCTACGTCATCTTCGAGGACGGCACCGACCTTTACTGGGCGCGCAGCCGTGTGCTCGAACGCATGAGCTACGTCCTCGGGCAGCTTCAGCTTCCGCCCGGAGTGACGCCCCAGATCGGCCCCGATGCCACCGGCGTCGGGTGGATCTACGAATACGCGCTCATCACCGGCAAGTATTGCCCCGACCATCCGAACGGCCTCTGGCACGACCCGGCGTCCGACCGCTGGTACGCCGCCGACGCCGACGCGCCGGGCGACCCGGCCGTCCGCGCGCGACTCATCCATCACCGCGTATTCACCGACCGCGAGACATGCCCCGTCGATGGCAAGCCGCTCGTATCGAGCCGCCTGCCCCTCGCCGACCTGCGCGCCGTGCAGGACTGGTATCTGCGCTACGAACTCACCTCGGTCCCGGGCGTCAGCGAGGTCGCCTCGGTCGGCGGGTTCCAGAAGCAGTACCAGGTGCTCATCGACCCGGTGAAGCTGCTGGCCTTCAATATGCCGCTGGCGCAGGTGAAGTCCGCGGTCGAGCGATCGAACCAGAACGTCGGCGGACGCGTGGTCGAATGGAGTGAGCGCGAGTACGCGGTCCAGGGCATCGGCTACCTCGGCACGCTCAGCGACCGGGAACTCGCCGACGCGCGCGCCGCCGGAAAGTCCGTCGACGCCGCCCGGACGGAGAAGGTCCTCGCCGACCTCGGCAAGGTGGCGCTCGGCACGACGCCGGACGGCTCGCCCATCTATCTGCGCGACGTCGCGGACGTGCGCCTGGGACCCGAGATGCGACGCGGGGCCGTCGACTGGAACGGTGAGGGCGAGGCGGTCGGAGGCGTCGTCGTCATGCGCTTCGGCGAGAACGCCCGCGCCACCATCGAAGGCGTTCGCGAGAAGCTGCGCTCGGCCGAGATCGGCCTTCCCCCCGGCGTCGAAATCGAGACCGCCTACGACCGGAGCGACCTCATCGACCGATCCGTGGCGACGCTGACCGACACGCTCATCCAGGAAATCGCCGTCGTCACGCTCGTCGTGATCCTCTTCCTGCTTCACGCCCGCAGCGCGCTCGTCGCGGTGTTCGTGCTGCCGACGGGGGTGCTCGCGTGCCTGGCGACGATGCAGCTTCTCGGCATCAACGCGAACATCATGAGCCTGGGCGGCATCGCCATCGCCATCGGCGTCATGGTCGACAGCTCGATCATCATGGTCGAGAACGCACACAAGCACCTCGAACGCGAGGCCGAGCGCGTCGCCGCGGGAGATCCGCCGCGCCCGAGGGCCGAGATCATCTCCGAGGCGGCGTGCGAGGTCGGCCCGAGCCTCTTCTTCGCGCTCCTCATCATCGTCGTCTCGTTCCTGCCGATCTTCGTCCTGGGCGAGCAGTCGGGGCGACTCTTCAAGCCGCTGGCCTATACGAAGAGCTTCGCCATGGCCGCCGGGGCCATCCTCGCGGTGACGGTGATCCCGGTGCTCATGTTCTATTTCATCTCCGAGAGCGTGATTCCGAAAGAGCGTCCGCGCCTCGAACGCCGGCTTTCCTATCTCGTCGTCATCGCGGGCGGCGCCGCCATCCTGGCGGTCGTGCCGCTTTCGAGCCTTACCCCGTGGCGGTGGTGGCTCATCGGCCTGTGGGTCGTGCTGAGCGCGCTTATCCTCCTGCCGCAGAGGATCCCCCACGAAGACCGCAACCTTCTCACGCGGCTCCTCATCCGGGTCTATCAGCCCGCGTTCAACCTCGTCATGCGCTTCCGCTGGGTCACGCTCGGCGCGGCGCTCGCCGTCGTGCTCGTCACCCTGATCCCGCTCGGCCAGCTCGGCACGGAATTCATGCCGCCGCTGGAGGAAGGCGACCTCCTCTACATGCCCACGACCGACCCGGGCATCAGCATGACCAAGGCCCGCGAGCTGATGCAGCAGACCGACCGGCTCATCACGCGGTTCCCCGAGGTGAAGTCGGTCATGGGCAAGATCGGCCGCGTGGAGAGCGCCACCGACCCGGCACCGGTGAGCATGTTCGAGACCACGATCACCCTCGAACGCGACAAAGCCAGATGGCGCCGCGTCCCGGCCGGCGACGGCACCCGCCCCATCACCGTCGACGAACTCGTCTGGGGCTACGACCTCCCCGGCGGCCTGCACATCCCCGGGCTCAACGAGGTCGTGCAGGTGCCGGGCCTGACGAACTCGTGGACGATGCCCATCCGCACGCGCATCGACATGCTCTCGACGGGCATCAAGACGCCCGTGGGCGTCAAGGTCATGGGGCCGGACCTGTCCGTCCTCTCCGACCTCGCCGGGCGCATCGCCGAGACGATCAAGACCGACGCCCGCACGGGCCCGTACACCACGAGCGCGTTCGCCGAGAAGACGCTGGGCGGGTCCTACCTCGACATCGTGCCCAACCGCGACGAGATCGCCCGCTATGGCCTCTCCGAAGGCGACGTGATGGACGTCGTCTCCACCGCGATGGGCGGCATGGCCGTCACCACCACCATCGAGGGGCTCGAACGATACACCGTCAACCTCCGCTACCCCAGCGAGCTTCGCGACAGCCTGACGATGCTCAAGCAGACCCTCGTCGCGACGCCGTCGAAGGCGCAAGTGCCGCTCGGGCAACTGGCCGACTTCACCATCCGCGGCGGGCCCGACATGATCCGCAGCGAGAACGCCCGCCGGTCGGCGTGGGTCTACATCGACATGGCTCGCATCGACGTCGGCACCTACGTCGAGGACGCCCGCAAGGCCGTCGCCGAGAAGGTCGCGCTCCCGGCCGGGTACTCGATCGTCTGGTCGGGGCAGTACGAGTACATGCAGGAGGCAAGGCCCCGGCTGATCGCCGCTTTCATCTTCGCGCTGGTGCTGATCGTCGTCCTGCTCTACATGGCCTCGCACAGTTGGCTGCGGGTCTTCATTATCCTGCTGGCGGTGCCCTTCAGCATCGTGGGCGCGGTGTGGCTCCTCTGGTTCCTCGGCTACAACATCTCGCTGGCGGTCGTCGTCGGCATCATCGCCCTCGCCGGGCTCGACGCGGAGACCGGCATGGTGATGCTCCTCTACCTCGACACGTCGTTCGAGCGATTCCGCCGCGAAGGCCGGATGCGCGACGCCAACGACCTCTGGCACGCCGTCCACGACGGCGCCGTCCGGCGAATCCGGCCGAAGACCATGACCGTGCTGACGGCCTTCGTCGGCCTCGTGCCGCTCATGTGGGCGACCGGCGCCGGGGCGGACACGATGCGCCGGCTCGCGGCGCCGATGATCGGCGGCCTGGCCACGAGCTTCATCATGGAACTTCTCATCTACCCCGTCATCTACTACACTGCGAAGAGGATGGTCCTCTTCGAGACGTCCCCCGAAGCCACGATCGAAAAGGAGATGCGCCCATGAAACACATCGCTCTCGCTTCGTGCGTTGTTCTCGCCGCGGGCCTTGCCCTCGCCGGGTGCGGCGGCAAGTCCGAGACTCCCAAGCCTTCCATGCCGACGACACACGCAACGTCCGCTATGCCCATGACGACGCCCGCCGCGACGGCGCCGGTCATCGCGCAGAAGATCTGCCCCGTAATGCCGGGCAACCCGATCAACCCCGCCGTCTACGTCGACTACAACGGCCGGCGCATCTATTTCTGCTGCAACATGTGCCCGCCGATCTTCAACAAGGACCCGGAGAAGTACATCAAGATCGTCGACGAGCAGCTCAAGGCGGCCCAGGACGCCAAGCCCGCCCCGCGGTGACGCCGGAAGGCCGTCACCCGGTCCCCTCAAACACCACGGCCGCCCGGTTCGCGCCCGGACGGCCGTTTCTCTATTTGCCTGCGGCGTCTCCGGGCTACTCGTCGCGGCTCCCCGACAGCGACAGCACCAGGTAGAGGAGCTGCATGACCGCGGCCATCGTCGCCGCCACGTAGGTCATCGCCGCGGCGGACAGGACCTTGCGCACGCCGGCGGCCTCTTCCTCCGTCGTCACGACGCCGGAGTTCATGAGCGCGGCCTTGGCGCGAGTCGAGGCGTTGAACTCCACCGGCAGCGTCACGATCTGGAAGATCACCACCGCCGTGAAGAATACGATGCCCAGCTTGATGAGCCCCAGGGTGTGCAATATCGCGCCGAGGAAGATCAGCGGGATGGCGACCCACGAGCCGATGCTCGCGGCGGGCACCACGAACGAACGCACCTTCATGGCGAGGTACCCGTGCGCATGTTGCATCGCGTGACCGGCCTCGTGCGCGGCGACGCCCACGGCCGAGACCGAGTTGCCCCGGTAGACGCCCGGGGAGAGGTTCAGCGTGCGGGCCTTCGGGTCGTAGTGGTCGCTGAGGAAGCCGTCGACCTCCTTAACCTCGACGTCCTCGATGCCGGCGTCCTTGAGCACGCGCTCGGCCGCCTGGGCGCCGGTGAGCCCCCGGCGGGTCGGCACGCGGCTGAAATTCGTGAACGTCGTATGCACCTTGATCTGCGCGTAGATCGCCAGGATCATCACCGGCCCCATCATGATCCAGTACACCGGGTCCAGATTCAGAAACATCGCCTCGGTCCTTTCTCTCAGTCTCACAATCCCGAACGCATCGAAGTCCGGCTATTATATCACGCTCGCCGACCCCGTCAACCCCCGCGTCCGCGCCGTCCGCGCCTTGACTTCCCCCCGGCTAACCGGTAGGCTCATTCAAGCGTCACTCGCCCCCGCGTGCCTCGCACGAGAGGAGAAATTCCATGAAGCCCGTCGTCGCCCTCGCGATGTCGCCGACGTATCAGGCCCGCCTCTTCGACGCCGAAAATCTCAAGGCGCTCGAGTCCGTCGCCCGGAAGATCGTCCGGCACGACAAGGAAGCGAAGCCCGACCTCGCCGACCTCGCGAAGCTCCTCAAAGATGCCGACTGCGCCATCACCACGTGGGGCAGCCCCTGCTTCACCGCCGAAGTGCTCCAACTCGCCCCCAGGCTCAAGCTCATCGCCCACTCCGCCGGCTCCGTCAAGGCGTTCGTCTCCGACGCCGTGTGGGAGCGCGACATCCGCGTCACCCAGGCCGCCGCGGGCATCGCCGTGGCCGTTGCCGAATACGCGCTCACCTGCATCCTCGCGGGGCTCAAGGACGTCATCCGCATCAACCGCAAGCTCTGTGCCGGCGGCGAGTGGTGGGAGACCCGCAAGACCTCCCGCGAGATGAACAAGAAGACCATCGGCATCATCGGCGCCAGCCACGTCGGCCGGAACGTCATCCGCCTGCTGAAGAACTTCAACGTCCGCATCCTCCTCGCCGACCCCTACGTCAACGCCGCCGCGGCGAAGGAGATGGGCGTCAAGAAAGTCACCCTCGCCCAGTTGCTCAAGACGGCCGACGTCGTGTCGCTCCACGCCCCGTCAACCCCTGCCACCCAGGGGATGCTCGGCGCCAGGGAGTTCGCGCTGATGAAGGATAGCGCGATCTTCGTCAACACCGCCCGAGCCGCCATCGTCGACGAGGCGGCACTCGTCGCCGAGCTTCGGAAGGGCCGCTTCTACGCCTTCATCGACGTCACCGACCCCGTCGAGCCGCCCGTCGCCGGACACCCGTTCTTCACGCTGCCCAACGTCTTCCTCACGCCCCACCTCGCCGGCAACGTCGACGACCTCACGCCACTCGCCGCGCTCGCCATCGAGGAGGTGAAGCTCTTCGCGCAAGGCAAGCCCGCGCGGTTCGGCGTCACCCGCGAGATCCTCGCCAAGATCGGGTGAGCCGCGCCTCATGCTCGAAGCCTGCGGGCCAGCCCGCGTCATTTAACCCACGTCAGGCCCCCGTCCTGCGCCCTTCTAACCCTTCATCATCTCGACTTACCCTGGCGACGACCACGCCGATTCATCAAATTCGGCCGAAATACCAAACACACCAAAGATATCAGCATCCCCTGTATACCTGCTTTTCACGAACTCCCTGTATATGGCTTCCCGCACATATACCTGACTCTCCCGCACTAACACCCGATCCGCCCTGCAATGCCTCCCACTGTCGAGAATAGGGCTTGCCCTCACCTCTGTTACGGAAAGCCAGATTTGGCAGTCAAATCCTACTGACTGACTTATAAAGCAAACGGCGTGCCAAAACCAGAATTTTCAGCGGAATTAACGTAGGTCGTTATATCGTAATGGCTTGCGTCTATTCAAGTAGCATTCGCCCAGAAGATGCGCCTGCCATTTTGGCAGGTACATACCGTCGGACTGCCATTTTGACAGGCAGGTCATGGCAGTCCTGACGCGCGGAGGGCGCAGCGACTGTCGGCCTCAGATCGCCCCGTGAGCGTACACAAGTTTCACGGGCTCCGGGCCGGTGCGGCGGGTGCAATGGACGACGCCGGGCGCAACATACGCGGCGGCGCCGGGCTGGATGGGATAGACCTTGTCGCCGATCATGATCTCGCCGACGCCCGAAATACAGTAGACCGCCTCCTGGTCCGCGTGGCGCTGCCTCTCGCCGAACTCCGGCTGGAAATACTCAGCCACGCCGATGGAGAACCCGCTCGTCGTCGGCACCGACTTCGTCCCGACCAGGTCCTTGCTCCAGCGGTCGGCGTGCAGGTCCTTCCTCGCGTCGGCTTCAAGAGAGAGGGGAGACTTCGACACGTTCGGCTCCTTTCTCATACTCGGGTTGAAGGTTCAAGGTTGAAGGTTGAA
>JBBIVY010000020.1:0-6874 GCA_037439485.1 Planctomycetota bacterium | reverse complement strand
AAGGTTGAAGGTTGAATGATAGCAGCACGGCCCCCGCATGGGAGTCTTTCCGCCAACCTTCAACCTTCAACTTTCAACCCGCAACTCCCGTCCGCGTCAATCCATCGCGCTTTTCGTCCCCGGAAACAGCACGTGGAAGAATCGGAGCATCAGGAACGTCGGCAGCAGGAGAAACAGCGTGCCGAGGGTCTCGCCGGCGTTGCCGGTGAAGGCGATGAAGTTGGCGTTGAGGACGATGACGCCGACAAAGCCGCCGATGACGAGTTTCTCCACCGACTCAGGCGTCAGCTCGCGCGCCACGCGGCGGGCCAGTTGCAGGAGCCTGGCAATCACGGCGCCGATGAAGACGCTCATCAGCAGGCAGACGTCCAAGCCGCAGTGGGAGATGCGCGGGAAATAGAGGAGCGCGTTGAACACCACGAGCACGACGACCGTGGCGCCGATGACCCTAAGCAGCCGCTCGCGGTTGAGCCGCGTCGTCTCGGAGGCGATCTGCGTGATGAGCATCACGTAGCCGAAGAGCGCCGCCACCGGCCCCCACAGCTCGCTCGCCGGGACGAGCGGCCCCTGCGGCAGGGCGAAGGCCATCCCCACGATGACGTTCAGCGCGCGGATCAGCGCCAGGTTGACGGAGCCCACCAGCGGCAGCCCGCTCGTGAGCGACCCATAGATCACCCAGAGCAGCGCGGAAAGCACCGCCATCAACCCGGCCAGCGCCGACACGAGCGTCGCGCAGGCAATCGCCACGAGCATAAGGATGAGCCCGAACGCAAACCCCGCGTGCGCCGAAAGGAGCCCCGCGGGAAGCGGCCGCTCGCGCCCGTGCTCCTTCTCGCTCTCCCAGGTGAGGCAGTCCATCAGCGTCATGCCGCCCGTGCCCAGGAAAGTCGCCACCACCAGCATGACGATCACATGCAGCGAATCGGGGCGCTCCTGCGGCACGGCCGCGAGGGCGATGAAATACCCGGCGAGGAAATCCGACCAGAGGGTGAAGACCAGCGGAAAGCGCAGAAGCTGGGCGTATTCGCGGCTGACGGAAAGCATCCCTGTTCCCCCCTGTTGGGAGGCGAGTCTATGAAGGGCCGAACAGCCTGTCAAGTAAATGGACACAATTCGGGCAAAAACAGACACCTAGGCGACTTTCTTTCGGCCTCTCTCGACTGGTCAGTCAAGCCAGCCGCCCAACAAACGTTACCTATTGGCATATAATGACTTACGTTACCATCCGCCCCCTCCCCTTGACAAACTGTCAAATCGCCCCGAGGATTTCGCTTGAAAACGCCGCAAGTGCCTGTAGTATATGGGACTCCGTAAAATGGGTAAGCGCGATATCATCACCATTGACGGGCCGGCAGGTTCCGGCAAGAGCACGGCGGCCCGCGGGCTGGCCGGGCGGCTCGGTATTCGGTACTTCAATTCGGGGGCGCTCTACCGGGCGATTGCTCACCTGGCGGCCTCCCGCGGAGTGGACCTCGCCGATACCCGAGGGGTGGTCGAGTTGGTCCGCCGCACGAAGTTCGAGACGCGGAGCGTCGACGGGACGGAGCACGTCTTTCTCGACGGCGCCGACGTGACGGAGAAGCTCTTTCAGAACGACATCTCCCGGCGGGTGTATCTCGTCGCCGATCCGCCGGAGATCCGCCGTGAGGTCGGACGGCTGGCGCGGGAGCTGAACGCCGGGACGAGTTTCGTCACCGAGGGCCGCGACCAGGGGACGGAAGTCTTCCCCGAGGCGCGGGTGAAGTTCTTCCTCGACGCCCGAGCGGAAGTGCGCGCCGAGCGCCGACGGGCGGAGCTTGAGGGGCGAGGCGAGGCCGTCTCTCGCGAGGAGTTGCTGAAGCAGATCCTCGAGCGAGACCGCCGCGATCGCTCGCGGCCCGTGGGCGCCTTGCGTCCGGCGGCCGACGCGGTGGTGCTGGACAATTCCGATATGACGGTCGACGGCACGGTCGAGGCGCTTTACCGCCTGGCCCTGGCGAAACTCGGCACGAACTGACGGAGCGTCCCGCGTGTTCCATAGCGTCGCCCGGGTATTATGCCGCTGCTTCTGCCTGGTGTTCTTTGGATTTCGCAGCTACGGCGCGCGCAACGTGCCGAAATCGGGGCCGGTGATTCTGGCGTCGGCGCACCAGTCGTACCTGGACCCGGTGCTCGTGCAGGTGCCGCTCGACCGCGCGGCGTGGATCATCGCGAGGAGGAGCCTCTTCCGCAATCCCCTCTTCGGGTGGCTCATCCGCTCGCTCTACGCGTTTCCGGTGGACCGCGGGACGGCCGACCTGAGCGCGCTGCGCCAAGCGGTGTCGCGGCTCAAGGGCGGCAACGTGCTGCTGATGTTCCCGGAGGCGACGCGCACCGACACCGGCGAGGTCCGGAAGCTCACGCCGGGCATCGGCGTCATCGCGCACCGCTCCGGGGCGTGGGTCGTGCCGGTGGCCATCGACGGGGCGTTCGAAAGCTGGCCGAAAGGACGCGCGATCTTCCGGCCGCACAAGATTCGCGTCGCTTACGGCAAGCCGCTCAGGCTCGAATCCGGCTCGCGCGAGGACGTCGACCGGTTCGCCGAGATTCTCCGCGAGCGCATCGTCCAGCAGCAGCAACTTCTGCACCGCGTCCGTAGAGCGTCGTCGGCGTCGTAAGGAAGCAGCGATGAAAGTCATCCGCGCGGACAAGTGCGGTTTCTGCTTCGGGGTCCGCCGGGCCATCGAGACGGCGGTTGAGCAATGCACGGGGAAAGGCCCGGTGTATTCGCTGGGCCCGATCATTCATAATCCGCAGGTCATCGAGAGGCTGCACGGCAGCGGCCTGGAGGTGGTCGAGGACCCCGAGGAGGTGCCTTCGGGATGCACCGTGGTCATCCGCAGCCACGGCGCCCCGAGCGCGGTCATCGAATCGCTGCGGTCGCGGGGCGTGAGGGTGGTGGACGCCACCTGCCCTCTTGTGAAAAGGGCGCAGGAGCGCGCGCGGGAGCTGGCGCGGGGAGGCTACGAGGTCGTCATCGTCGGCCAGGAGGCGCACCCCGAAGTCAAGGCGATCCTCGCGGACGTGGGCCGCGCAACCGTCATCGAGGACCGCGCCCCGGAGTCGCTGCGCGCGGCGAAGCGCGTGGGCGTCATCTCGCAGACGACGCAGACCCGCGGGACGTTCCGGCACATCGTGGCCGAGCTGATCGAGTTCGATTTCGACGAGTTGCGCGTCTTCAACACGATCTGCTCGGCGACGATGGACCGGCAGCAGGCGACGCTGGAGCTGGCGTCGCGGGTGGAGGTGATGTTCGTGCTCGGCGGCCGCAATTCGGCCAACACCGAGCGCCTGGCGCAAATCTGCGCGGCGAGCGGCGTGCCGACGCATCACCTCGAGACCGCGGCGGAGCTGAGGCCGGAGATGACCGCGGGAAGGACCGCCGCGGGGGTCACGGCCGGGGCGTCGACGCCGGATTGGATCATCGACGAGTTCGTGAAGACTCTCGAAGCCCTGTAGGGCTTCGTTCGTGCGCCGGAGAGCCGGGAAGCGGGAACGGCCTCCGCAGCGCCCCACGGTTCCCCCGACGGTCGGGGGGCCGGCAACGGCTGCATCTCAAGGACGGTGCGCGCATCCCGCTCGTAGGCGCGCACGGGTCCGAAAAAAGGAACACCATTTCATGCGCGCACCGAATCAGAAAGTACGGGATCTGGGCATTTCGAACGACGAGCTGCAGAAGGCGCTGGACCTCGCCCTCGCCGGCGAAGAGGGAACTCAGGAAAGCCTGACCGGCGTCTACGAGGCCTCCGTGCAGAACTTCGAGGCCGGCACCATCCTCAAGGGCCGAGTCATCCAGGTCATCGGCGACGACGTCGTCGTGGACGTGGGCTACAAGAGCGAAGGCATCGTGTCGCTCAAGGAGTTCCCCGACCCCTCGATCATCAAGGAAGGCGAGCCCATCGAGGTGCTGCTGGAGGCGGTCGAGGACGAGAGCGGCCTGATCGTGCTGTCGAAGCGCAAGGCCGACCGCATCCGCGGCTGGGAAAAGGTCATCGAGAGCAACAAGGAAGGCGACGCCGTCACCGGGCGCGTCATGCGGAAGATCAAGGGCGGGCTTTTGGTCGATATCGGCGTGCCGGTCTTCCTGCCGGCCTCGCAGATCGACATCCGCCGTCCGGGCGACATCGCGGAGTACATCGGCAAGGAGATCACCGCCAAGATTCTCAAGATCGACGAGGAGCGGCGGAACATCGTCATCTCGCGGCGCAAGCTGATCGAGGAAGAGCGCGCGAAGATGAAGGAGAAGCTCCTCAAGGAGCTTAAGGTCGGCGAGACCCGCAAGGGCACGGTCAAGAACATCGCCGATTTCGGCGCGTTCGTCGACCTCGGCGGCATCGACGGCCTGCTGCACATCACCGACCTGTCGTGGGGCCGCGTCTCCCACCCCAGCGAAGTCGTCGCGCTCGACCAGGAGATCGAGGTCAAGATCCTCAACATCGACTACCAGCACGAACGCATCGCGCTCGGGCTCAAGCAGAAGCAGGCGAGCCCCTGGGAGCAGGTGGAGACCAAGTACCCCGTCGCCGCGCAGGTGCGAGGCGAAGTGGTCAACATCGTCAACTACGGCGCCTTCGTCAAGCTCGAGGAAGGCATCGAGGGCCTCGTCCACATCTCCGAGATGTCCTGGACCCGCCGCATCAACCACCCGAGCGAAGTGGTCGCCATCGGCGACATCATCGACGTGGTCGTCCTCGACATCAACCGCGAGAAGCAGGAGATCTCCCTGGGCATGCGCCAGACCGAGGTCAACCCGTGGACGCTCGTCAAGGAGAAGTACCCGTCGGGCACGGTCATCGAAGGCCGCGTGCGCAACCTCACCAACTACGGCGCCTTCATCGAGATCGAGGAAGGCATCGACGGCCTGCTGCACGTCTCCGACATGAGCTGGACGAAGAAGGTGGCTCACCCGCAGGAGATCGTGAAGAAGGGCCAGAAGGTACGCGCCGTGGTGCTCTCCGTCGACGCCGACAAGAAGCGCGTCGCGCTGGGCATGAAGCAGCTCGAAGAGGACCCGTGGGTCCGCGAGATCCCGGAGAAGTTCCACCCCGGCGACATCGTCAAGGGCGCCGTGACGAAGCTGACGAACTTCGGCGTGTTCGTCGAGATCGACCACGACCTCGAGGGCCTCTTGCACATCAGCGAACTCTCCGACGCGAAGATCGAGACTCCGGAGCAGCTCGTGAAGGTCGGCCAGACGGTGAACGTCGTCGTCCTGCGCGTCGACCTGGACGAGCGCAAGATCGGCCTCAGCCTCAAGCGCGTGCCGCCGGAGTATAACCCGGAGCTCTTCAAGTCGCCCGAAGAGAAGGCCGCCGCCGAAGCCGCTGCAGCCGCCGCCGCTGCCGCCGCGCCCGCAGCCGAGGCACCGGCCGCCGAAGCGCCTGCCGTTGAAGCGCCGAAGGCCGATGTCCCCGCGCCTGAAGCGCCCAAGCCTGAGCCGCCGGCGCAGGCGTAAGCATCTGCACCCATCCGCGGACCTTTCCGGGAGGCGGCACTTGCCGTCTCCCGGGGGTCCCGGAGAAGTCCGACAGCGCGACGCCGCATGAGGAGGACCAGCCATCAGCGACCAAATGCTCCTGCAATACCTGAAGGAGATCAACAAGGTCCCTCTGCTGAAGGCCGATGAGGAGCGGGCCCTCGCGACGAAGGTCCGCGAGAAGTCCGACCCCGCGGCGCGCGAGCGCATGATCCGCTCGAACCTCCGGCTCGTCGTGAACATCGCCCGCAACTACCTCAACCGCGGGCTCACCTTCATGGACCTCATCGAGGAGGGCAACCTCGGCCTCCTGCGCGCCGTCGAGGGGTTCGAGCCCGAGCAGGGCTACCGCTTCAGCACCTACGCCTCGTGGTGGATCAAGCAGGCCATCCGCCGCGCGCTCATCAACAAGGTGAAGACGATCCGCATCCCCGCCTACATGGTGGAGCTCATCGCCAAGGCGAAGCAGACCGAGGAGGAGCTGAAGAACAAGCTCGGCCGCCAGCCGACGATCGAGGACATCGCCAAGAAGATGAAGCTGCCGCGGCAGAAGATCGCGATGATGCGCCGCGCCGCGGGGACGTCCGCCCAGTCGCAGTCGCAGGCCCCGGAGACGACGCTCGGCCTCAGCGAGCTTCTCCAGGACGACCGCACCCCCATGCCCGACGAGGCGCTCTTCGGCGATCAGGAGAAGGAGACGATGCACCGGCTGCTCAACTCCATCGACGAGCGCGAGGCCACCGTGCTGCGCCTGCGCTACGCGCTCAGCGGCGACGGGCCCAAGACGCTCAAGGAGATCGGCGAGATCCTCGGCCTCACCCGCGAGCGCGTGCGGCAGATCGAGAACGAGTCGCTGAAGAAGCTCAAGGAGCAGATGAAGTCCGAGTAATCCCCCGGAGACGCCGACATGGAACTCAAAGACTTCGTCCGTGACGTCAAGGACTTCCCGAAGCCCGGCATCGTCTTCAAAGACATCACCCCGATTCTCGCCAACCCGCAGATCTTCAGTTACATCGTCACGCGTCTTTCCGCGTTCGCGCAGCAGCGCGAGTCGGACGTGATCCTGGCCGCGGAGGCACGCGGGTTCCTGTTCGGCGCGGCGATCGCCTATCACTCAGGGCTGCCGCTGGTCGTCGTGCGCAAGCCGGGAAAGCTCCCCTACAAGACGGTCTCCACCTCCTACCAGCTCGAGTACGGCACCGACACCCTGCAAATCCACGAGGACGCTATCCGCAAGGGCGCGCGAGTCTGCATCATCGACGACGTCCTCGCCACCGGCGGCACCGTTGAGGCCTGCTCCACCCTCGTCGAGAAGCTCGGCGGCATCGTCTCCGGCGCCGGCTTCGTCGTCGAGCTTTCCTTCCTCAAGGGCCGCGAGCG
>JBBIVY010000019.1:9939-41021 GCA_037439485.1 Planctomycetota bacterium | reverse complement strand
TTCATGGGGTATAATGTGAACGGTCATTCACAAAGGAGCCCGCCATGCCGAAACCTGCACGAGCCCACCGGCGGACCGACGTCAGGCGCGAGCAGATCGCCCGGGCCGCGCTCGGCCTCGTGGCGGAAGGCGGCCCCCGGGCGCTGCGCATCGCGGTCCTCGCCCGCCGCGTCGGCCTCGCCCCGTCGGCCGTCTACCGCCACTTCCACGGCAAGGACGACATCCTCGTCGCCGCCATCGAGCGATTCCGCGACATGGTCCTCGCCAACGTCCGAGCGGTGTGCATCGAGAGCCCCAGCGCGCTGGAGCGGCTTCACCGGCTCCTCAGGCGCCAGGAGAAGCTCATACGCCACAATGCCCCCATTATGCCGCGCCTGGCGTTCGGCGACGACCCGACCCGCGGGGCCAAGTGGCGCCGCCGCGTCGCCCCGGTGCTGGGCGAATTTCTGTCCGCCATCGCCGACATCGTCACGCAAGGCCAACGCGAAGGCGAGATCCGCCGGGACGTCCCGCCCGACACCGTGGCGCTGATGCTCTTCGGCCTGCTGATGGTCCCCACCATCCTCTGGCACCTGCGCGGAGGCGTCGGGGTCAACATCGAGCGGCACGTCGAATCGGGCTGGCGGACGCTCCGCCGGGCCGTCGCCGTGAGACCGGGAAGAACGTGAACCACCATTCGCTTTCGGGAGGCTGCCGTGAAAAAGGTCCTTATTCCCGTGGCGCTCATCGTCGCCGCCCTCGCCGGGTGGTTCGTCTGGTATAAGATGCACCCCCGCGTCGAGGAAGGGGTCATCCGCATCTCGGGCAACATCGAGACGACGACCGTCGAGCTGAGCTTCCGCGTCGGCGGGTGGGTCAAGGCGCGTTACGTCGACGAGGGCGAAGTGCTGCTCCCCGGCCGAACGGTGGCCATGCTCGACAACGCCGAGAACCTCCGCGACGTGGCGCTTCGCACGGCGGAGGTCCGGCAGGCGGACGCCGCGCTCGCGCTGCTCCTCGCCGGCTCGCGGCCGGAGGAGATCGCCCAGGCCGACGCGGCGATGAAGAAGGCCAAGTCCTACTGGGACCAGCTTGTCGCCGGCTCGCGCCCGGAGGAGATCCGCGCCGCCGAGGAGACGCTGAACGCGGCGAAGGCCGAATCGGAGCGCCTGCTGACCGATTACCAGCGGTCCAAGAATCTGGTCGACAGCGGCACCATCACCACGCAGCAATATCAGGCCGCCAAGGCGGCGTGGGACGTGGCCCAGGCCCGGGAGCGCGAGGCGGACGCGAGGCTGAAGCTCGCCCGCGAGGGTCCGCGCAAGGAGGAGATCGACCAGGCCCACGCGGCCTACGAGCAGGCGAAGGCGACCTACGACCTGGTCAAGGCCGGTCCGCGCAAGGAGGACATCGACCAGGCCCGCGCGCGACTCGCACAGGCCAACGAGACCCTCGGCCTTTCCGGCACGCACCTCGGCTGGACGACGCTCTCTTCCCCCTTCGCCGGCGAGGCCATGGTCCTCTCCAAGAGCACCGAGCCCGGGGAATACGTCGCGCCCGGCACGCCCATCGTCACCGCGGCGGACCTGAAGAACGTATGGCTGCGCGGCTACGTCAACGAGACCGACCTCGCGAAGGTCAAGCTCGGCCAGAAGGCCTCCGTCACCACCGACTCGTATCCCGGCAAGGAATACGAAGGCCGCATCTCGTTCATCTCCTCCGAGGCCGAATTCACGCCGAAGACCGTGCAGACCGAGAAGGAGCGCGTGAAGCTCGTTTTCCGAGTCAAGATCGACCTCAGCAATCCGGCGATGGAGCTGAAGCCCGGGATGCCGGCCGACGCCCGGATCGTCCTCGACAAATGAGCGCCCGATGGACGCCATCCGCTGCGACAACCTGACGAAGTCCTTCGGCGAACTCGCCGCCGTCGACCGGCTCAACCTGTCCGTCGCCGAGGGCGAGATCTTCGGCCTCGTCGGGCCCGACGGCGCCGGCAAGACGACGACGATGCGCCTCCTGGCCTCCATCCTCGCCCCCACCTCGGGCTCCGCGTCCGTCCTCGGCCACGACGTCGTCCGCAAGGCCGAGGAGGTCAAGCAGGTCATCGGCTACATGAGCCAGCAGTTCGGACTCTACCCGGACCTCACAGTCGAGGAGAACATGGGGTTCTACGCCGACATCTATGGCGTGCCCCGGCGCGAACGGGCCGAGCGTGGCGAGCGGCTGATGGCGTTCAGCAACCTGACGCCCTTCAAGAGGCGGCTGGCCGGGAACCTCTCGGGCGGCATGAAGCAGAAACTGGGCCTCTGCTGCGCGCTCATCCATACGCCGCGGGTGCTGTTCCTCGACGAGCCGACGAACGGCGTCGACCCCGTCTCGCGGCGCGATTTCTGGCGGATTCTCTATCAACTCCTGCGCGAGAAGGTCACGATCTTCGTCTCGACCGCCTACCTCGACGAGGCCGAGCGATGCAGCCGGCTGGGGCTCATTCACAAGGGCAAGCTCCTCGCCGTCGGCACCCCCGCCGAGGTGAAGCTCCTCGCCCGCGGACGCATCGTCGAGATTCGCCCCGACCGCCCGCGCAAGGCCGCCGCGGTGCTCCGCGAGAAGATGCCCGGCGCCGACGTCGGCATCTTCGGCGACCGGCTGCACCTCCTTTCGAGCGACCCGAAGGCGGCCTCCGGTGCGGCCCTCGCGGCGCTCTCGGCCGCGGGAATCTCCGTCCTCGGCGTCCGCGAGGTCGACCCGTCGCTGGAAGACGTCTTCGTCTCCGTCCTCACCGACAAGGAGACGCCGGCATGACGACGGACGCGAAAGGCCCGGCGGTCGTCGCCAAAGACATCGTGAAGGTCTTCGGACGCTTCACGGCGGTGGACCGCGTGTCGTTCGAGGTGGCGAAGGGCGAGATCTTCGGGTTCCTCGGGCCCAACGGCGCCGGAAAGTCCACGACGATACGCATCCTCTGCGGCATCCTCGAACCGACGTCGGGGTCCGCGTCGGTCGCGGGGTTCGACGTGGCGCGCGAGCCGGAGCGCGTGAAGCAGAACATCGGCTACATGAGCCAGAAGTTCTCGCTCTACCAGGACCTCACGGTCGAGGAAAACATCGACTTCTACAGCGGCATCTACCGCATCCCGCGCGGGCGGAAGGCCGAGCGCAAGGAGTGGGTCCTCGAAATGGCCGGCCTCAAGGACCGCCGAGGCTCGCTCACCGGCACGCTGTCCACCGGCTGGCGCCAGCGCCTGTCGCTCGGGTGCGCGGTGCTGCACGAGCCGCCGATTCTCTTTCTTGACGAGCCCACGTCCGGCGTCGATCCCATCACCCGGCGGCAGTTCTGGAACCTCATCTACACGCTGTCGGAGCAAGGGGTGACGGTGTTCGTCACGACGCACTACATGGACGAGGCGGAGTATTGCGACCGGCTCGGGCTCATCTACCGCGGCGAGCTGATCGCCTGCCGCGCGCCCGCGGCCCTGAAGAGCGACCTCATGCGCGAGGACATCGTCGAGGTCGTCTGCGACCGCCCGCAGGACGCGATGGTCGCGCTGGAAACGCTCGCGGGCGTCAAGGAATCCGCCCTTTTCGGCAGCGCCCTGCACGTGGTGACCCAGGACGCCGCGTCGCTTATCCCGCGCCTGGCGTCGGAGCTGGAGTCGAAGGGCTTCCGGCCGACGCGCATCGAGAAGATCGCCCCCTCGCTTGAAGACGTCTTCGTCTCGCTCATCGAGGCCCACGATCGCGAGCGCCCGCCGATCGAGGAGGTGCGGCGATGAGGCTGATGCGCATGAGAGCCGTCGCGCGAAAGGAAGTCTGGCACATCCTCCGGGACGCCCGGACGCTGGCGCTGGCGCTCGTCATCCCGCTCCTGATGCTCATGCTCTTCGGCTACGCCCTCACGCTCGACGTGGACAACGTGCCGCTCATCGTCTGGGACCAGGACGAGACGCCGGCGAGCCGGGACCTCATCAGCTCGTTCAGCGCGTCGCGATACTTCATGGTCGTGCGCGCCGGGCGCAATTATCCCGAGATCGAACGCGCCGTCGACGCCCGCGAGGTGCTCGCCGGGCTCGTGATCCCGCGCGGGTTCTCCGGCAAGGTCGCCTCCGGCACCGACTCCTCCGTCCAGCTCATCGTCGACGGCAGCGACTCCAACACCGCCGCCATCGCCATCGGCTACGCGGAAGGGGTCGTGTCGGCGTTCTCCGAGAAGGTCGCCGTCGAAACCCTCCGCCGCGTCGGCGGCAGGATGCCCGACACGCCGGTGGACCTGCGCCCCCGGGTCTGGTTCAACACGGACCTGGAAAGCCGCAACTACATCATCCCCGGGCTCATCGCGATCATCATGATGCTTCTCTCGGCGCTGCTCACGTCGATGACCGTGGCCCGCGAGTGGGAGCGAGGCACGATGGAGCAGCTCATCTCCACCCCCGTCACCCGCGCCGAGCTCATCATCGGGAAGCTCATCCCCTACCTCGGCATCGGCATCATCGACGTGCTCATGGTCGTGCTCGTGGGCGAATTCATGTTCGGCGTGCCGCTGAGGGGCAACGTGCTGCTGGTCTTTGCAACGGGCATCGAGTTCCTCGTCGGGGCGCTCTCCATCGGCCTCATGGTCTCCGTCTTCACCCGCAGCCAGCTTCTGGCCAACCAGCTTGCGATGGTCCTCACCTACGTGCCTTCGCTGCTCCTTTCCGGATTCACCTTCTCCGTCGACAACATGCCGCCCGTGCTGCAGGCCATCAGCCGGTTCGTCCCGGCCACCTACTTCATCCGCCTGATGCGCGGCATCTATCTCAAGGGAATCGGCCTGGAATACCTCGCGTTCGAGGCCGGGGTGCTCATTCTCTTTGCCGTCGTGCCGCTGGCCGTCGCCGTGCTCGCGTTCCGAAAGAAGATCACGTAAGCCATGTTCGAGCGCATCGCCGCGATGCTCGTGAAGGAGTTCATCCAGGTCCTCAGGGACCCGCGAATGAAGGGCATTCTGTTCGTCATGCCCATCATCCAGCTCATGGTCTTCGGCTACGCGGTGACCACCGACGTCAACCACGTGCGCATGGCGGTCTACGACCTCGACCAGACCGTTACCAGCCGCGACCTCACCGCGCGATTCGTCGAGAGCCGGTACTTCGACGCGGTGGAGCGTGTGCGGAACGAGGCGCAGCTCAAGGACATCCTCGATCGCGGCCGCGCGGTGCTGGTGCTCAAGTTCGACCGAGGCTTCGAAGGCGACGTCGCCGCCGGGCGCACCGCCGAGCTGCAGCTCCTGGCCGACGGCACCGACTCCAACTCCGTGCAGATCGCCCTCACCTACGCCAACCGCATCGTCGCCGCGTTCAACCGGGACGCCGTCGAACGCCGGATCGACCGCACCGAGGGCGCCGTCCGACAGCCCGCGCAGGTGACGCTCCAGTCCCGCGCCTGGTTCAACGAAAACCTGGAGAGCCGATACTACTACGTCCCGGGCGTCATGGCGATGCTCGTCATGCTCACCGCGCTCATGCTCACCAGCATGGCCATCGTCCGCGAACGCGAGATGGGCACGATGGAGCAGATCGTCGTCACGCCGATGCGGCGGATCGAGTTCATCCTCGGCAAGACCGTGCCGTTCATCCTCATCGGCTTCATCGACGTGGCGATCGTCACCGTCGTCGCGGTGCTCTGGTTCGAGGTGCCCATCCGCGGGTCGATGCTCGTGCTCTTCGCGGGCACGGGGCTTTTCCTCATGCCGATGATCGGCCTCGGGCTCATCATCTCGGCCTATAGCCGCACGCAGCTCCAGGCGGTCATGACGACCTTCTTCTTCAACCTCCCCGCGATCATGCTCTCCGGGTTCATGTTCCCCATCGCCAACATGCCCACCGTCATCCAGTGGCTCACCGTCCTCAACCCGATGCGGTACTACCTCGTCATCATCCGCAGCGTCTTCCTCAAGGGCGTCGGCTGGGACGTCCTCTGGACCCAGATGGCGGCCCTCGCCATCCTCGGCGTCGTCTCCCTCGCCATCGCCTGGCGGAAGTTCCATAAGACGGTCTCCTGAGACCCGCCTTTGCCGGGCCTGACGACGGGGCTCTCTTTCGCTTACTGACCATGGGCTCCTTACGCCCCTCCACAAGCACCCTCAAGATCCGCTCAACAACGCGGCCTCATGTTCTCAGTTTCTCAATTCTTCACCCTTTTGGGCCTTAAGGAAGCGCCATTCGGTGCACAGTACTATTTTCCTGGAAAGACACGGGAAGAAGAATGAGCCGCCCTTCGACGTGCTCAGGGCCTTGAGTCTGTCGAAAGGCAGTAAGTCACGCAACGATGACGCAAAAAGGGCAAAGAGGAATCGGGCCCGGGAAATGAAAGAAGGAGTGGAACCCGTGGTGTTTCAAACTGCGGGAGAAGCTGCCGGCGGGGCCTCTTCCAGCAGCCGCCTCCGCCGACCTCGTGCTGGAATCAAAAAGGATTTGGCAAAGTGACACGGACGCAAGCTCGCCGAAGTTGTTCTACCTTCACCTCGGGCCGGGAACCTCCGGCTTCAACCTCGGCCAAGGGGTCATTGGCATCATCTGGATGCGTGGCGGTCAATACCATATTCCCCGACAACACATCAATATCAAGTCTTGCCGCTTTCAGACTGCTATGCTCGGAGGTTCCGATTTGCACCGGACTCGTGATCTCTTCGTTTTGAAGGTCAATATCGTGGACCGTGATGCTCGTGCCCGTTGTCTGGCATCGCGTGGTTGCAAGCTCTGCCAGGATGATCCTTATGAAACCGTCCTCGTTAGGTTGCCATAACTGAACTGGATCTCCTGACCCTAGGCCAAACTGGTTCCCAGAGACATTCACCAGATGGACCCGACCTTGCCAGAGAATCGCCGTAACCTGTGCGTCTCTTTCGGATACCTGCGTGACTCCGTCCTCGAGAAAAGCCCCAACCGCCACCAGACAAGTCTTTCCCCTGATTGTCCCAACGAGATATGTCACCTTTGCCAAGTCATATTTCGGCTCTTCCCCAAACGTCCTGCGGATTCTCTGCCTTTCCGTCTGAAGTGGAATCACCCCCTTCAGGATGGCCGCACGAAGAAGGTCTGCACCCTCGCCTAGGTCTTTAGCTTCGCAGGATCGCATTTCGATCTGATGCCAGCCCTTCCGGTGGACGGAGGTAGTGCTGCCCTCTTTTCCGGAAGAACATCCCCCCACCACCAAGAATCCGAAAATAATGCAACTCACAACGATACCTGATTTGTCCATAGCCTACATTCCACGCCTAATTAGGTTCCAAAGCCTGTTGACAAAATCGACCCCTTCGCCCACATTCATCTTCTCAATCGACTTCCCATGTGTCTTGAAGTAGTCTTCAATCCAACTCTTGCCCAGCATCACTCTATTGGAATATGCTTGGTTCGCGGTCTTGTCGTGCGAGCCACGGTACCCGCCCAGTTTTTCTTCGATTGTTTTGCCCGGGCCGTTTTGCAACATGAAAAGAGCCACAACCATGCTTGCGACCGGATCCGACAGCATCTCCTCGCTCCATTGGCGCGTACTAAAAACGGGCCCGAGTTTGGGCGGATGTGCATATAGAACGTAGGCATCTCTTGTAGTCTGCATGGCGCCGACAGCGGTGGAGACAAGGCTATCCCGCGATGCTTCCGAGGCGGATGCCCCATAGGCAGAAGCAGCCACATTCCACGAACTTTCCTTCATCGCCCATGCGAGCAAAAGCGTTTCATCGACAGCCAGGGTACCGCCCTGAGCCTTGTAAACCTGAATTGCCTTTTGTACTGCTTCGTGGGCTTCCATCGCCGTCATTGGCTTGAACGTGTCACCGGGAAAGCCTGCTAAAGGCCCCTTCTTCTCAGCTCGCTGCTTGTCCACCGCATCTTGGAGTGCGATGTCGTCATCCTCGTTCCACCTTGGGTCTTTCTTGTCGAAACCACCCTTCGGGAAGTTCTTGATCAATTCTTGCTTCAAGGCAAGCACCTTGTCTCGTACGTCGAGGCGTGGCGCGGTGTCAATATTCCATCCCTTCTGGCCGAGGTAGGACTTGACAAGCCACTCAACCTGACGGCGTTGCAAGAGCCCTGACGGGTCGAGGTTGGATAGTGGGTTGCTACCTTCGAATTCATATATGTTATTTCCGCCCTTGTAGCCTATGGGATCGCGCTGCAGGAATCTGCCCAACGTCGGGCTATAAATCCGGTTTCGCGCAACGGCATCCAAGGAGACCATCAGAATCACCGTCAAGGTCACAAGAGCAACGGCTGATGTAATTCGCCTCATCGTTGGTCCCCCTTCCTTCGAATGGCTATGAACGATCTCACTTCACTCTCGGCCAAGCTTCATTTGCGCCTCTGTTTCTTTCGGCCATCTGCCGGAACGCCTCGGGATGCGCCGCCAACTGCTGTTCGTATATCTTCGTTGTTGTCACTGAAAGCCACTGCAGCATTTGGACGCTCGTGGGCCAAAGGCGCACCGCATGAGCGTAGGCCAACTGCGCGTTGAGATAATCCTGCTTCACCGAGGTCAGAACATGACCCCGTGTAGCTACAAAAAGCGCCAATTCCTGCTGCGGCGTGAGTGATTTCAGCCAGCCTGCCAACAAGATCTGATCCGGCGTGCTCTTGCGAGGCCAGGAGACATAGAATTCATCCGGATCGATGCTGAAGCCTTTGCCGGCACCATCGAAGTTGAACCTGTCTCGCCATGCCGGATTGGTATGTCCGAGCCCTTCCCACCGGCAGAAAGAGTGCTCTTTGGCGCAGACTATTTTAATGGGATATCCCAGGCGTCTTCCCACCGCGGCATAGGCCACGGGAAGCGAGACGCAGTTCCCGCCGAATGCCTTGTGCGCGTCATCATGATCCATCAGGCCGTGGATGAAGGTTTCTTTTGAAGTCTGGATGGGCGGGACCTCAACGTCCTGAGGGACGAACCCGGAATAATAGTGGGCTCCGATATCCTCCTGCAGAACGCTTACCAGCCACGCGGCGCGAAACCGCGCCTCCGAGTGCTGGATGTACTCAGCTTCTTGCTTGTATTCTGGATCGGTGAGGCGGTAGAGGTGACGTTCCGTCTCTTTTCTTACGCGTTCTGCCCAGCGGTCGAGCGTGTCGAGGCACTGGTCGATATCGAGATTCTCCGCTCCCGACAACCCGGTTGCGCAGAGCAGATTCATCTCGGCGATGTCCACGTTCGCCAATTGCTCGGGCGTCATGGCGAGCAATTGATCGATGTTCTGAGCCTTGCGTTTAGCAACGGGAGCCGAAACGGCAGGCGTGGCGTTTGAAAAGAAGACGAAATAGGAGGTGAGAGCAATACCCGCGAGAGCCAAGACCTCTGCTCCACGCCATAGCCATCTGACCTCACTGGCCCCCGCCAGCTCGTCAGCGGTTTGAGATTGCCAGTTCTTTTTGTGCCGTCCCATGTGGCCCCCTCGGCGGGAATCGGTACTACGATTGCCGCACCCTATCCCCCATAAACTGGCGCGTCAACAATAAACCCATCCAACCTAACATATCGAATGGTGGCAGCGTTTGCCAACGACGCTCAACCGGTTATGCACCAAGGGTTTGCGTTAGAACGACGTGGTACAGGTATCAGTACTGGAAGTATATAATTGCACCTCGATCCACGGTGCGGGTCGTGCGGAAGCTGGCCGCAAATCGTAACCGAAAGAAACGACATCAACCGATGCTTTCCTTGACGCAGCCCCGAACGTCGCGTACTATTCGCTTGTGAGCCAACATCCACCGGGGACGCGCGTGAGCGGAAGGCGCGACAGGAAGACCATCATCGTCTTTGCGATCATCGTCGTCGCGGCGGTGGCGGCGCTCGCTCTGGCGTGGCCGCCGGTGAATGCGTGGAGGCTCCGGGCGTTGTTCGAGGGGCCTGCCGAGACGCCGGCGGAGGCGAAGCGCGGGGTCTATCCGGGCATCGATTACGACTTCTCGGCATGGGTGGCAAGGTCCGGAGACAATTCCTCCGCCGACCCAATGCACCTTGCGGCGGCGCCGGAGTTCGGGGACCTGATGGGCAAGCCGGCGGAGGTCTCGCCGTGGCAGGAAGGCCCCGAGCCCGCCGACCCGCACGCGGAGTGGAAGGTGGACGCGGCAACCGGCGCCACGAAGGTCGCCCGGCTTCGCTCCCCCACCGTCTGGCGCGAGCCCTGGCCCCACCGCGCGCTCACCATCACCTCGCCGGCCGACAACGCGCTCTTTCCGCCCAACATCACCGCGCCTTACGTCACGTGGGAAGACTCGCAGAACAATCTCTGGCGCATCACGTTGCGGAAACTCGAAACTCGAAATCCGAAACTCGAACCGCAGGAAGATTCGTCCTCGGAGTCCGGAGCCATGCTCTGGTCCGCCGTCACAACGGAGCGCCGCGTGCGCATTCCGGACGACATATGGGCGAAGGTCGTCGCCGCCGGGCCGAACGCCTCGGCCCGCATCGAAGTCCGGGGCGTCAATCGCTCATGCGGCTGGTGGAAATCGCGCTCGACGATTCACGCGGCGGCGCCGGTGACGCTTCTGATTTCCGAGGACCCCGCCGACAACTTCGTCGTCTACCGGCTCGTGGAGCCGCCATTCATCAACCACAAGACGCCGGACATGTTCACTCGGGACATCCGCGAACTCTCGCCGCGACCGTTCCTGCTGGGCCACAAGCAATACTGCTTCAACTGCCACACGTTCTCGTCGAAATCGGGCGACACGGGGCGCGTGAGCGTGCAGGTGCGCTATAACGGCAAGGCGGACACGCTCTACCGCACCTACGTGGCGTTTTGGGACTTCGACCGGCGCGCGGGATACAAGGCGATCCTCCCGTTCGACGTGCAGATGACCACCTTCATGGCGTGGTCGCCCGACGGGATGCGGCTTGCAACCTCGGCCAACCAGAAGATCACCGCGTTCAACCCCGTCGTGCACGAGACGCAATCGGTGGGCCAGCCGGAATCGGACCTGGCGGTGTTCGACACGACGAGCGGCCTCGTGTGCCTGCTGCCGGGGGCGTCGGAGAAGGACGTGCTCGAGATCTACCCGTCGTGGACACCGGACGGAAAGGCGATCGTCTATTCCTCCGCCCCCGCGGGCCGGCACCCGACGGCGACGAAGTTCGACCTGCGCATCATCCCCTATAACGAGGGCAAGGGCGGAGCGCCCCGCGATATTCCGGGCGCCGCCGCGAACGGACGGAGCAATTTCTACGCGCGATTCTCCCCCGACGGCCGGTGGATGAGCTTCGTCGAGGCGGACAGCGACTCGCTCATCAAGCAATCGAGCGACATTTACCTTCTGCCTGCGGACGCGGTGCTGGGCGGCAAGCCCGCGGCGCCGAGGAGGCTCGAATCGAACGCAGCGGGCGCGGCGGACTCGTGGCACTCGTGGTCGTCGAACAGCCGCTGGCTGGTGTTCGCCTCAAAGCGCGACGACGGGATCTACACGCGGCTCTACATGACGCACATCGACGCCGTCGGGCACGCGAGCGTCGCGGTGGCGCTGCCGGTGGCGGATGCGGACGAGCGCATGTGCTACAACATCCCCGAGTTCGTCGCCCATGCGCCCGCGGTCAGCGAGCCGCAGCTTTACGACAGCGTCGGCCTCGGGGGCCAGACAATCCGGGTGAAGTCCTCCGACAAGGCCGACAATGACCCCAGCCTCGACTGACCCCGGAAATAAATAGGGACGCAGGCTATTTATTTGGGCCTATACGCAAGAGATTAGGCAAAATGACACGGTTTACGAAAATGGAATAAATAGCCTGCGTCCCCATTTTATAAGAGGTGGCTGGTGAATTTGGCGTCGAGTGACAATATGGTTGACAAGAGACAAGCGAGGAGGAGACGCCTCGCGGTCGTGATGCTCGTGGCGCTTATCGCGGCGGCGATCGGGTGGGGATCGAACGCGTTCGTGGGGAGGGAGGACTCGATCCTGAGATTCCCCGAGGTCGCGGGGGCGAAGCACCTGCCGGAGATATTCAGCGCCGACTTCACGAAGCGGACGCAGGGGCAATATGCGCCGCTGCCCTACGCGATGCTCGCGCTGCCGCGGACGATCGTCCCGGCGCAGAACGCGTGGTTCTGGCCCGCGTGGCTCGCGGCGTTCCACATCCTCAACGGTCTACTCGTCTATTGGATCGCGCGACGGTTCCTCCGCGACCCGTGGTCGCCCGTCGTGGCAGCCGCCGTGTTCTTGCTGCACCCGGCGGCATCGGCGTTCCTCTCGCAGCCGAACCTCTTCCCCGCAGGCGTGGCGACGACCTGCTGGCTGGGAGGGCTGGCGTGTTACCTGCGCGGCATGGACACCCAGGCGCGCGGGCGAGCGTTGGCGCTGGCGGGAGCCGTGGTGATATTCGCGGCCGGGCTCCTCGCCTCGCGCGTGCTGATGACGCTGCCCTTGCTCATCCTCCTGCTCGAGGTCGTCTATTTCCGCGCGCGCGTCCTGCGCATCGTCGGGATGATTGCGCCGTTCGCCGCGATCATCGTGCTCTATGCCGTCTACGTCGCGCCGGTCGGGCCGACGACGACCTACTTCGTCCACCCCCCTGCCCCGCCGGAGGGCTCGGCGCGCGCGTGGATTCACGGATTCGCCTCGGGCGGGATCGACCGGCTCGTGGCGCCGGTGAGGCTCTCAAGCCTTCCGCCGACCGCGGGCGTGCTCCACGGCGGCTCTGCCGCGCCGAGCGGGTTCTCCGACTGGTCCATATCGTTCCTCTGGCTCGTCCTCATCGCGCTCGCCGCGGTGCTGGCGTGGAGGTCTCCGAGGCGCGCGCTGCTCGTCGTCGGGCTGTGGCTCGCCCTTGCGGCGCTTGCGCCCGAGATGGCCGCGTGGTGGTCGCTCACCGTGGATCGGGCCGACTGGCTCCCTCGCCTCCTGCCGCTGGCGGGGCTGGCGATGCTGGCGGGCGCGACGACGGAGGAGATCCGGGCGCTCGGCCGGCCGACCCTCGCGAAGATGACCGGCCGCGTCGCCGCGGCCGCGGCCCTGATCATGGCGGCGGCCCTCGCGTGGGCACAGGTCGATTCGCGCTCTCCGGAACGATACTGGCGCGGCTACCTCGCCTCTCACCCAAAGAGCGAGGTCGCGTCGCTCGAGCTGGGACGCGCGGAGTTGACCGACGGCAACGCCAAGGCCGCGTGGACGCACCTCTTCGGCCCGCAGATGACCGCCGTGCGCGAGAGCTGCATCACGGCGGCGCTTCATTACGCCCGCACGGGCGATTCCACAGCGGCGGTCGTTCACCTGTCGATGGCCGAACGCGAGATGGAATACGGACTGACGATCCATAGCGCCATGAGGCGGCGGGCGGAGGCGTTCCTGGAGATGGGCGCGTGGGACTACGCCGACCAGTATCTGGGCCAGGCGCTGATGATCGAGCCGAAAGACGCCGCGGCGCTGCGGCTCCTGGCGCGGGTGTTCGAGACAAAGGGGTTCGTGAAGGCGGCCGAGAAGTGCCTCATCGACGCGTCGGCCGTCGACCCGAGCGACCCCGACACCGCGCGGGATCTCGCGGCGATCGAGGAGCGCCTTTCGCGCCCGGCGTTCGCGGAGTCGCCGGTGCGGGTTTCGCCGCCGTCGCCGGAGCTTCTGCGCTATGCCATCGACCAGGGCGAGCCGGAGACGGTTCGCGCGCGCGTCATCGCGCTGGCCGACACGCACCCGGACGACCCGGTCATCCAGCTCTCCGCCGGCATCGCCGCCGCGCGGGACCAGCAGCACGAGAAGGCCCTGGCGCTGATCGACCGGTCGATCCGCGGCCTGCCGGCATATTCCTACACGTGGGCCTCGCGCTGCTGGGCGCTGGCGAACGCCGGACGCGCCGACGACGCGCGCGCGGCGATGAAGCGCGTGCCGAATTCGCGCGAGTGGGACGCGCTGACATGGCAGCAGTTCGGCTATACCCTTGCGCGCGAGGAAAAACTCGACTTCGCGATCGAGACATTCGAGTTCGCGCTGCAACGGGAGCCGGAGATGCCCGAGGCGCACAACAACGTCGGCCTCCTGCTCGCCTGGCGCGGAAAAAACGAGGAGGCCCTCCCCCACCTGCGCCGGGCGCTCGCGCTGCCGATCGAGAAGCGGGGGCCGGCGCACAACGCTCTCGGATGCGTGCTGATGAGCCTGGGCAAGACGGCCGAGGCGGAGGAACACCTCGCGCGCGCCGTGGAGCTGGAGCCGAAGCGCTCGCGCGGCTATCACAACCTCGCCCAGCTTTACGCCGGCCAGGGACGGTTCCTCGACGTGGAGCGCGTCCTCGCCGACGGCGCCCGCGCCGTCCCGGACGACCTGCCGCTGCGCATAACGCTGGCCTGGATGCTCGCCACGGCACCCCACGCCTCCGAGCGCAACGGCGAGCGAGCGGTGCGCGTGGCCGAGTCGGCGCTCAAGCGCTGCCCCCCGAGACAGGTGCCGCCGGAACTCATGGACGCCCTCGCCGCCGGCTACGCCGAAAGCGGACATTTCGACGCCGCGCTCGAAGTCGCCACGCGCGCGGCGTCCATGGCGCGAAGGATGCAGAAGTCCCAGCTCGCCTCGGACATCGACCAGCGCGCGGAACTCTACCGCATCCACTCCCCCTTCCATGTCACCGCGCAGAAACGCGCAGGCGTCGTCGGCCGGCCTTGACGCACGGGATTCGCGACGATATAGTGTAGCCGTTGCGTCACCGCACTCCCCTATTCGGAAGGCCCGAGGATGACGCTTTCCCACGGTCGCGCGTTCAGGTGGACGCTGGCCGCAGCCGCCGCGTGCGTTGTCGCGACGGCGGTCTTCTTTGCGGCGCGGGCCATCCACGAGCGCAAGCTGGCAGGGCTTTTCGACGGCCCGGCCACCCCCGCGCCCGCCGCGGGGATGCCCGGAGAGTGCCCGAAACTGGCCACGGACCTCAAGTACTGGAAGACCCGCTCGACGCCCGAGGCCCCCCCGCTGCCCGTCGAAGACCTCCGCCCGCGCGAGCCGGTCGAGCGATACGAGTACGTCGACGGCGCCGCCCGCAAGCCCTATGAGGCGATGATGCGCCGCACGCCGCTGCCTCCCGGCGTCGACGCGGCCAGCGGCGCCACGCAGATCGTCCGCCTCCTGAACCCGTCGACCTACGAAGAGCATTTTCTTCCCGAGTTCCCCACAATCCTCAACCCGCCCGACAACGCCCTCTTCCCGGCGAACTTCTCGGCCCCGTTCGTCGAGTGGACCGACGCCCGCAACGACCTCTGGCAGGTGGTCCTCCGCGTCGAAGGCCAGGTCCTCTGGTCCCGCCTGAGCCGCGAGAAGCGCGTCGCGATCGGCGACGACGCCTGGGAGCGCCTGGCCCGGGGCGACCTGCGCGGCCGGCGCGCGACCGTCGAGGTCCGGGGCGTCAAGCGGTCCGGGCTCTGGGGCCGCGAACGCGAGACGGTGGACGTCTCGGCCCCGGTGAGCCTCGCCGTCTCTCCCGACGCGGCCGACGCGGCGGTCGTCTATCGCATCGTAACCCCGCCCTTCGACCGGACGAAGACGCCGAACATGTATATCCGCCGGCTCGACGAGAAAGAGGATCGGCCGTTTCTTCTCTCGCGACGGCAGTACTGTTTCAACTGCCACACCTTCCCGCCCGCGGGCGACACGGTGGACCGCATCGCGCTGCAGGTCCGTTATGTCGGCAGCGAGAAGTCGGAGCTTCCGGTCTATTTCGCGGTCGTCGACCTGAAGACCGGCAAGGCCGTGCGCGCGGACCTGCCCTTCAAGGCGCAGATGACGACCTTCATGTCGTGGGCGCCGGACGGACAGCGCCTGGCCTACTCGGCCAACCAGTCGCTCGTCACGATGAGGCCGGTGGTTCACGAAACGCAATCGGCCGGAGAGCCGGAGAGCGACATCGCGGTGTGGGACTCGCGGACGAACACGACGTGGCTGGTGCCGGGGGCGTCGGAGCCGGAGACGATCGAGATATTCCCGTGCTGGACGCCCGACGGAAAATCCATCATTTTCTCGCGCGCGCCCGCGGGATTGCACCCGGCGCTCACGAAGTACCAGCTCTGGATCGTCGCGCTCGACGGCCCCAACGCCGGCAAGGCCCGGCCCATCCCCGGCGCCGAGGCCCCCGACAAGAGCAGCTACTACGCGCGATTCTCGCCCGACGGCAAGTGGTTCAGCTTCACGCGCTCCGACAGCGGCACGCTCATCAAGTCGTCGAGCGACATCTGGATCATGCGCGCCGACCTCACCGGCGGGGCCCGTCCGCTCGAGTCCAACGTCCCGCACGCCGCCGATTCCTGGCACTCCTGGTCGCGAAACGGCCGCTGGCTCGTCTTCGCCTCCAAGCGCGACGACGGCATCTACGCGCGGCTCTATTTCACCCACATCGGCGAGGACGGCCGCGCGACCCCCGCCGTGGAACTGCCCGTCGGGCGGCTTCCGCTCGCAAGCTTCAACCTCCCCGAGTTTGTCCCCGAGCCGCCCGCCGTCTCCGAGCGCGCTCTCTATGACAGCATCGGCGTCGACAGCCCCTCCACCTTCGTCAAGGAGGTCAAGGGCCGGCCATGAAACCGCACGCGCCCCGCCGGATCCCGCCGAACGCCGTCCCCGCGCCGATGAACGCGAGGAGGTGGATCGTCGTCTACGTGATCTGCCTGGCCGCCTCCGTCGCGGCGTTCTCGCCGACGCTCTTCGATCCGGGCGCGGGGCTCATGAGCGGCCCCGGCACCCCGCTCAGCGCGTCGCTCGTCTCCCACGTGAAGCACGTCGGCGCCATCTTCGGCGGGGACTTCATGCTCTCGACCGAGGGGCAGTACCGCCCGATGAGTTACGCCCTGCTCGCCACGATGCGCACGGTCATCCCGGCCGACTGGACGCCGCTCTGGCAGGCGTGGGTCCTCGCGTTCCACGCGCTCGCGGCGACGTTCGTCTATGCGATCGCCCGCCGGCTCGCCACAACGCACGCGGCGGCGCTCGTCGCCTGCGGCGTCTTCCTGCTGCACCCGCTCGTCGCGGTCTTCGGCAACGACATCGGCGTCTTCCATCAGGTGCTCGGGGCGGCGATATTCCTCGGCGCATGGTATCTCTACCTGCGGTTCGAGGAGACGGGCCGGCGGTCGCTCTATGCGGCGATGCTGCCGCTCTTCCTCGCGGGGCTCTTCACGACGAGGGCCGTGGCGACGCTGCCGGTCGTGCTGGCCATCGACGAGTTCGCCCGCCGGCGCGAGCGACCGCTGACCGTGGCGCTCCGGCTGGCGCCCTTCGCGGCGCTCGTCGTCCTCATGATTCCCTTCTGGACGACGTTCCGGCCCAACCCGATGAACTACGACTACCTGGTCTACTCGGAAGGCGTGGCGTGGTACAGCTTCGCGTCGTCCACGGCCGCGGCCCCGAGGATTGCGGCGGGGTTCCTCGGCGGTTGGGGCATCCCGGCGCCGCTGGACGAGGTTTCGACGCAGTTCACGACGGCGCTGGCCTGGCGGCCTATCGTCACGCTCGTCGTTCTCGCGGCCCTCGCGGCGGCCGCGCTTCGCTCCGTGAGGCGGCAGTGGCTGGGGCTCGGGTTCCTCGTGATCCTCGCGACGCTCATTCCGCACTCCACGACGCTCTTCAACCGCTCCGAGCAGTTCGTGTCCTGGGAGTTCCTCTACCTGCCGCTGGCGGGCTTCGCGCTCCTCGCCGGAGGGGCCGTCGACGCCATCCTGCGGCCGGAAGGGACCTCGCTTTTCCGTCGGCGCGCGGTGACGATCTCGGCGGCCGCGGCGCTGGCGCTTTTCACCGCCGTGCTCGTCATGAACAACGTCGCCGCGCGGTCGCCCCTGAGCTGGTGGGCGCGCGTGCTTTCGTTCAACCCGAAGAGCGCGAAGGCGAACGTGGCGATCGGACGCATGCTCCTCGCCTCGGGCGACGAGAAGAACGCGATGCCGCGCCTCTTCGCCGGCAGCCTCTCTCGCGTGGGCCCGAGTTCGTCGGCCGCGGCGAAGTGGTACGCCAGCCGCGGCGAGCCCCTGGCGGCGGCCATCCACCTGCGCTTCTGCATCGACGTCCCCGGCGCCACCTTCGACGAGACCAACGACGAGATCGTCGCCCTGGCCGACACGGCGCGCGCGCTCGGGGCGACGGACTGGGTCGAGGACTGCCTCGGCCAGCTCATCGCGCGCAACCCGGACGACGCCGACTTCCGGGCCACCCTCGCCCAGCTCATGACGGCGAAAGGCTACGTACGGGCCGCCCGGCGCATGATGGAGCGCGCGGTCGACCTCGAACCTGACCGCAAGGATTTCCGCGCGGCGCTCGCGGAGATCGACCGGCGCACGCACTCTATCAAGCCCGGCGATCCCGTGCTCGTCGTCACCCCGCAGCCGCCCGAATACCTGCAATACGCCATCGGACGCCCCGTGCCCCTGTGGCTCCGGGCTGAGATCATCAAGCTCGCCGACGATCACCCGCTCGACCCGATCATCCAGCTTGAGGCCGCCGTCCAGCTCGCGCAGGACGGCAACACGGAGCTTGCCTACCGCCACACGGTGCAGGCTTCCGACCAGCTCCGCGGCTTCGCCTACGCCTGGGCCGTGCGCTGCTGGTTCGCCCGCGAGCTGGACAACGACGACGACGCCCTTCTTGCCGCCGTGCATGTGGCCACCCTGGGCCCGCTGGAGCCGGCGATGGCGAAGAACATCTACCACAACCTCGGCTACCTCCTCGACCGCAAGGGACTGCTGAAGGAATCGGCGGCCTATTACATCAGGGCGCTCGACGTTCAGGAGACCCCGGACCTTCACGCGGCGGTCGCGGGAGTGCTCCTCCGCATGGGACGGTCCGAGGAGGCGATGCGGCACCTGGAGCGCGCGATCGAGATGGGACTCGACACGGCGAACGTGGAGAACAACCTCGGCCACGCGCTGCTCGACCTCAAGCGGCCGGACGACGCGCTCGGCCACCTCAAGCGCGCCGTGGAGATCGACCCTTCGGACGTCCGCACGCACCGGTCGCTCGCCCGCGCGTTCATGACGATGGGACGTTTCGCCGAGGCGCGCGAGGCGTTCGAGCAGGGGCTCAGGCGATTCCGCGACGACGAGGAGCTGTCGCTCGGGATGACGCTGCTTCTGTCCGCGGCGCCCGACGAGCGGCTTCGCGACGGGATGCGCGCCGTGCGGCTGGCCGACGACGCCTGCAAGAAGCACCGCACCCCCGAGCTTCTCGACGCCCTGGCCGCGGCCTACGCCGAGGCGAAGCTCTTCGACGACGCCCGCAAGACCGAGGAGGAGGCCATTCGCCTCGCCACCGGACAGCGTCCGAGCGAGGCCCTGCGGATCATGTCGCTGCACATGCGTCTCTATCAATCGGACAAGCCGCTCAGATTCCCGACGCCGGGGGGCCGAGTGCCGGAGCCATAACCCGTTGGAGGCGCACAGCTTCTGTCGCGCTCGCCGGGCTGGGCGGTTTTGCCTTGCCCCGTTGCGTTCACCCGCTAAAATGAAATCGTCATCTGCGCCGCGGCATTCGCGTTCGCGCGGACATAACCCGAAAGGAAACGCATGCTGAGTGACCTCGAGATCGCGCAGGCCGCAAAGATGCTTCACATCCGGGACATCGCGAAGAACCTGGGCGTCAAGGAAGAGGAGTTGGAGTATTACGGCTCGAACAAGGCCAAGGTCCGCCTGGAGTTGCTCGAACGCATCCAGGGCCGCCCGCAGGGCAAGTACATCGACGTCACCGCGATTACGCCCACGCCGCTGGGCGAAGGCAAGACGGTCACGACCATCGGGCTTTCGCTGGGCCTCGCCAAGGTCGGCAAGAACGTCTGCACGTGCATCCGCCAGCCGAGCCTCGGGCCGGTCTTCGGCATCAAGGGCGGCGCCGCGGGAGGCGGATATTCGCAGGTGGTGCCGATGGAGGATTTCAACCTGCACCTGACGGGCGACGTCCACGCGGTGGGCCTGGCGAATAACCTGGCCTGCGCGTTCATCGACAACAACCTCTTCCAGCAGTCGCAGAAGAAGCCGCGCGGCCGCAAGCTCGACATCGACCCGGCGCGGGTGCTGCTCAACCGCGTCCTCGACGTGAGCGACCGGGCGCTGCGCGACATCACCATCGGCCAGGGCGGCGAAGGCGTCGAGCGCAAGGCGAGCTTCGACATCACCGTCGCCAGCGAAGTCATGGCGATCCTCGCCCTCACGACGAGCCTGAAGGACCTGCGCGAGCGCTTCGGCCGGATGGTCGTCGCCTACAGCCGCAAGGGCAAGCCGGTGACGTGCGAAGACCTGGGCGTCGCGGGCTCGATGACGGCGCTGATGACCGAGGCCATCAAGCCGAACCTGATGCAGACGCTGGAGCACACCCCCTGCTTCGTTCACGCGGGGCCGTTCGCGAACATCGCGCACGGGAACAACTCGATCCTCGCCGACCAGATGGCGCTGCGCCTGGCCGATTACGTGGTGACGGAGAGCGGCTTCGGCGCGGACATGGGGATGGAGAAGTTCATGGACATCAAGTGCCGCGCGTCGGGCCTCATCCCCGACTGCGTGGTGGTCGTGGCGAGCGTCCGGGCGCTCAAGATGCACTCGGGCGAGTACAACGTCGTCGCGGGCCGGCCGCTGCCGGAAGGGCTCACGAAGGAGAACATCCCCGCGCTCGAAAAGGGCATGTGCAACCTCGAAAAGCACATCGAAAACGTGCGGCAATACGGGCTCCCCTGCGTCGTCGCCATCAACCGCTTCACCAACGACACCGACAGGGAGCATGAGGTCATCAAGAAGCGCGCGCTTGCCGCGGGCGCCTTCGACGTGGCGGTCAGCGAGGTCTGGGCCAAGGGCGGCGAGGGCGGCAAGGACCTGGCGAACGCCGTGGTCAAGGCCTGCCAACAGCCGAGGACCTTCAAGTTCCTCTACCCGCTCGACATCCCCATCAAGGACAAGATCCACGCCATCGCGACGAAGATCTACGGTGCCGACGGCGTCACCTACGAAGACCAGGCGGAGAAGGACATCGCCGAGTGGACGAAACAGGGCTTCGACAAACTGCCGATCTGCATGGCGAAGACGCACCTGTCGCTCTCGCACGACCCGGAGATGAAGGGCCGTCCGCGCGGGTACAAGGTGCCGGTGCGCGCCGTGCGGGCGTCGGTGGGCGCGGGGTTCCTCTATCCGCTCTGCGGCAAGATGCGCACGATGCCGGGACTTCCGAGCATTCCCGCCGGCGAGGCGGTCGACGTCGACGCGAACGGAAAGGTCGTCGGGCTCTTCTAGGGGCGAACCATGGCCGAGAACCAGGAGCAGAACGCCGCGACCGACGCGGCGGACCAGTGGTCGGCGACGATGACGCCGCCGCCCAAGGAGCGCGCCAAGCGCCTCCTGTGGCCCTGGGTGCTCCTCGTTGTCCTCCTGGCCATAGCGATCCCGGTGGCCGTCGTCCTCCACCGGGTGGAGTTCGAGCAGAAGCCGTGGGACATCAATTACGCGGGCGTAACGTGGCAGAGGGCCGTGGAGAACGTCACGACGAGCGGCAAGCCGTACCTCGGCGGCGACGTGCAGTTCAGCGAGGAGGTCGTCTCCGCGGCCGATTTCCAGAACTTCCTCGCCGCGCTCGTGGAGAAGACGAAGGGCCGCTACGTCTATTACGAGATCTTCGCTCTCAACAAGACCGGCCGGATGGTCCTCAAGGGCTACGTCGCCGACGACGGCCGCTACAGCATCACGCCGACGGAGGACTATACGCGCTGAGCCGCGTGGCGATCCGGATGCTATTTTACAGGATTTTCTATTGACATCGGCAAGCACCCATCGCAAACTTCTCCCATTCAGCGTGGGCAGTTCAGGACCAGCCCTGTTCATTCCTGAGGAGCACCGGCGATGGAGAATTCGTACGGCATGAAGTCTTCCCCGGCAAGGCCGAAACAGGAATCGGGACCGCTTCTGCTGCGGGGAGCGATGGCCGGGCTTGCCACCGGTGTCGTCACGGCGGTGGGTTGGTGCTTCCTCACCCTCGCCACCAATGCGGAGTTCGGCATTGCGGCGTGGGGGCTGGGGATCGCCATCGGGTTCGCGACGCTGTGGGGCTCGAAGCAGGGCGGAATCGTGCCGGGGATTATCGCGGGTCTGATCGCGCTGGGCGCCATCCTGGGGGGCAAGTACATGGTGGCCCGGGAGGTCGTGCGCCAGGGTGTGTCGGAGGCCATCGCGAAGTATTACGAAGGCAACGTCGCGTTCGCCAGGAAAGTATGCGCCGCCGATACCGACGACGAGAAGCGCCAGATCCTTGCGAAGATCAATCAGAAAGAGGACGAACCCCTGAAGCCCGAAGCTGTCACGCAGGACGAGATCGACGCCTACGACGCGAAGGTGAAGCCTGAGCACGAGCCCCTGGCGACCGGGAAGATGTCCAAGGAGCAATGGACCTCGGAGCACACCGCCAAGGTCCTGAAAGAAATCTCCCCTCCCCTTTTCGGCGGGGCAAGGGACCAGCTATTCACCGCCCTCTGGCTCATTCTCGGCATCGGCAGCGCCGTGCGCATCGCGGCCGGGTTCTCAAAATCATGAACGGCTGAAAAAGACAAGAGCCGCAGACGGGAACGATTCCTATCTGCGGCTCTTTTTCTTGCTGCTTACGCCGTAATCCAAAACCCAAAACCCAAAATCGCCGCTCATCCCCTCGCGCACTCAATCGTGTTCCTCAGCAGCATCGCCACGGTGACCGGGCCGACGCCGCCGGGGACGGGGGTAATGAAGGAGGCGATCTCCTTCGCCTTGTCGAACTCGACGTCGCCGACGGTGACGATCTTCGGCTTGCCGGCGTTCTTGCCGTCGGTCTGCGTCGTCGGCCGTCCGTCCGCGTCGAAGCCCTCGGGGATGCGGTTGATGGCCACGTCGATGACGACAGCGCCCGGCTTGATCATGTCGGCCTTGATGAGCGGCGAGAGGTCGGGGGGCGGGGCTTTCAGGCCCGCCTTGAGCGCCTTCTGGTAGCGCATCCACAGCGCCTGCGACTTGCCCGCGGCGACCACGAGGATGTCGGCCTTCCTCGTGTAGCTCGCGAGATCCTTCGTGAAGACGTGGACAACGCTCGTCGTCGCGTTAAGGCCCAACAGCAGCACGCCGACGGGCTTGCCGACGATCTCGGAGTGCCCCACCACCACCGCGTCGGCGCCCTCGATCTTGACGCCGGTCTGCTTGATCAGCTCGACCGCCGCCATCGCCGTGCACGGGCCGATACGCGGATTGCCGTACATCAGGCGCCCCATGTTGACCGGGTGCATGCCTTCGACGTCCTTGTCCGGCGAGATGGCAAGCTGCACCTTGCGCGCGTCGCACTGAGGCGGCAGCGGCATCTGCAGGATGATGCCCGTCACCTTCGGATCGGCATTGAGCTTCGCAAGATGCGATTCGACCTCCGCCTGCGTGGCGGTCTCCGGCATCGTGTCGAGCCGGTAGCCGAGCCCCGCCTCTTCGCAACTCTTCTTCTGGTTCCTGACGTAGACCGCGGAGGCCGGGTTGTCGCCGACCTGGAACGCCACCAGGAACGGCGCGCGCCCTGCTGCGGCGAGATCCGCCGCCGCCTGCTTCACCTGCTCCGTCATCTTCAGCGCCACGGCGTTACCGTCGATGATCGCCGCCGACATGCCGTTCTCCTGAGTGGAAAAGTGCGCCCGCATCGGACGCTGAATCCATGCAGCATAGCAGATTCCACGGCGGCGTCAAGGTCCGGCGCGCAAGCCGGGAGCGAGCCAAAAGAAGAAGGGGACGCGTTCTTCCGCGTCCCCTTCGGTGCATGTGAAGCGTCTTCACGTCACACGGCGACTTCCTTGCCGGCCTTGGCGGAGCGGTAAAGGGCGTCGAGGATGGTCTGGTCTTCCACGCCGTGGTCGCCGGTGGCGACGGGCGTCGCGCCGGTGCGAATGCAGTCGGTGAAGTTCCGGAGCTCTTCGACATAGCCGTTGACCTTGGTGAGCTGCGGCTTGGCGCAGTAGAGCTGGCCGTTGGACTGGCCGTAGTACTCGATCTCGGGGAAGATCCGCAGACCGCCCTTGTCGCCGAGGATTTCGACGCATCCGCGCTCGGGGGAGTTGCAGGCCCACGTCGCCTCGATGGCGAGGCTCATGCCGTTCTTGAAGCGGATGAATCCGCTCACGAGGTCTTCCACGTCGAACGGGCCGCCCGGAACCGGGGTGGTGCCCCACATGCCGACATAGGTATAGTCCTTGCGGTGGCCGAACACCCGGTGCGTCGTGGCGCTGGCCGTGGCGGCCTTCGGGAAGCCGAGGAGCCACATCGTGAGGTCGAGGAAATGGACGCCGACGTCGAGGAGCGGGCCGCCGCCGGCCATCTTCTTCGTGGTGAACCAGCCGCCCAGGCCCGGGATGCCGCGCTGGCGGATGTACACGATGCGCACGTGGTAGACCCGGCCCAGGTCGCCGGTCTCCACGATCTTCCTGGCCGACACGCCGGTCGGCATGAACCTCTGGCAGAAGGCCATCATGAGCGTCTTCTTCGCCTTCTTCGACGCGGCCACCATCTCCTTCGCCTCGCCGACGTTCATGGCCATGGGCTTCTCGCAGATGACGTGCTTGCCGGCCTTGAGCCCGGCGATCGTCATCGGGGCGTGCAGGCAGTTGGGCGTGCAGACGTCGACCGCGTCGATGTCCTTCGCAGCGAGCATCTTCTTCCAGTCGCCGTAGAAGCGGTCGATTCCGACAACCTTGGCCCGCTCCTTCGCGCGCGCGTCGCCCTTCTCCGCGAAGGCCACGACCTCGACCCCCGGAAGTTCCTTATAACAGTCGATGTGAATCTTGCCGATCGCTCCCGCGCCCAGCACGCCGACCCGAATCTTGTCGCTCACGTAAGTCCTCCTGAATGGTGTTCCTGAACGGTTCCGCGCGGCAGATTAATGAACCTTGCCCCGGCCCTCGATGGCCCAGCGCTCTTTCTCCCGCGCGCGCTCGACGACGACGTACTCGTTGTGCAGATTGATCGTGGTGCAGCAGTGCATCGGCAACAGCGCGATCCGCTGCCCCACCCGCACCTCGACCTCGGGCGGAACGTCGAGAATCGCGTGCTCCTCGGCCATGCGGGCCACCTTCGCGCCCACCGGCACCAGCACCTGCGGCAGGCCGAACTCCGTCGTGCAGCTCTTGAGCCCGGCGTCGGCGACAGCCACGCCCTTGCGCGGAACGCTGACGATCGTCGACAGCACCGACAGCGCCGGCACGAACTCCGGCCGCAGGGACACGTACTTCCCGTCCATCACCGCGTAGGACCCCGCCTGCACCTCGGTGATGCCCGCCGTGACGCCCGCGACGTCGTAGGTGCCCGTGCCGCCCGCGGAGACGATCTCGACCTCCAGGCCCGCCGCCTCCACCATCTCCTTCGCCCGCACCAGCTCCGCGAGGGCCTTCTGGGCCTGCGCCTTGCGCTCGGCCGGGTCGGCGATGAACACCGCGTGCCCCTCGTAGCCCATGAGGCCGCGGAAAACGAGGTTCGGGCTCTCATCCACAAACTTACAGAGGCTCACCAGCTCCTCGCCGACGGCGACGCCGCAGCGGCCCATGCCGATGTCGACCTCGACGAGGACGCCCAGCTCGATGTCCCGGGCGGTTGTGGCGCGCGACAGCTCGCGGATGTTCGGCTCGCCGTCGACGGCCACCTTCACCTCGCGGTCGCGGTCGAGGAGCTTCATCAGCCGCTCCGTCTTCAGCGGCCCGACCACCTGGTTGGCGATGAGGATGTCGCGGACGCCCGCCGCGACGAGCACCTCGGCCTCGCCCACCTTGGCGCAGGTCATTCCCGCGGCCCCGGCGGCCATCTGCATCTTGGCGATGCGGCAGCACTTGTGGGTCTTGAAGTGCGGACGGAGCTTCGCCTCCTTCTTGGCGAAGAACTCCGACATGACCCGCAGGTTGTGCCGCAGGCCGTCGAAATTCAACAGCAGCGCCGGGGTGTCGACGCCGTTCAGCAGGTCCACCCGCGGGACGACGCCGGTGGTGCTCATCTCGTTGCCGATGGGGCTCACGCTTGTTTTCCCTCGCGTTCTTCGATGCGTATCGCGCACACGGCGCGCAGCAGCGCCACACCGAGCGCGCGCATGTCTTCGACCGTGCGCCCCTGCCACGGGAACTCCACCGCCATCGCCCGCGAGCCGAACCGCTCGCGGCAGAAGTCCTTCCACGTCCCCCCGCTCGATTCGTGCAGGTCGGCCATCTTCGCCAGGGGGTAAATCGTCGCGTCGCCGATCTCCTCCACCTCCGTCGCCGTCTCGGAATACCACTCGCGGACCCGGCGGTGCGGGACCGTGCCCGCCGCGGGCAAAAGCTCCGCGAGCCGGCGGGCGTAAAGTTCGTCGTTGCAGAGCAGGCCGTCGACGTCGCGCATCATCCAGTTGTGCAGGTTGACGAACACGGCCGGACGCACACGTTCGAGCGCGCGGCGGATGACATCGTGGGCCGGGTCGGCGGCGGTGATGACCCGGGCGAGCCACGCGCCACCCCGCGCGGAGGTGTCGCGTTCGAGGCCGTCGTGGGCCCCGTCGGGGTTCGACATCGGCAGGAAGTGAAAGACGAACCGCTCCATGAGGCGCTCCGCGGCGGGGTCGCCGGAGACGAGGAAGCGGATCATCCCCTCGATCATGAAGTTGCCGCTGGTCTCGCAGGCGTTGTTACGGGCCAGGAAAAAGACCGGCTCGGCCGCGGCCTCGACCTCCGCAGGAGCCCAGAGCCGCCAGATCTCCCGCCCGGCGCGCGATTTGCCGGCGAGCACCGCCTCGATGTCCGCGCGCTCGCTCATCGCGTCGGCGAAGGCCAGCGAGTCGGCATAGGTATACATCGGCGTCAGGCTCAGGTACATGTCGCCCGGCTCGGCGATGAAGCTCACCGTCGCCACCTGCCCCTCCACCGCGGCCTTGAGCTCGCGCCAGTCGTCCTCGCCGTCGCGGTTGAGATAATAGACGTCCTTGTATTGCATGTGCATCGGGGTCGACCAGTCGATGCGGATCGTGATCGGCGCGGCCTTGGGGCCGGCGTTGCGCACCATGACGGCGAACGCGAGGCCGCACTCCTGGGTCGGCGGCTTCTCCCAGGTCGGCGTCACGACGAACTCGCCCGGCTCCTCGCCCCGGCGGATGTGCGCCTGGTTCTTCGGGTTGCCCCCGTCGAAGTTGCCGCTGACGCTCAGGATGTCGCGAGAGTGAGGCACGTCCGAGTCCCTCCCTTTTTCGGAGGCGCAATGGTACCATTCGCGACGGGCGTTGTCAAATCGGATTCCGGGATCGAGCCCGGACGGGCGGAAGACGCGGTTTTCAGCGCGAAATAGGTTGCCGCAGGGCGCGGGCAGGGTATTATTTTGAGAAGACAAGCGACGGGAGGAGCATCATGGCCGAGGCGGAGACGCTCAGCGTGAACGCGGTGAAGGTCCTCCAGCGGCGATATCTCCTGCGCGACGAGGAGGGGCGCGTGGTGGAGACTCCGGCGCAGCTCTTCCGCCGGGTGGCGAAGGCGATTGCGAAGGTGGACGAAGACTACGGCGGGCGCACGGACTCCGAGGAGCAGTTCTACGAGATACTCTCGCGCCTGGAGTTCCTGCCCAACTCCCCCACCCTGATGAACGCGGGGACCGATCTCGGACAGCTTTCGGCATGCTTCGTGCTGCCGGTGCAGGACAGCATCGAGGGCATTTTCAACGCGGTGAAGTACATGGCGCTCATCCACCAGTCGGGAGGCGGGACGGGCTTCGACTTCTCGCGCCTGCGCCCGCGGGGCGACGTCGTGCGCTCGACCGGAGGCGTGGCATCGGGGCCGGTGTCGTTCATGAGCGTCTTCGACCGCACCACCGACGTCATCCGCCAGGGCGGCCGCCGGCGTGGGGCCAACATGGCCGTGCTCCGCGTCGATCACCCGGACGTCTTCGACTTCATCGAGGCGAAAAGCGTCGGACGCGCGCTCGGCAACTTCAACCTCTCCGTCGCCGTCGGCGATGCCTTCATGAAGGCCGTCGCCGAGGACGGGACCTACGACCTCGTCCACCCGCGCACCGGAAAGCCGGTCCGCACCGTCCACGCCCGCGGGGTCTTCGACCTCATCGTCGGCGCCGCGTGGAAGACCGGCGACCCCGGACTTCTCTTCATCGACGAGATCAACCGCCGACAGCCGACGCCCGACGTCGGGCTCATCGAGGCCACGAACCCGTGCGGCGAGCAGCCGCTCCTCGCCTACGAGGCGTGCAACCTGGGGTCGATCAACGTGGCGAGGATGATTGTGCGGACAGGCAAGAATGCCTGTCCCACCGTCGACTGGGAGAAGCTCGATCGGACGGCGCGCCTGGCGACTCGGTTCCTGGACAACGTCGTCGATGCAAGCCGGTTCCCCCTGAACGAGATCACCGAGGCGACTCGGGCGAACCGCAAGATCGGCCTCGGCGTCATGGGCTGGGCGGAGCTTCTGTTCGAGCTGGGGATTCCGTACGACTCGGAGGAGGCGCTCTCCCTCGCGCGGCGGCTCATGTCGTTCATCACGGAGAAATCGCGCTCGGAGTCGGTGGAGATCGCCCGCCGGCGCGGGAGTTTCCCGAATTTCCCGCGCAGCATCTACCAGGGCCGCCTGCCGCACCTGCGCAACGCGACATGCACGACCGTGGCGCCCACGGGGACCATCGGCCTCGTCGCCGGGGCCAGTTCCGGCATCGAGCCGCTCTTCGCCCTCTCCTATTTCCGCACCGTCGCCGAGGGCGCCGTGCTCATCGAGGAGGACCCCGTCTTCCAGCGCGTGGCCCGCGAGCGAGGGTTCTACTCCCCGGCCCTGATGGACGAGATCGCCCGCACCGGCTCCATCCGCGCGATGAGCCGGCTGAGCGAGGACGTCCGGCGCGTGTTCGTCACGGCGATGGACATCGCCCCCGAATGGCACGTGCGGATGCAGGCGGCGTTCCAGGAATTCACGGACAGCGCCGTGTCGAAGACGATTAATCTTCCGGAGGGCGCCACGCCCGACGACGTCCGCCGGGCCCATCTCCTGGCGCACGAACTCAAGTGCAAGGGCATCACCGTCTACCGCTACGGCTCGGTCCGCGGCCAGCCGCTCACGCTCGAAGGCGCCGCGCGCTCGGAGAAGGACTTCCTCGTCGTGGACTCCGAGTACCGCGGCGAATGCCGGACGTGCGAGCATTAAAAAGAAACGCGGCCCGAATTGTCTCGAACCGCGTCTTTCGTTTCGTCGCAGGCGTCGCGCCTCAGTAGACCGCCAGCCAGGGCGGACCGTCGGGGGGCAGCTTGTAGTACGCGTCGCTCTTCTCGATGTGCCCGTCGCTGAAGAGGAAATCGTCGAAGTGGTCGCCGTGGATACCCGGGCAGGCCACCTGGCCGTTCGGCGGGTTCGGGGCGTAGTAGTTGCCGCAATGGACGACGATCATGTCCGCGCGCATCGTGTTGTGATTGAGCCCGGAGCACTTGACGTTATACGCGTAGTCGAACATCCCCTGGGTCTTGAACTGCTGGTTGTTGGCCGGATCGGCGAAGACCTTGTACTTGTCCCAGCCCTGCCCCGGCTGCTTGTAGATGTTCAGCAGCTTGACCCCGTCGTCCTTCGCTCCCAGCGACATCTTCACGCGGATCAGGTCCGGCCAGGCGGTGCCGCAGTCGGCCCCGGGGTAGATGTAGGCGTTCTCGGTAACGTAGATATTGAACCCGATGCCGATCTGCCGCAGGTTCTCCTGGCACGTGGTCATGCGCTGCAGGTCCCGTGACCTGAGCACCGCGGGCAGCAGCAGGCCCATCAGGATGCCGATGATGACGACGACGACGAGGATCTCGATCAGCGTGAACCCGCGGACGCGGCTTGTCATGACGCTCCTCCGATGACCCAACGGACCGAAACCGACACCGTCATTCTACCACCGGCGCAGGCCGTTTCAAGGAGCATCTGGGAAGAAAGGCCTTGCCAATCGAGCCTCCGCAGGCTATGATTTCGCCCCGGGCCGAAGTGGCGGAACCGGCAGACGCGCAGGTTTCAAAAACCTGTTGGGTTTACCCCCAGTGAGGGTTCGACTCCCTCCTTCGGCACCAGTATTCTTCGCCCGCCGAAACGCCGCCTGCAGCCCCCGGCGCGACTTCTTCCGGTCGAACTTCTCCCAAAGGCCGAAAAACTCCCGCCTCGCCGAACGCTCGCGCCCAACATCCTCCGACAACCTCTGCGCCAGCATCATCAGCGTCTGCCGCCGGAGCGCCGGAGGCGCATGGAGCCGCCGGGCAATCTTGCCCAGCGTCTCGCGCCCCACCACCGCGTCGTGTTGATCGCCGAGGACGTCCTGCAGGCGGATCACGCGCGCGGCGAACCTCAGCGCTTCGCGGCCGAGCAAGTCCGCGAAGAACTCGCAGGCGTATCTGAGGCGCTTGAGCCGGATGCGCTCGGCATGGAACGCGGCGTCGCTCGAATCGCGCGCGAGGCGCCGGCCGGCACGGAGAGCCTTCCTCAGCCGCTTGCGGATGATGCGCGCCCCGGCCGCCGACGCGTCCGTCCGCCCGGCGCGCCTCGAGACGCGCTCGTCGAGGAACCCGCGGAAGGCGCGCGCGAACCGTCGGTAGCGTTCGCCGGAAAGGTGCTTGAGAAGGTCGAGCCTCGCCTCCTCGCGCCGGGCCTGAAGGAACGCGCGGTAGAACCGGAACGCCTCGCGCAGCGCGGCGGGCGACCGTCGGGCGTGGGAATCAAGGCGGGCAAGCTGCACGTCGAGATCGCGCACGGCGCCGAGCGCCCGGCCGATCCGGCGGAGGTCGGCGCGAAAAGCCTCGACTCTCCTCGCGCCGAGCGCATCGCGGAAGACGGCCAGCGCCGCGCGGAGCCGACGCGTCGCCACCCGCATCTGGTGAAGGCACTCCGAATCGGCCCCTTCGCGGGTGCATGATTCGTTCCACGTCATCCGGCCGAACTGCCTCCGCAGCACCCTCCTCGCCGCCTCGGCCAGGGTATCCCCCCGCCGAAGCGCCAGCTCCGGCCCTTCCTTCGGCAGGTATTTCGAGCCCGGACGCAAGTCGGCCATGGTCTTCGGCTTTCTTTTGTTCACCTCCCCCTCTCAGGGGGAGGGTAGGGAGAGGGTCGAGACGTCCGAGTCATCGCGCGCCTCGTCACGCCGGTGCGCCTCGACCCTCACCCTACCCTCTCCCTAAAAGGGAGAGGTAGAAGAAGACACCAACTAG
>JBBIVY010000019.1:7649-9839 GCA_037439485.1 Planctomycetota bacterium | reverse complement strand
ACTAGCGCGCCGCGGCGCGGAGGTGGCACGGCTGGACGAGCCATTCGAGCTTCGCCCGACCGACGGCGGGTGCGCCTTCGAACGAAAGGCATATCGCTCCGACGCGCTTGAGCGTCATTTTCATGCCCTGAGAGCCCGTGAGGAATTCCGAGGCGGTCTCGGCAAGGTACGGAAAATGCCCGACGAGCATCGCCGAATCGCACTTCCTCGCCTTGAGCCAGGCGATGACCTCGGCGGTCTCGGGGCCCGCGGCGAGGAACGAGCAGTCTTCAAGCTCGCCCTTGACCCCGAGCGCCTCGCGCAGGATCTCCGCCGTCTGCCGCGCGCGCGTCAGCGGGCTCGATCCGATGCGCTCCGGCACGCCGCCCAGAGCCTTCAACCCCTTCCCCACCTCGCGCGCCTTCTTCCGACCCTCTTCGGTCAATTCGCGCTCGGCCTCCTTTTTCCCAGACGCCGGGTCGTAATCCTCCGCGATTCCGTGACGGACGAGGTAGACGAGCATGGGTGTCTCCGTGGTCGGCTTACGCCGCCCCGCTCGATTTGGGGCTCGTGAGCGGCTTGAACTCGGTGGTGGTGACGCGTTCGACCTCGGCGGCATCGACGGCGGCGCGGTAGAGCTTCTCCTGCGCGCGGACGGGAGGGCCGGGGCGCTTGACGCGCTCCCAAGCGCCGTCGGCGAGGAGCTGCCACGACTTGACGTTGTCCTGGAAATAGGTCTCGAGCGCCGAGACAACGCGCTTCTTGATCGCCGGGGCAACGATCGGGAAGAGCACTTCGAGCCGCCGGTCGAGGTTCCGCTCCATCCAGTCGGCGCTCGCAAGATACACCTCCTCGCGCCCGCCGTTGCGGAAATAGAACATCCGCGCGTGCTCCAGGTACCGGTCGACGACCGACACGACGCGGATGTTCTCGCTCACCCCGTCGATGCCCGGCCGCAACGCGCAGATGCCGCGGACGTTCAGCATCACCTTGACCCCGGCCTGCGAGGCCTTGTAGAGCGCCTTGACCATGCGCGGGTCTTCGAGCGAGTTCATCTTGGCCATGATGAGCCCCGGCTGATCCACGGTGGAAGCCTGAATCTCGCGTTCGATCAGCCTCACGAACTTCCGCCTCAGCCCCGTCGGCGCGATCGTCAGCTTCTGCCAGCCGACCTCCTGCGAGTAGCCCGTCAGCAGGTTGAAGAACGCCGACGCGTCCGACGCGAAGTCCGGGTTCGACGTCATCATCCCCACGTCCGAATAGAGCCGCGCCGTGCGGTCGTTGTAGTTGCCGGTGGACATATGCACGTACCGCCGGATGCCGTGCGCCTCTCGCCGGATGACCAGCAGCACCTTCGCGTGGGTCTTGTAGCCCGCGACGCCGTAGATGACGTGGCAGCCCGCGTCCTCCAGGCGCTTCGCCCAGGCGAGATTGCGGGCCTCGTCGAAGCGCGCCGTAAGCTCCACGAGCACGGTCACCTGCTTGCCACGCTCGGCCGCCTGGGCGAGGGCCCTCACCACGGGCGAATCGCCCGACGTGCGGTAGAGCGTCTGCTTGATCGCGATGACGCCGGGGTCGGCCGCCGCCTGCTCCAGCAGGTCGACGACCGGCGCGAACGACTCGTAGGGGTGAAAAAGCATCACGTCGCGCTCCTGGAGCGTGGTCCAGAGCGCGGGGGTCTTCGTATCCACGCCGGCGAGGTCGCGAGGCTGGACGGGCGGCTGATTCTTGTCGCGCAGGTCGCCGAACCCGGCGCGCGAGGCGAGGTCCATCAAAGCCGACGCGTCGAGCATCGTCGCGGGCTGGTAGACGTCCGCGGGCGAAAGCTCCAGCCAGTCCACGAGCCACCCGGCCAGGCGCGCGTCGGCCCCGGCGGAAAGCTCCAGCCTCACCACCGCCCGGCGCCGGCGCTCCCGCACGGCCTGCTCGACCGCGCTCAGGAGGTCCTCCGCGTCCTCCTCGTCAATGCGCACGTCCGCGTCGCGCGCCAGGCGGAACTCCGCCGACGCCTCAACGGGGGTCTCCGGAAAGAGCTTCCGGATGTTCCAGCGGATGAGGTGCTCCATGCGCACGAGTTGCAAGCCCTGCTCCGCCGGGAGGGTGACGAACCGAGGGAGATTCCCCGGCACCGGCACCACGGCGATGCGCGGCGGGGCCGCGTGCGGTTCGCCCGCAGGCGCGGCGGCGGGCTTCTCACCGGGCTTCTCGGCG
>JBBIVY010000019.1:0-7549 GCA_037439485.1 Planctomycetota bacterium | reverse complement strand
GCTTCTCGGCGGGCTTCTCCTCTTGCTCGCTCGCCGGGAGAGAAAGGACGAAGGCGAGGTTGAGCCCGAGCGCGGGCAGCGCGGGGAACGGGTGAAGCTCCGCCACGGCCAGCGGCGTCAGGACGGGGAGCACCTCGGCCGCGAAATAGGCATCGAGGTATTCCACCTGCTCGCTCGACAGTTGCGAGGCCTCGAGGATGCGCAGGCCGCGCTTTTCCAGTTCGCCGAGCGCCGAGGTCACCGCGGCCGAATGCTCTTCGACCATGCGATGGACGCGATGGGCGATGCGCTCGAACGCCTCGCCCGCGGTAAGGCCGGACGCATCGCGCGAGGTCACCTTGGACGCCCATCGCTGCTTGAGCCCCGCCACGCGGATCATGAAGAACTCGTCGAGGTTCGACGAGACGATCGCGAGGAACTTCATCCGCTCCATCAGCGGCACGTCCGCCGACGAGCCCTCCCCGAGCACTCGGTGGTTGAACTCCAGCCAGCTCAACTCGCGGTTGAGGTAAAATTCCGGGGAATCGAGGTCGATCTTCGCCATGCCTTACCCTGTTGTCGGTGTGGTAGGACGGACATTCCTGTCTGTCCCCTTACGGACAGGCAGGAATGCCTGTCCCCCATCACGAGTCACCCTGTTGTCTTTGCGCCGCCGGGGGTGGATGCGGCCTCCTCTTCGATGCGCACGCGCATCCCGAAGATGTCCTCGAAGAGATCGGCCTTGTCCTGGAGCGCCCGGCGCTCGAGCGTCATGTCGCCTGAGCCCTTGACGAACATCACGAAATCCTGCTCGCGGCGCTCCACGCGGAAATTGCACACCTGCTGCCAGTGGCCGCGGTCCACGGCGTCCGCCACGCGAAGGATCGCGGCGAGCTTGCTGACGACCATGCGATCCTCGCGCGCCAGTTGCATGTATTCCGGATGGGTTGACTTGGGCGCGCTCCGCCGGTGATATCGCGACACCGCCGCGACGATGGCCAGGTCTTCCCGGCGCAGGCCCATGATCTCCGCGTTGACGATGAGATACCACGAGTGCTTGTGGTGCGAGCGGTTGCCGACGAACTTCCCGATCTCGTGCAAGAGCGACGCGACGTGCAGGAGGAGCCGGTGCCGCTGCGTGAGGCCGTGCTCCTTCTCGGTCTCGTCGAAAAGCCTCAGCGCCAGGCGCGCGACGTGCTCGCCGTGCTTGGCGTCGTAGAAGTATTTGGCGCCGACGGCCTTCGCCGAGGCGACGATCCCCTCGGCGAGGTCCGGGTCCTCTTTCCCGCTCAGGACGCGCGGCAGGTCGATCAGAAGCCCGTCGCGCATCGACACCTGCGAGATGATCATCCGCTCCGCGCGCGTCGCCTTAAGCAGGCCCTGGTAGACGAGCAGCCCCGGCACGAGCGTCTCGGCGTCCTCGAACGGGAGGCCGTAGGTCGAGGCAAGGTCCTCCGGCGCGTGCGGCACGCATTTCTGGATGAGGGCGTCGAGTTTCTTCGCGTCCACCGCGACGGCCTCCGCCCTGCCGAGCGGCTCGCCGGCCTGCTGGCCTGCGAACCGCGCGTCGCCGCCGACGGCGATGAACGCGCGCACCTCGCGCAGCCTGAGCGATTTGCGCGCCTGCTCGATGGTGTTCGCAATCACCTGCCGCACCACGTCCGCCGCGCGCACCGGCGTCGCCCCCTCGGTGGAGAGCATCTCCTGCATGCGCACCGAGCCGAGGTAATAGCTCTCGCTCGCGGCGATCTCCGAGCCGTGCATGACGCTGAGGAGCGTGCTGCCGCCCCCGACCTCCGCGACGAGCGACGTGTGCCGCTTCCCCGCCAGGACGTCACCCAGTTCGTGCCGCACCGCGGACACCAAAAGGCGGCTCTGCTCCGCCGGCTCGATGACGTCGAACGTCAGGTCGACCGTGTGCTCCAGACGGTCGAGGAAGGGGTCGCGGTTCGACGCCTCGCGCACCGCGGACGTGGCCACGGCGCGGACCAGGTCGCACTTGTAGGTATTGATGATGCGCCGGTAATCGCGCAGCACCGCGAGCGCCGCGCGCATGGTCCCCTGGCCGAGCCGCCCCGTGGTGAAGGCGTCGTGCCCCAGGCGAATCGGCTGCCGGGCCCGCTCCAGCACCTCCGTCCGCCCATCCGCGTGAACCTGCGCGATCACCAGACGCACGGAGTTCGACCCCATGTCGATCACCGCGACCGTCTTCGCCGGCGGCACCTGAGAATCCGTCATGACGCACCTCGTCGGTGGCGGGTCGGAGCCCCGCCACCCGTGATAGATGAGTTGCGGGCGGCGGGGCTCTGACCCGCCGTCGAACATCACACGATCTTCAGCTTCGACACGTCGAACGACGGCTTCGGAAACTTCGGGGCCATCGACTTCAGCGTCTCGACGATGATCTGGGAGACGGCGAGGTTGCGGAACCACTTGCGGTTCGACGGGATGACGAACCACGGCGCCGCGTCCGTGCTGCACTTCGAGAGCGCCGCCTCGTAGGCCCGCATGTACTCGCCCCACCGCGCGCGCTCGGTCACGTCCGACGGGCTGATCTTCCAGTTCTTCGTCTTGTCGTCGAGCCGCTCCTCGAGGCGCCTCTTCTGCTCGTCGGAGCTGATGTGCAGGAAGAACTTCAGCACCGTCACGTCGCCCGCCGCGAGGATCCGCTCGAACGCGTTGATCTCGTCGTATCGCCTCGACCAGACCGCGCGCGGCACGAGGCTCTTCACGCGCACGACGAGCACGTCCTCGTAGTGCGAGCGGTTGAAAATGCCGATTTCGCCCTTCGCCGGCACCGCCGCGTGAATGCGCCAGAGGAAATCGTGCGCCAGCTCCTCCGCGCTCGGGGCCTTGAACGACGTCACCCGGCACCCTTGAGGGTTGAGGCCGCTCATGACGTGCCGGATCGTCCCGTCCTTGCCCCCGGCGTCCATCGCCTGAAGGATCACCAACACCGCCCGCCGCCCCTCGGCGTGAAGCCGGTATTGCAGCTTCGCCAGGCGCTGGATGTTCCGGGCAAGCGTCTCCTCGGCCTCGCACTTGTCGGCGAAACCGGGGGTATCGCCCGGGTCGATGCCGGAAAGCCGCACCCTGGTGCCGGGCTCCACGATGAACCGTTTGCGCATGTCCATGGCAGATCTCCACTTACGTCAGGCGCAGCAGGTCCGAGCCAGGCGGATTCACGTGTGTTATTCTAATACAAGCAGTCCGTGCTAAGCAAGTTAAGATTGGTTTTCGACAAAAACATGATTTTCGCTTGGGTTCGCGTCGCATCCAGCCTAGAATGGGTTCAGCGGATTTCCGCGACCGTATCCAGGAGAAAACCCATGCGCGACCTTGCGTCCATGCTCTTCGTGGGACTCGACATCGGCGGCACCAAGATGGTGGCCGCAATCGTCACGGGCTCGGGCGAGGTCATCGCGCGGCATCGCAAGCCCACCCCCCGAGGCGGCACGGCGAAGCAGAACCTGCGCGCGGCGCTGGACACCGTCGCGGAGCTTCTGGACGCCGCGGCGGTCAATCCGCGGGCCATCGCGGGGATCGGCATGGGCGCGCCGGGAGTCGTGGACCCGGACGCGGGATGCGTGGTCTATGCGCCCAACCTGAGCATGGCCGACCTCAACGTGGTGAAGCCCGCGAAGAAGCGATTCGGCCGTCCGGTCGCCCTGGGCAACGACGTCAACGTCGGCACCCTGGGCGAGCAATGGGCGGGCGCGGCGCGAGGCGCCGAGAGCGCGTTCGGCATCATGGTGGGCACCGGCATCGGCGGCGGGCTCATCATGGACCGTAAGCTCGTCGTCGGCGCGCGGTTCGCCGCGGCGGAGATCGGGCACATCGTCATGCAGCCCACGGGCCCCAAGTGCGGCTGCGGCCGGCGCGGTTGCCTCGAAGCCCTCGCCAGCCGACTTGCCATCGAACGAGACATCCGCCTCGCCGTCAAGGCCGGCAGGAAGACCGTCCTCACCGACCTCCTCGATGGCGACCTCTCCTCCATCCGCTCCAAGGCCCTATCGAGAGCCCTCCGCAAGCGCGACCCGCTTGTCGCGGACGTCGTCCGACGCGCCGCGGAGTGGATCGGCTATGCCTGCGTCACCGTGAGGCACATCGTCGACCCCGAGGTCATCGTGCTGGGCGGCGGCGTGATGGAGGCCTGCGGCGACTACGTGATGCCGGTGGTGGAGCGCATCGTCGAGGATCGCTCGATGCCGGGGGCGAAGTCCAAGGCCCGCGTCGTGCGCTCGGAGTTGGGAGACGACGCCGGAGTAATGGGCGCCGTCGCGCTCGTGCAGCAGTCGATGGGGTTCGTCCCGTTCGGCGGCAACGGCGCCCCTCCCCCGCCGGAAGAGGCCGGCACGGCCGCGCCGGCCGTCGAGAAGGTTTCGCTCGTGGGGACCAAGGAGGTGAAGGCGGGCGGGAGGACCTGGACGCGCGACATCCTCATCCGCGCCGACGGCAAGGTGAAGCCGCGCCGGAAGTCACACATCAAGGCGAAGCTCGGCGGGACCCACGTCATCGAGGCGCAGGAGCTGGCCAAGGCCCTCAAGGGCAAGCCCGCGACTCTCTTCCTCGGCGGCATACGAAAGGGCTGCCCCGTGCTCTCGAAGAAGGCCCGAGCCCTCCTCAAGAAGATCGGCACCCGCCTCGTCTCCACCGGCGCCGGCGAGGCCGTCCGTCTCTACAATTCCGACCGCGGCCCCAGGGCGCTCATCGTCCACCTGGCGTGCAAGTAGGCGTCGTGCTCCGTGGCGGGCTACTTCGCGGGGGGCGGTTGGACGTTGGACATCTTGAGGATGGCGGCGCTCCAGAACGCGACCTTGATGCGCTCGGTGAAGCGGATGCCGCTGTCGACGCGGACGCGGGGGATGCGCGGGAAGGAGCTGGAATTCGCGATGGCCCAATCGAGGAAATGGGTCGTTTCCGAGATCATCTCGGTGCGCGACGACGAATAGTGATTGAACGCTCTCTGGACCACGCGCGGCCTCCTTCCTCCCTCAAAGATATTCCCCGGCCCGCCGAAATCAAGCGAAAAGCCACCTCCCCCCGCGGATTATCGCGTTTGACAACCCTGCGTCCGCCCGGATAGAATACCCCCGTGAAGGGCGCTCCGAATGCCTTTTCGAGGGGTGACTCCGGTGGACCCGTTCGTGCTTGGCGCCGCGATAATCGGAGTCGTTGCCTTCATCTCGGGCATAATATGGCTCGCCTGGCAGCGCCGCCGGGGAAAGCCGGAAGAGTCCGAGCTGCCGCCGACACCGCCCGTCCGCAAATCGCCCCCGGCACGCCCCGCTCCCCCGCCCGCGCGCCGGAGCGAGACCGAGACGCTCGTATGGAGCGAGCCCCCCGATCCGTCCGAGCCGCCTCCGCCGCCCGTTCGCGAATCGTCCGCCGACGATCTCTTCCACCCCGGGCCGATGCCCCGGCGAATGCGCGAGTTGCCGACGCCCGAGCCGTTCGACCGAACTTTCCACCGGGACTCGGTCCTGCCGTCGCTCGACTGGTACATCCTCCGCCACCTCGAAGACCAGGAGCGCATGCCCGCGCGGCTCGTCTTCCTCGACGCCGACCGCGCGCACAACGACCTCCTCAACCGCTACTCCTCCCACCGGCTCTCGAAGGAGGAGATCCGCTTCAAGCCTCCGCCGTCGACCCTCGCCGAGATGATCCGTCCCGAGGGCGCCGCGCACTACATCCCCCGCTATTTCCCGGACGAGGAATACGACGCCGCCCTCGCGATGTACAAGCACGAGCTGATCGCGCATCGGCTCATCGACACCATCGCCTATCTCCACCGCCTGCGCGACGGCGCCCGGCCGCTCGCCGACTTCTCGCGCCTGTTTGCGGGGCATACGCCCTTCGTGCCGGACGCCTACATCGCCTTCTACAACGACCTCGTGGCCTCGGGCGAGGACTTCGACCGCGTGGAAGGTCTGAGGGAAAAGATGCGCGTGCTGGCGGCGCGGATGCTCTTCCCCGCGCGCGAGTGCGAGATGGCCTACTGGAAGTCCCGCGGGTTCGAGACGCTCCAGATCCCCCTCCCCGCCGCCCGCGAGGCCGTCACGGATTGGTTTCTCCTCGACGCCGACGACGTCCCTCTCGCCGGCCCCCCGGCCTGAGAGCGCATCTCACACGCACCATCGGCGGCACGCCCGCTCACAGGGGCGCGGCATGCCCCCCGCAACCCACTCGCTGAGAATCAAAGACGGGCACGACATGCCGTGCCCCTACGTAAGGCGCATCATGCCCCCGCAACCCACTCGCTGAGAATCTATCCTCATAGGCTTCTAGCCCGCAGGGCGTCTGGTGATAGCCTCGGGCGCGAGCCCGTGGGATGATGATACACCGCGGCTCTTTCAGTTTCTTCTCTTCCTCTGAGCCCCCGCAGGGGGCGATTGAAACATCTCAATCGTCCCGATGAATCGGGACTCGGTAGAAGAAGAAGTAAGAATAGGGTGCTTCCGGGTTCCACGGGCTTGCGCCCGAGGCTATGACCAGACGCCCCGAAAAACCGGGGCTAAGGCCCTGCTCGGATGGGCTCCTCGCGTCCAATGTGCCGCGCTCATGCCCTGCGACGGCCCGCACGGAGGGCCACAAAGAGGACGGCGGCGATGATCGGAATGAAGGCGGCAAGCGCCGGGGAACCCGCCGTGTGATGGACGGTGCGCGGGGACGCGGCGCTGATGTCGGGCCAGTTGACCCATACCGCGCGCGACGGCGGCGCCGGACGGCCCGCGTCTTCCCAGGCGGTCAGCCAGGCCGAGGCGAGAAGCTCCTCCGCGTGAGCGATCTGTCCCTGGATCGGCGCGCCGATGCGGTCTTCAAGGCACGAGTAGAACCCCTTCCCCAGCGTCGGGTCCTGCTTCGAGCACTCGATGTCCGCCCCGAGCGACGGCGGCACAAGCTCGTGCGTCGCGGCGAGGTCCTTCCATATCTCCGCGGTCACGTCGACATGCCGCACCTGCTCCGGCTTGCCCCGCACCTGCCCATAGACCCGCGTGTAGTGTTCGAGCAGGCCCGACTCGATGCGCTGGTGCGCAGTGCGGTTGTCTCCGCGCGTCTGAAGGACCACGCACCCGGCCTCCTTGCCCTGGTAGTCCTTCGTCGTGTGCAGCGGCATGGTGGAGTCGGCGATGTAATGCCCGAGCCACGTCGCCTCGCGGATGACGTCGTCCCATCGCTCCTCGCGGAAGGCCTGCGTCAGCGCGGCCTGGCGCTTCTGGATTTCCCAGGGAAGCGTCCCCCACTTCGCCATCTTGTCGGCGCCATACTTCGCGACCGCGGCGTCATAGTCGCGGGGGATATTGGCGAACGGCGGCTCGTCGTAATACTCGAGGTCGATGAAGTGCGTATAAGGAGGCGTCATCACCTTATGCTCGGCCCAGATGTCCGGATCAATCGCGTGCGTCACCATCTCTCCGCGCTGTCGCTCGAAGAACGAGTGCAGCGGCTCCGGCAGCGCCTCAATCGCGCCCCCATTGATAATATGATGCCCCCTCGACCCCCACGCCCATAGCGGCGAGGTCACGAGCATCAGGGCAATGGCCATCAGCATCCACCGTCGCATGGAGCC
>JBBIVY010000018.1:0-43003 GCA_037439485.1 Planctomycetota bacterium | reverse complement strand
CTAATCCCCCTGCGTGGTCCCGACGCGTCGGGAACCCGCCACGCCGACGATTATACCCCTTTCTCAGACTGCCGCGAGGGCGAAAAAGTTCCGTGAATCCCCCGCGCACGCGGGCGAGTTTTTCGCTTGCCGAGGGGGACGGTTCGGGGCATAATCGGAGACGACAAGTATTTGCCGCTCAACGATTTGCGGGATTTCGCAATGCCACGGGTCGACCGCGTCCAACTGATGAAGTGCGTGCGCACCGTCGTCGTCAAGGTCGGCACGAACGTCCTTTCGGATAAGTCCGACCGGCTCGACGTCGCGCGCGTCGGCGACATCTGCGCGCAAGTCGACGCGCTGCGCAAGCGCGGGCTCACCGTCGTCATCGTCAGCTCCGGGGCCATCGGCGCCGGCATGGCGGAGCTGGGCATGACCTCGCGGCCGACCGAGCTTCCGCAGCTCCAGGCCGCCGCGGCGGTGGGACAGTGCCACCTGATGGTCGCCTACGACGCGCACTTCCGGCGGTTCGGATACCGCGCCGGGCAGATATTGCTCACGCGCGAGGACATGAACGACCGCGCGCGCTACCTCAACACGCGAAACGCCCTCCACGCGATGCTCGCGCTCGGCGCCGTGCCGGTCATCAACGAGAACGATACGATCTCCGTCGCCGAGATCACCTTCGGCGACAACGACTTCCTCGCCGCGATGGTCACGAACATCCTGCGCGCGGAGCTGCTCGTGCTGCTCTCCTCCGTCGAGGGGATCGAGACGCCGTCGCACGAGGTGCTCGACGTGGTCGCCGCGGAGGACGAATCGGTGAAGGAGTTCGTCCGGCGCGAGAAGACGCGCCTCGGCAAGGGCGGCATGGCGTCGAAGCTGGAAGCCGCGGACATCGCGCGCTCGTCGGGCGAGATGGTCGTCATCGCCAATGGCCGCAGGGCGAACGTGCTCTTGGACCTGCTCGAAGGGAAGAAGGTCGGCACGATACTTCTTCCCGGCTCGAAGAAGCTCTCCGCGCGCGAGCGATGGATCGGCTTCGGGGCGCGGCCCGCCGGAACGCTCGTCGTCGACGACGGGGCCCAAAAGGCGCTCGTGGAGCGCGGCAAGAGCCTCTTGCCTTCCGGGGTTGTCGACGTGAAGGGCGAGTTTGACGCCGGCGACGTCGTCACCGTCTCCGATCGCAAGGGCGACGCGATCGCCCGCGGGCTTTCGCATTATTCCTCCGCCGACGCCCGGCGCATCGCCGGCAAGAAGAGCGCCGACATCGCCCAGGTCCTCGGCTCCATCCCCTATGCCGAGATCGTCCACCGCGACCACATGGTCGTACTATGACGTCCTCCATGTCGGGGAGGCTTTCCGCGGAATCAATGACGAAATCCGAAGGACGAATGACGAATCAAACTGCCAAGCTCGAATCCCGAACCGGATGGTGCTTCGGCGGCTCTTCGCAGGCCTTCGCCGTTTGGGATTTCATTCGTCCTTCGTCCTTCGGGCTTCGTCATTGCGCCGGCCGAGCAGGATTGAGATAACCAGGAACCCTCCCTCATGTTCCTTCCCATCGGCGACGACAACCCGCGCGAACGCACGCCCTTCGTGCATTACGCCATCCTGGGCGTCAACGTCCTCGTATTCCTCTACACGCTCGCGCTCTCGCCGCGCGAGAAATACGACTTCTTCCTGCAATGGGCCATGGTGCCCGAGCACTTCAGCGTGGTCACGCTCTTCACGTCCATCTACCTGCACGCGGGCCTCGCGCACCTCTTCGGCAACATGCTCTTCCTCTGGATCGTCGGCGACAACGTGGAAGATCGGCTCGGGCACGTCGGCTACTTCCTCTTCTACCACGCCTCGGGCGCGGCGGCGACGCTGGCCTTCGTGGCGCTTTCGCAGGACCCGAGCATCCCGCTCGTCGGGGCCTCGGGGGCGATCAGCTCGGTGATGGGCGCCTACGCGGTTTTCTTCCCCAACGCGAAGATCCGGATATGGTACTGGCTCTTCTTCCTCATGGACACCGTCTACGTCTCGGCGAAGTGGGCGGTGGGCCTCTGGTTCCTGGAGCAACTGGTGCTGTGGAAGTTCTCGGGCGGCTCGGGCGTCGCCTACGAGGCGCACCTCGGCGGCTTGGCGTTCGGCGTCGGCGCGGCGCTCGTGTTGAGGCACTTCGTGCTCGAGCCGCATGACCCGGCGAAGCGCATCGTGGCGATGGGGGAGGAACCGGGGGAGCCGGCGCGCGAGTTCGGCGAGGGGTCCGGGGGCGCCTCGGAGGCCGTCGACGAAGCGCTCGCCTCGGGGAAGAGCGACGAGGCCTTCCGCATCTTCACGCGCGCGACGGGCGCGGCGGATTCCGAGCCGCTCGACGAATACGCTCTGGCGCGTCTGGGCGCGGCGCTCTTTGCGGCGGGAAGCTACGGCCCGGCGGCGCGGGTCTACGACGAAATGCTTCGCGCGTGGCCCGAGGGCGAGATGTCTCCCGAGGCCGCGTTCCGCCTCGGCATCATCCAGTCGCGCATCCAGCAGGACTACCTCCGCGCCCGCGACAACCTCGTCTACGCCCACCGCGCCCACCCCGACCCCGCCCGCCGAAAGCAGGCCCTCGACGAACTCCGCCTCATCGACTCCCACCTCCGCGCCGGGCTCTTCCGCCGTAAGGATGAATAAGCCCCCGTCCGAGCGGAGTCACTTCTGTAGACAGAAAAAGGGGCCAGGCCCCTTTTTATTGGCCTCTATTTGGCAAATGGAGCGCGTATAGGAGACTTTTGTCCAGCGATGGGGCGGAGGACGCGGCGCGGGAGGTCGGGGCGTTCACATTAAATAGCAGGGGCATCCCGATGAATCGGGATGCCCCTACAGTAACGACGAAATCGCTAAGATGCTGCTACACCTTCTGCCCGTACGCGTTGACGTGCAGCACGGCGTCGAGCTTGAGCTTCTTGACGTGGAGCGTGCCCTTGTCGTCGCGCTTGGCGGAGACCTCGGAATCACTCTCCTCGATGACGGGCTTCTCGTCGGGGTAGCCGAGCGCCAGGACGGAGAAGACCTTCAGCTCGGCGGGGATCTTCAGATACTTGGCCACGGTGCCCGCGTCGGCCGAGCCGATCCAGCAGGAGCCGATGCCTTTGTCCCACGCCGCAAGCTGCATATTCTGCACGGCGGCGCCGCCGTCGGCGAAGGCGGACCACTGGTCCTTGGGGTTGGCGAGCATCACGACGACGAGCGCGGTCGGCCGCGACTTCTCGTCGGGCGTGCCGCCGAGCCAGCCGAGCGACGCGAAGAGGTTCTCGACGAGCGACTTGTCGTCGACGATGAGGAACTGCCAGGGCTGCCGGTTTCCGGCGGAGGCGGCCAGCCGCCCGGCGTTCACGATCTCCACCAGGTCCTTGCGCGCCACGGCCTTCGACTTGAACCGGCGGATGCTCCGGCGGCTGAGGATGACGTCCATGCACTTCGCCATGTTCTTCTCCGTGTGTTCTTCTGTAGGGGGGGACCTATGTGTCCCCCCATGTTTCTTTTCCGTTTCTTCGCCAAAAGAGAAGAAGAGCGGGGGGACACATGGGTCCCCCCCTACAAAGGAAACAACGTCAAATCTTCGCCACCGCCTTCGCCTTCAAGAGCCCCGTCTTCGGCAGCTTGCCGATGAGCGGAAGCGCGTAGTCGATGAACTTCTGCGTGACGTAGTTGCCGGCCTCGTTGATGAAGTCCTCGGGCATCGGGTGCTCGCCCTGGGCCACTTCCGTCAGCGGCAGGACGCTGATCTCCGCGGCGTACTTGGCGCCGCTCTTGCGCGTGATGATGACGGAGCCGTCGGTGTCGCTCGTCAGCGCGGCCTTCGCCGCGGCCTTGCCCACCGCGGAGGCTTCCTTGAGATCGGTCTCGCTCATGACGCCCGGGAACGACCGCTGCAGGTAGCCGAAGGTGTCGCCGCGCAGGCGCAGCGACTTGCCGAGCGCCTTGTATTTCGGCTCGAGCGCCTTGCGCACTGCGTAGACGAGGTAATCGGCGAGAATCCCCGTGCCGGAAAGCTGCGGGTGGCCGTGCGAGTCCTTGGGCAGCTCCGACTGAACGGTGTCCTTGAGCATGACGCGTCCGGCCTCGGCGACGATGAGGTCCTCGTCGCGCTTGCCCGTGGCGATGCCCTCGCTCACGGCGACGACGCAACGGCCCAGGCGCGTGTATACGGAGTCGACGTCCGCGACGAACCGCTCCATGTTGAACAGGCGCTCGGGGCAATAGACCAGGTGCGGGCCCGAGTCCGCGTCCAGCTTGCCCAGGACGCTCGACGCGGTGAGGTATCCCGCGTGGCGGCCCATCACGACGTCGATCTTGATGCCCTTTAGCGAGCGGTTGTCGAGGTCGTCTCCCTGGAAGGCGCTCGCCACGAACCGCGCCGCGGTGCCGAAGCCGGGGGTGTGGTCGCTCTTCAAGAGATCGTTGTCGATGGTCTTCGGAATGTGGAACGTGCGGAACTCGTAGCTCTCGCGCTTGGCGTGCTCGGCGATGAGGCCCGCCGTCTTCGCCGAGTCGCCGCCGCCGATGTAGAAGAAGTAGCGCACGCCATACTTGCGGAAGACCTCGAAGACCTTCTTGCAGTCGTCGTCCGTGGGCTTCTTGCGCGACGAGCCGAGCATCGCGGACGGCGTATCCTGAATGGCCAGCAGCGCCGCGGACGGGACGCCCTTCAGGTCGACGAACTCCTCCTTGAGGATGCCGTCGACGCCGTGCTTCGCGCCGTAGATCTTCGTGACGAGCTTGGACTTGCGCAGTTCCTCGACGGCGGCCACGAGCGACCGGTTGATGACGCAGGTGGGCCCGCCGGACTGCCCGATGACGGCAATACCTTTGAGAGCGGCCATGGAGACTCCTTCGTAGATTGCCTTTGCCGGGGCCGATGCCCCCGGAACAAGGCGCTCCGTTATAGCGAATTGGGGCGGCTTGTCAAGCGGCTTGTGCGGCGGACGGCCCGCGGGATGGGCTATTCCGCGATGACCTGCGCCACGACGTCGGTGTATCCGGCGTCGCGGGCGGCCTTGGTGGCGGCGGCGACGAGCTTCATGTTGGCGAGGCGAGTGAAACAGACGAGCACGCGGACCTTCTTGCGGTCCTCGGCGGCGACTTTCTTCTCAAGCGAGGCCTTGAGTTCGCCCTCCTTCGCCGGGTCCCCGTCGATGCTGACGGCGCCCGTCTTCGACACGAGCACCACGATCTCCGCGGGCAGCTCCTTCACCGGCTTCGGGCTCTCGAAATTCACGTTGGTGTAGCCCGCCTCCTTCGCGATGCGCACGACGTCCGGCACGAGGTTCATCTCGTTCTTCGAGTTCGGGTAGATCGTCACCTCGACGCCCGCCTTCTTCGCGTCCGGCACCAGCGCCGACAGGTGGTCCTTGAGCTGGTTCATCTCCACCATGTGCCCCTTCACCACAATGACGGCGTGCGGGTAGAGGGTGATGGGAATCTTCTTGATCTCCGCGGGCGGGGGAGGCGCGTCCGCGGCGGCGAAGGACGAATGACAAAGGACGAACGACGAAATAAACGCCAAACTCCAAATCCAGAAGGAGGGGGAAAGACCCGCAACGCGCCTCGGTTTGCCTTCATTGGGATTTGGAGCTTCATTCGTCATTCGGGCTTCGTCCTTCGTCATTTCTTCGCGGCCTTGAATCTCTTCTCCATCTCCTTCAGCCGCGATCGGAGGGCGATCTTCGCCACCGGCCCGGCATGGTCGACGATGAGCTTGCCGTTGAGGTGGTCCAGCTCGTGCTGCACGGCGCGTGCGAAGAGGCCGTCGCCTTCGAGCTCGATGAGCTTGCCGTCAAGCGTTTCGGCGCGCACCTTGACCCACTCGAACCGCTTCACCTTGACCTCAAGGCCCGGCAGCGACAGGCACCCCTCCGTCGCGGTCGCCTCGCCGCGGCCTTCGAGGATCTCCGGGTTGAGGAGAACGAGGTCCTTGCCGCCCTCGCCCTCGACGTTGATGAGGCAGAAGCGCCGGGCGATGCCGACCTGGTTGGCGGCAAGCCCCACGCCCTTCGCCTCGTGCAGCGTCTTCACCAGGTCGTCGAGCCGGGCGACGATTTCCTTCGAGTCGGCCACCGGCTCGGAGGGGGTCTTGAGGACAGGATCGGGATACTTCACGATTTCCATCCGAAATCTCCGACGAGACAATGCCTTGGACGCACACCATTATAAGCGGCAGGAAGAGCTTCTGCAAGGGGTGTGCCGCGGAAGGGCTCCGCCGGGCGAGGGCGTCGAGGCAAAAAATAACGCAACGCGTTGCGGCATAATGCGTTACGACTCGGAGCGTCAACCGGGCCCCCTTGGGCGGGGACCTTTTCTGTTGACACTGGCCCGCCCGTCGATATAGTTAATCAGATTCAGCGTCACCGACGGGCCTCCTGACGGGTGCGGCCCGAGACGGGATAAGGTCTTTTTCGAGGGCTATCACGTGAGCACGGATGCCATTTTCGAAAAGGCGACCGACGCCGTCGAACGCCAGAACTACGGCTATGCCATCGAGCTGCTGAGTCACGTGGTGGCGAGCGAGCCGAAGAACGTGAAGGCGCGCCAGCTTCTATGGCTGGCGGAGCGCCGGCAATTCGCGTCCGACCCGAACGCGGCGAAGTCGGCGAAGTTCAAGACGATGGGCCCGTGGGTATCGAGCATCCTGCACTCGCTGATGGGGAAGCCGCTCTTGGTGATCGAGGACTGCGAGCGCTACCTGATGCTGAACCCGGAGAGCTCGCAGATGCGCGATCGGCTGGGCCAGGCGGCGCTGCAGGCGAACGACGCGGACCTGGCGATTGCGGCCTACGAGAGCGCCCGCGACGTGGACCCCCGGAACCTGGCCGCCCTGAAGCACCTGGGACGGCTTTACAGCCAGAAGTATCAGGACACTCACGAGATGGAGTTTCTCGACCTGGCCATGGCGCGCTACGGGGACCTGAACAAGCTGAACCCGACCGACGCCGAGGCGAAGTCGGAGTCGCAGCGCCTCGCCGCGCAGAAGACGATCGTCAAGGGCAACTGGGAGACGGACAAGGGCGCCCGCGAGCTCATCCGGGACAAGGAAGAGGCGGCGAAGCTCGAGGAGGAGCACAAGGTCACGAAGGCCGAGGACGAGGGCGACAAGGAACTCGCGCGCCTGGCCGAGGCCATCAAGGCCGAACCCGAGCGCGCCAACCTCTACGTGCGGCAGGGCGACCTGCTGCTGCAGAAGATGCAGTTCAAGTCGGCCGAGGAGTCGTTCCGCAAGGCGCAGGAGTTTGACAAGACCAACACGTTCACCCGGGCGCGCCTGGGCGACGTGAAGATCGCCTACATGAAGTCGCAGATCGACGCGCTCAAGGAGCAGCTCGACGCGAAGCCCGGCGACGCCGCGCTCAAGACGCAGGTCGAGACGCTCTCCAACCAGCTCCGGCAGTTCAAGGTCGCCGACTACCGCCGGCGCGTGCAGGAGCAGCCGACGAACATGGAGGTGCACCACGACCTCGGGCGGCTCCTGATCGAGTCGAAGGACTTCGACGGGGCGATGCAGATGTTCCAGAAGTCCATGGCCGACCCGCGCTACCGCGTGACGGCCACGCACATGCTCGGGAAGTGCCTCGTCGAGAAGCAGATGTACGACCGCGCCGTCAACATGTTCAAGCGCGCGGTCGAGGGCGCCCACGTCATCAATGAGACGGTCAAGGCCGTCTACTACGACCTCGGCCAGACCTACGAGAAGATGGAGAAGTACAGCGACGCCGAGGCCGCCTACGGCAAGATCTACGACGCGGACGTCGGGTATCGCGACGTCGCGCGCAAGATGGAAGAGGTCTACAAGAAGGCCCGCGAGAAGGGCCAGAAGACCTGATCGCAGGACGCAGCCGATGGAAGCTGCGCCACACCGGTAACAGGAAAGGAGTTCGCACTTGCCTCATTCGCGTTCCGCTGCCAAGAGCCTGCGCAAGAGCCAGAAGCATCACGCCTTCAACAAGGCGATCAAGTCGCACCTGAAGACGCGGCTGAAGAAGTTCAATGCCGCCGTCCTCGCCGGCAACGCCGACGAGATGAAGAAGCAGGCCCTCATGCTCCAGCGCAGCTACGACAAGGCCGTCAGCCAGGGCGTCGTCCACAAGAACAACGCCGCCCGCCACGTCGCCTCGGCCCAGTCGAAGGTCCGCAAGATCGCTGCCGCGCCGGCGAAGTAGGCCTCTCGGATTCTCCCGCAGCCGGTGAAAAAGGGGTCAGGAGCCTTTTGTGCGAAGCACCCCTTGGGCCTATCCCGATTGCATCGGGAACCCCTTTTTCGCCGGCTGTTCTTGTCTCGGGACCGCCGAAGGAGATTTCGTCCATGCTCCGCGCCCTCTTCCTCTCCCTCGTGCTCGTCGCGGCGCTCTCCCCGGGCGCGTTCGCCCAGGAGCCTGCCCCTGCCCCGGTCCCGGCCCCCGCCCCGGCGGCGTTGCCCCACGTCAAGCTGGCCGCGCTCGACGACGTCGCCGTCGCCGAGGGAGCCGAGCTAAAGCTCGACGACACCCATCCCGTGTTCTTCATCGAGGGCCGTCCGAAGACGGCGCTCTACTTCGCCGTCCGCGTCAGCCGCGAGATCCCCGAGAACGAAGAGACCGACGTCCGCGCCCTGCCGATCAGGCTCGTCGGGGGCTCCGGGCCGCCGCTGCTGCCGTCCGCCGTGGCGGCGCCGAAGCGCGAACTCGTCGAGGGCAAGGCCGTCTACGCGGCGGCGAAGAAGCGATGGCTCTTGGAGACCTGGTACTTCGTCGCCACGCCCGGCAACCGCGACTGGGCCGTCACGCTGGGCAACGAGTCGCTCGGCAAGTTCGCCGATTTCTGCGCCACGCTCATCCTGCGCGACGTGGACTCCGTCACCTCGCGCATCAAGCTGCCCGACGGCTCGACGCCGGTCGTCGCGGGCTACCAGAGCCGGAAGTTTCTCTTCCCGGCGGGGACGTACAGCCTCGTCGTCGAGGTGCGCGGCAAGGGTAAGGCGGAGCTGCCCTGGACGAAGTACGAGAAGGGCGAGGTGAAGTACGTCGCCGTCGCCGGCGAGCCGCGCAGCGCACCCGTGCTGCCGGCCGAGTCGCTGAGGAAGGCGCTGCCCAAGATCAACAAGGCGTGGCAGGCCTACCACAAGCTGCGCGGCTCGGGCGGCGGGGCCTACAACATCGGCGCCGCGGGAACGCCCGTGCTCGTCAACGTCTATTTCGGGGCCGACTACGTCCAGGGAGGCGTCACGTACTGCGAGGCCGACCAGATGGAGCTGACCTACCTGTCCGAGGAGGCGGCGAAGGCGGCGCACCGCTCCGCCAAAGACGAGCCGCTCATCGTCAAGGTCTCCCAGCTCTACAGCAACTCCTGGAAGATCGAGCCCTGGGACAAGGCCGACGTCGTCGGCATCACCGAGGACGCGAAGAAGGTCGTCGGCCAGGCCACCTGCGGAGCCTTCGTCGTCCGCTCCACCGAGAGCACCCCGTCGCTCTGGGCCTCGGACGGGCTGCTCGAAAAGGGCATCGTCTACGACAAGGCCCTCGGCTCCTTCAAGTCCGAGGCGAAGCGCCAGGGCGAGCTGGTCGTCGTCACCGGCGTCGAGGTGAAGTGACTCCTCCCGCCCCCAAAACGTTAATGCACGCCTCCGGCCTTCCCGTCGCAATCCCATCCGAAGATCACGCCTTTCCCGCCGCCGCCGGCTTGCGCAGGACCACCGTGGCCCGCCGCGCAGGGCGCGTGCCGATGAAGAGCACGGCGTCGAGCTGCACGCGCGCGGCAGGGCCGGAGTCGGGGAGGACGAGCGACCCGGTCAGGTCGAGCGGCTCTTCCTGCTTGAGTTGCACCCGTTCGGCGAGGACCGCCTCCGTCCGGGCGATCACCGTGGGCAACTCGCCCGGCGACGCGGGCTCCTCGACGGCCGAGAGCGTTGCGGCCACGAGCCGCACGGGAACCTTCCCGAAGGACGTGACGCGCACCGTGAACGCCAGCGTCTCGCCCGCCGCGGGGAGGCCCCCGGGCGCTTTGAGCTCGAACGCGTCAATGCGCCTCGCAAGGCCCATCCGCCTGAGCCAAGCCGCGATCAGCAGCGCGAGCGCCGACCCGGCGAGGAAGATCGGGTAGAGCATCTTCGCTTCGTGGCTCGCGCGGTCGACAGAGAGAAACCACGCCGCCGTGCCGAGCGCGAGCCACAGGGTCACCCGCAGCGCCTGGACGCCGACGCTCGCCCGCGTGGAAACTCTCATGTTGCCTCCCGGACGAGATCCGTCAGCTCGTCGATGCGGTCGACGGAGCGGTCCGCCCCGGCCCCGCCGTCGTCGGCGTGGCTCGTGCGAAGGAACACCGTCGTCGCCCCCGCTTCGCGCCCCGACTCGATGTCGAAGCGGAAGTCGCCGACCACCCAGGTCTCGCGCGGGTCGACGCCGAGTCTCGCGGCGATGTGCCGCACGGGCTCGGGGCTCGGCTTCGGCGGCAGCCGATCGTCCGCCGTGACGACGACGTCGAAGCGGAGGTTGTGTTCCCGGAGCACGATCTCCACCGCCGCGCGATCGTTCCGCGTGAGGATCGCCGTCGGGATTCGCCTCTCGGCGAGGAGCGCCAGGAGTTCGCGCACGCCCGGGTTGAGCGTGCTGGCCTCGGCCCCGTCGCGCTGCCAGGCCTGGACCTTGGCAATCGCCTCGCGCTTCCGGTCGCCCTCCAGGGAATCGATGAACTCCAGGATGCCGTCCTCGCACCCCAGCTCGCGCTTGATCTTCGCGAAGTCGAGGTACGGGCGCGTAATCGTCCCGTCCATATCGAAGATCACCGCCTTCGGCGCCCGCAGTTTCATCGAACCGCCCCCGCTCTCAACGCCCCAACTGTAAAAAACGGCTCCTGTCCCCGTTAATTCCGTACACTACAGGTTGTGGTTAGCGTGGATGGTAAGCGCAGAATATGCTTCCAGCCCGCAGGGCACCAGTGGAGGTGCAATTAGTGGAACCCCGGAACCTCCAGTATTTCGGCCGTTTTTGACCCCTTTTTGCGAAAGGAGAGGTTCCAGTGCTGGAACCTCTCGAAATCCGTCCCGACGCGGTTGAAGAGCCCGGTCCTTGCCCCGGTAACGGCCGATCTTCCGGATTCCCCGAAGCGGCAACGCTCCCATGCTAAGACGCGGGATTGCGGTTTGCAAAGCCTTTCCGTAGAATGGAGTAAAGCCCCAGGAGGCGCGCGCATTGAGCATCTGCAATCCAAAACCCAAAATCCAAAATCTAAAATCGCTCCTCGTCGCCGGGGCGCTCATCCTCCTCTGGGCCTCCCCCGCGCTTGCCCAGGGCTGGTGGAACCCCGCCTGGAAGGCCCGCCGGACGCTGAAGGCTGAAATCCCCGCCGGGGTCGAGGGCGACGAGCCCACCGCCACGGCGACGTTCATGACGCACGGGTGGATGAAGGAGGACGCGACCGACCTGCGCATCATCGCGAAGGGCCGCGAGGTGCCTTACCGCGTGCTGCGCGTCGGCCCGGGCGACCAGGTGTCGGTGGCTTTCCAGCTCGTCGTCGGGGTCGATTCCTACCAGGCCTACTACGGCAACCCCAAGGCCCCGGCGCCGAAATACGACTGGGAGATCCGCGCGGGCGTGCTGCTCGAGGTGAAGCGGTTCACCGGCGGCCAGGTCGGCAACGTCGCCGCGGCGCGCGCGTTCTGGAACCGCACGACGGCCGAGTGGGGCGCCGAGTTCATCCCCAACATCTTCCTCGGCATCAACCCCTTCGGCCCGAGCGACGCCTTCATGTCGCACTACACCGCCTGGCTCCGCGTCGACAAGCCGGGCGTCTACGAGTTCTTCAAGAACGCGAGCAACGCCTCGCATCTCCTCCTCGACGGCGACGATCTCGGCGGCGGCGGACGCTGGAAACCGAAGGTGAACCGCCGGCCGCAATACGTGGGCGAGGCGGACCTCAAGCCGGGGCGCTACAAACTGGAGCTTTATCACTTCCACCTCTTCGGCGACATGCCCGTGGCGACGGTGGCCTGGCAGCCGCCCGGCGCCGACAGGCCCGAGGTCATCCCGCCGGGACAGTTCCTGCCGGTCGCGCGCGCCTCGGTGCTGGGCGAGCAGGTCGACGGGCAATCGACCACCCCCGACTTCGAGGTCGTCCGCCACGTCGACGCCTCGCTCGACCCGTCCCGCGACGCCTGGGTCCACCGCTACGAGTTCCGCGACGTCACGCCCGGGCTTGACCGCAAGGCCTGGCGGGCGCACTGGGATTTCGGCGACGGCGTCACCTCCACGATGTGGACCCCGACGCACGTGTATCTCGCCGACGGGGCCTACACCGTCACCTGGCAGCTCAAGGGCGCCGCGGGAACGGTGACGACGAAACAGCGCATCGTCGTCTCGCGCAACTGGGCCGAGCAGGCGAGCGCCGGGTCGATCGTGGAACTCGAAGACTGCTACCCCGTCGTCAAGGGCTACGACTTCGCCGCGATGCCCGGCGACAGCCTCGCCGCCGCGGCGGAGATGTTCCAGCGCCTCAAGCGCGACGACGAGTTCGTCCGCGTGGAACGCGAGCTGCTCTTCGGCGACAAGGCTCTCAGCGACGCGTCGCTCCAAGCCGAGACGGAGCGGCTGGCGGCCGAGTATCTCAATCGCCTGCGTGATCCCAAATCCGCGGCGGACGCTTACCTCAACGCCGAGAAGCGCGCCGGGTCGAATGACGCGAAGGCGCGCTACGCGACGAAGGCCGCGTGGGTGCTCGTCGAGGAGCTGAACGACGCCGACAAGGCCCGCGAGGCCGCCCGCCGCGCGCTCGACGACAAGCCCGCGAAGGCCGAGGTCCGCCGCCGGGCGATTCTGGGACTGGCCGAGTGCGCCATCTTCAAGGGCGACGCGAAGGAGGCCGAGCAGCGCCTCCGCGAAGCCGTCGCGATCCCCGTGCCGCATCCCGAGCACGGAGGCGAGGCGGTTCGCGTCGGATCGCTTTCGCGCGCGGTGGAGGACTACATCCGCCGGAACGAATTCGCGACGGCGAAAGACCTGCTCGACACGTGGGAGTGGGAATATCCGCTCGACCGGCTCGTCGGCTACTCGACGGTGCTGCGCGCTCGCCTGGCGTTCAACCGCGGCGAATTTCCGCGCGCCGTGAGTCTGCTCACCTCGCTCGTCGCCGTCAACCCGCGGTCGAATTACGCCGCCGAGGCGCTCATGAACGCGGCGCTCTCCTGGGAGAAACTCGGCGACAAAGCCAAGGCCCGCGACACCTATAGACGAGTGCCCGCGGAGTATCCCGAGAGCCCTTACGTCAAGGATGCGATCAAGCAATCCGAGGGTCTGAAATAGAGAATGCGCGCGACACTGGCCTTGATCCTCATCCTGGGTTCCTGCCTTCCGTGCGCCTCGGCCGATGGGGCGGCGCGGCGCGAGATCGTTTTTCCTGAGAAGTCCGACGCCGACGCGTTCGAGATCGTGTTCCCGGCGCCGGGGCTGGCGAGGCCGGATGCCTCCGACGTGCGCGTCTTCGCCGACGACAAGGACGTCCCGGCGTGGGCTTACCGTGTCGATGAGAGCGGGCTCGTCCACGTCGTGTTCGAGCGCCGGGGCGAGGGGCAGCATTTCGTCTCGTGGGGCGGCGACGCGGCGAAGCCATCGCCCCCGAAGGCGGGAGTGCTCCTCGAAATCCGCGCTTACGACGGGCACGAGGTCAATTCCATCGCCGATTGGCGCGCGGCGTGGGACAAGGGCAAATCCGAAGGCCTGCGCTTCGTCCCGCAGATCTTCTACGGCCACAACCCGCTCGGCCCGAACGACAACTTCCTCAGCCGGTTCGTCGGCTGGTTCCGCGCCGAGCGCGAGGGGGATTATCTCTTCGCCACCGACTCCGACGACGCGTCCTTCCTGCTCGTCGACGGCAAGCCCGTCGCCGAATGGCCCGGCGGACACGGCGCCTGCGGCAACGCGAGCCACTCGGGCACGACGCATCTGGCGCCGGGCGTTCACGAGATCGAGTACCTCCACGCGCAGGGCTCAGGCGGCCTCCTCATGAGCGCGGCGTGGCGGCCGGCGGGGTCGGATCGCGTGGCAATCATGCCGCCCGACGCGTTCGTCGCGGTCGCGAAGGCCTCGGTTCGCGGCATCGAAAAACCGGGCGCCGGGCTCGTCGCCGATTTCCTCCCGGTGAACGCGGGCGAGTCGGTGCTCGATCCCGAGGCGACGGAATACATCGTCAAGATGCGCTTCGAGAATCTCGCGTCCGAGGCCCAACTCAAGGATTACGCCTGCCGGTGGTCCTTCGGAGACGGCACGACTTCCGCCCAGCCCTCGCCCGAGCACGTCTACCTCGCCGAGGGCGACTACGACGTCGCGCTCATTCTCTCGAAGGGCTACGACGAACGCAAGTGCGCCCAGCGCATTCACGTGACGCGCGACTGGGACCGGGAGACGGGCGCTATCGACCTTCGCGAGGCTTACTATGACATCGTGAAGGCCTACGACGTCGCGCGGATGGACGCGCGCGCCGCGTATCGCGTGATGTATTACTTCGAGCGCATCGCAAAACGGGACGACGTCGTCCGCGTCGGCCAGTCGCTCCTCGCGCGCGCGGAGGGGCTCGATGAGAAGACGCTCTTTGACGCCGTGAGTTTGCTCGTCGAGACGATGCGCGTGCAGGGGGCCGACTACAAGGGCGCAAAGAAGCTCGCGCTCTCGTGGGAGCCGCGGATGAAGGAGACGGGGCGCGCCGCGGCGCTGGCCCTGGCCGCGGGCGACATCGACATGTGGCACCTCAAGGACCTGGAGTCGGCCGAGGCGAACTATCGGCGGGTGATCTTCACCTACGCCCAGAAGGCCGACCGGATGACCTTGCGCAAGGCGCTCGTGCGGATGGGCGACATCGAGCGATGGCGGCACGAAGGCGACAAGGCGCGCGAGTTCCTGCATAAGGCCGAGTCGATTCCGGTGGACGACCGCACTCCCGTGCAGCGCAACGTGCGCGCGGGGTTCCTGGCGCGGAGCGTCGAGGAGATGCTCGCGGCGGGCGACATGGAGTTCGCCTACGAGACGCTCATCACGTGGGCCTGGGAGTTCCCCGAGGCGCAGCTCGACGGGTGGTGGACGGAGCTTCGCGTGAAGTGGCTCATCCGGAACAAGGAATACCCCGGCGGCGTCGCCGAGGTCGAAAGCCTGCTCAAGATGAACCCCAAGACCCCCTACGCCCCGAGCCTGCTGTGGCTTGCCGCCGATTGCGCCGAGGCAAGCGCGGACAAGCCCAAGGCCCTCGCCCTCCTCGACCGCATCCTCTCCGAATACCCCGAAGCCACGAACAAGGAAGCCGTCCTCAAGCGGCTGGAGGCGCTCAGGAAGTAGCGGCAACGCGGCATCACGCGAGCGGAGCCGCGGGTTTATCTTCGCCGGGCGGAAGCTGCCGCAGGGGGCCGTCGATGCCTTCGAGATCGGGGAGGTTTTGGTCAGGCTTCGCAGCGCCGAGCTCCTTCAGCCGGCGGGCCTTGGGCTCCAGCCGGCCCTTCCAGGAACCCACCGCTTCATTGTACGCCTTGCGTGCCTTGTCGAGGCCGGCGCCAATGTTCGACAGGTCCTCGGCGAAATTGCAGAGCCGATCGTAAAGCTCCACCCCCGCGTCCGCGATCTTGCGCGCCCCCTCGGCCAGGCGAAACTGCCGCCAGGTGTGGGCGACGGTGTGCAGCGCCGCGATAAGCGTCGTCGGCGTCGCGAGGATCACGCGGTTCTCCATCGCCTCTTCGATAAGCCCCGGAGCCTCCACGGTCGCCGCGGAGAGCATCGACTCCGCCGGCATGAAGAGCACCACGAAATCGGCCGTCGGGAAGCGGTCCTGGTAGGCCTTCGCCGAAAGCGCGCGGACGTGCTGCCTCACCGCGACGGCGTGCGCGGCGAGCTTGTCCCGGCGGACGTCGGGGTCCTGGGTCTCGGAGGCGGCGAGGTAGCTTTCGAGCGGGACCTTGGAGTCGATGACAATCGAGCGGTCGCCGGGAAAGCGCACGACGACGTCGGGGCGCTGCGTCCCTTCCTCGCCCGACACGCTCACCTGCTTGTCGACGCATTCCGGCGGCAGGCCGGAAAGTTCGAGGACCTTCTCGAGGATCATCTCGCCCCACTTCCCGCGCACGGTGGGCGACTTGAGCGCCTGCGCGAGGCTCGTCGTCTGCCGCTCGAGCGACTTCTGCGCGTTGGCGAGGCCCTCGATGTTCGTCTTGAGGCCCGAGTAGGCCCCTTCGCGCTTCGTCTCGATGTCGCGGATCTGCGCTTCGTAGCGCCCGAGCGCATCCTTGAGCGGCGTCACGAGGCCGCTCATGTCGCCCTTCGTGTCGGAGAGGACCTTCCCCAGCGAGTCCTTGGCGCGATCGAGGAATTCCTGCGAGTTCGAGCGCAACACGTCCTGCGAGAGCGACTTGAAGGTCTCCGTCAGTCGCGCGACCGCCTCGTCGAGACGCTTCTTCTGCTCCTCGAGCGACGCCCTCGCGGCCTCGAGGCTCGTTTCCGCGGCGACGCGCTTTTCGGCCTCGTCGGCCAGGCGTGCGCGGACGGATTGAAGCTCGGCGGCCGACGCGTTGAGCTGGTTGCGCAACTCGATCAGCGTCCCCTCCGACCCCGCGGCCCGGTTTTCCAGCTCCGCCTGCTTCGCCTGCGCCTCGCCCTTCACGCGGAAGAACACCGCCGCGCCGATGAGAGCGCCTCCGACGACAAGGCCGATGACGAGACCGATGATAAGTTCGATCATGGGAATGCCTCCGTTCCGGGCCCTTGCGCCCCCGGCTATTATCTTACGGCCCTTCGGGCCTGACAGAAGTGGAGAACCGAGCACACGGAAACGTGAGCCCCCGGCTATTGCCTTACGGCCCTCCGGGCCTGAGAGAGAAGAGAAAGCTTGCCTTCCGGGGGCTTGCGCCCCCGGCTATTATCTTACGGCCCTTCGGGCCTGAGAAACAAGAGCTGGGAGAGTTCCATTGCCCGAGAGACAACACCGATCGGGGCAAAGGTCCTTCCCAGAGACGCACGAGACGCACGTTGCCGTTCGCCCCGGAGGGGCGGGGAGAAAATAGCCGGGGGCGCAAGCCCCCGGAACGAGGCCGCACCCCAACCCAGCCCCAACGGGGCGAAAGAGATCAACCGAACACGTACCGCTCGTCGTACTTCACGCCGTGCCTTTTGAGCAGCGCGACGAGTTCCTCCTGGAACGTCATCTCCTTGTGATGCTCGCGCTGCCCCTGGAGGTAAGCGACCACTTTCGGCATCACCGACGCCGACACGCTGAACGCGGAATAGCCGTCCTGCCATTCGAAGTCCGCGAGGTCGGGGAAGCTCTCGTGGACCCACCGCGACGAGTTCGCCTTCAGGATGCGCAGGACGTCCATGAGCGCGGCCTTCGCCGTCAGCGAGGCCGCGACGTGAACGTGATCCGCGACGCCGCCCGCGGCGAGGGCGACGCCGTCCATCTCCCTGATGATCCCGCCGAGGTACGGATGCAGGCGCTCCGCCACCTCGTCGCGGATGAAAGCCCGGCGCTCCTTCGTCGAGAACACGATGTGATAATTCAGGCTCGTGTGCGACATGGACGAGTCCTTTCTCTGCCGGCCCATCCCGGAGGGCGATTCTATCGCCCCGTTGGGGCTCTCCTTCCGGGCTCCGTTCTCCGGGGGCTTGCGCCCCCGGCTATTATCTTACGGCCCTTCGGGCCTGACAGATAGAAGCAACCCAACACAGCCCTCACGCCCCCGGCTATTCTTTGACGGCCCTTCGCGCCTGATAGAAGCAACCCAACACGGCCCTCACGCCCCCGGCTATTCCCTGCCGGCCCTTCGGGCCTGATAGAAGCAGCCCAACACGGCCCTCACGCCCCCGGCTATTCCCTGCCGGCCCTTCGGGCCGGAAAGACAGCGTGAAGAGCCGCTACTCCCTCGTCTTCAACTCCCGCTCGATGAACCCGTCGATGTCGAGGTTGGCGAGCGCCGAATCGACGATGCGGCCGGGGCGGCAGGCGTCGACGCTGACGGCGGGGTCGAACGGGAGCGTGCCGAGGTTATGGACGCCGGAGATGCGGGCGATCTCCGGGGCGTTGGTGCCGGTCGAAAGGTCGCGGTCGTCGGGGCGGGTTTCGCAATAGACGATCCCCGCGACGCGCAGCTCGCGGTGCCAGGCGGCGGCGACGGTGAGGAGCGTCTGGTTGATCGTCCCCAGCGTCGGCCGCGCGACGACGACAATCGTCATCTTCCGCCGCTCGGCGAAATCGAGAAGCAGCGTCTCGTCGTCGAGCGGCACCATGAGCCCGCCCACGCCCTCGATGAGGAGCACGGGGTGCCGGTCGAGAAGCTCCTCCACGGCCACGTTGACGGCGTTCCACGTCCACGAGGCGCCGCCGATCCGGGCCGCGACGGACGGCGCCAGCGGCGGCTCCAGCGCGACGGGCGTCAGCATGAAGTCCGGCTCGCTCACGCCCGAGGCCGCGCGCAGGAACCTCGCGTCGACGCAGTTCGGCCCCCCCTCGGTCCTCTCGCAGCCGGAGGCCACGGGCTTCATGATGCCGGCGTTGACGCCCTTGCGCCTCAGCGCCCCGGCCAAGGCGCCGGTGACGACGGTCTTGCCGACGCCGGTGTCGGTGCCGGTGACGAGGAAGGTTTTGCGTAGCGGGCCGGCCATGATGTCCCCAGGAAGCGCATCTTCGCGGAAGGGGCAGAGCCCCGGACAGCGGGACCCCCCCCCTTCAGAATCCCGTCGCAAGGTGTTCGTAGTACCGCCAGGCGCTGGAGATCGCGATGAGGGCGACGGCGACGATGCCGAGCCAGATGAGGATACGCGCGGTCCCCGGGCGCCTGGATGCGACGCCTTCGACGAGGGCGATGACGAGCAGCGTCAGCACGATCTTGTAGGCGATGAACGTCTTCTTCCCGCCCCAGTGGACGAACCACGCGGCGAGGGGGTTGGCCTCGAGCCACCCGCGCGCGATGAGGAGCATCGTGGTGAACAGGTCGAGCAGGTTGAACGCGAGGAAGAGGCCGTATTCGAGCGGGAAAGTGAGCTTGAGGAGAAGGACGCTCTGCTTCCGGGGCGGACGCGGGAACTCCGGCAGCGGCTTCTTTTCCTCGGTCACGGCGCGCCCTCCCCGAGGTCGACGTCGCGCAGGCGAAGCTCCACGTCGCCGCGGCCGGAATAGGTGTCGAGCCCGGGGGTGAACGCGACGTGGAACGGCCGGCCGGCCGGAAGCTTCTCGGCCAGTTCGCCCAGACCGAAGCCGATGCAGCGGAACGCGGCGCCGCCCTGGGTGAGGTGGAGCGAGAGGTGTTTTCCCGCCGAGCCGACGCGCCGCGGGCGCCCCGCGACCTGAACGTGCCGCGCGACGAAGATCGCCTCGGGGGCGCCCTGGCCGAAGGGGGCCAGGCGCTGAAGCTCCTCGACGAACCCGCGGCTCAGCGAATCGAGCAGCACTTCTCCGTCGACAGCGAGCTGCGGGCGGAGGTCCGAGGCGACGAGGCGCGTGCGGGCCCATTCGTTGATTTCGCGGCGGAACGTCTCCACCCTGTCGCGGCGGATGCGCAGGCCCGCGGCTTGGGCGTGCCCGCCGAAGGAGGTGAGGTTCGCCCCGACGGCGGTGAGCGCCTCGACCATGTTCATGGACGGGATGCTGCGCGCGGAGCCGCGGCCCATCTCGGCGTCGAGCGAGATCATGATCGTCGGGCGGTGATAGTTCTCGACGATGTGGCTGGCGACGATGCCGATGACGCCGGGCGGCCACTTCTCGTCGGCCAGCACCAGCACGCGGTCGTCCTCGGACAGCTCCTCCTCGATCTTCCGGTGCGCGGTCTCGAGGATCTCCTGCTGAAGGCGCTGCCGCTCGCGGTTCAGCTCCTCGAGCTGCCGGGCGATCTTGTCCCCCTCGCCGAAGCTGTCGGTCATGAGGAGCTTCATGGCCAGGTCCGCCGAGGCCATGCGCCCGGCGACGTTGAGCCGCGGGCCCAGCTTGAAGCTCACCGCCTCCGCGTCGAGGTCCTTGTCCGTCAGGCGGCACTGCGCCATGAGGGCCTGCACGCCCGGCATCTCGCAATAGCGCAGCGCGCCGAGGCCGAACTTCGCGAAGACGCGGTTCTCGCTGACGAGCGGCACGACGTCGGCGATGGTGCCCATCGCGACCAGCGCCATGGAATCGAGCAGGAACTTGCGGAAGTGCGGGTCGGTCTTCTCGCCGTGGCTCAGACGCTCGGCCAGCGCCCACACCAGCTTGAACGCGACGCCGACGCCCGCGAGTTCCGTAAACGGATACCGCGAGCCGGCGATCTTCGGGTCCACCGCCGCCTCCACATCCGGACGCTCCGGCCCCGGCTCGTGGTGATCGGTGACGACCAGGTCGAGGCCGATCTCCCGCGCGACCAGGGCCTCCTTCACGCTGGAGATGCCGCAGTCCACCGTGATCACCAGGCCCGTCCCCTCCGCGCGCAACCGGCGAAGCACCTCGGAGTGGACGCCGTAGCCTTCCTCGCCGCGCTCGGGAACGAAGTAGTCCGGATCGAGCCCGGCCAGGCGCAGGAACTGCAGGAGCATCGTCATCGAGCACAGGCCGTCGACGTCGTAGTCGCCGTAGACGACGATGCGCGAGCCGTCGCGGGCATGGCGGCAGATGGTGTCCACCGCCTTATCCATGTCGGGGAGGAGCTTGGGATCGATGAGGTCTTCCAGCGTCGGACGGAGGAACCTCCGGGCGTCCTCGACGGAGGCGACGCCGCGGGCCATGAGCACGCCCGCCGTCAACGGCGACACATCGAGCTGACGGGCGATCTCCTCGCGGAGCGCCTCGTCGGCGGAGGCAAAGACCCAGTCTTTCATGCACACTCGCTTTGTGTCGGATTCCTCATTCGCCCGCAGTATAGGCGTCGGCGCCCGGCATGTCAAGCGGCACGTTTATCAGCGACCGGCGGCGGGCGGGGCAAAAAGAGGCCGAGGGGGCATTATTGCTACAAGTTATTATAAGGCAATAGGTTACGCCAAACGCGGAAGTTGATTCGGGCGGTGTAATAAAAAAATGGTTGACAACACCTCCCCTAATCGGTTGAATAATGGCCGGAAAAAGCAACCTCCCGCGCTCGGGGGGCACCTCACGATCTCGGTGGTCGGGAGGGATACGTTGTGCGGCACGCACGTTGAAGGGGGAAATCATGAAGAAGCTCCTGTGCGCGGTGATGCTCGTACTGTTCGTGGGTGGGCTCCTCGGTTGCGGCGGCAGCGAGGCTCCGGCCAAGAATGACAACGCCACGAAGGCCGCCCCGGCGCCCGAGAAGAAGTAAGCACGCAGGCAGCCAGTTCGAGCGGGAGTCGCCTCGTTCTGCGGGGCGCCTCCCGCTTTCTGTTTTGGGTTTTAGATTTTAGGTTTTGGATTGAGAGACAACACCGGGCGTATCTCCTCACCCTTTCGGTTCATTTCGCGTGACACCCCCCGAATCCTGATGTAAAATCCAAAATCTAAAACCCAAAATCCAAAATCGGAAGCCCCATGCGCTGCGCGAGCTGTTTCTTCAGCGACCATCCCGTGAGCGACGAGGTCTGCCGGCGGTGTACCCGCAACACGACCCGCGCGGAGATCGTCGACCTGGCGCTCATGGGGGTGATGTACGTTCTGCTCTGCCGGTTCAGCTACTATCTCTTCACGGGCGACTTCGTGGCGCACTTCTGGCGCGGGGGGTTCTCCTTCCCGGTCGTCTGGAGCGACGTCTTCGTGCGCCCGGTGAACCTCTCCGAGCATCCCTGGCATCTCTTCGCCCTGGCTTGGACCTTCGCCCTCATCATCGCGGTGCCCTCGCTCGTGGCGATGTTCTACCGTCCCAAGCCGGGCATCCTTTTCGCGCTCGTCGGCGGATATTTTGTGCCGGCGCCGTTCTTCCTCGTGCCGCTGGTCGCGTCCGCGGTGATGGCCGGGACGCGCGCGAGGAACGCCCTGTCGATCCGGGCGTCGCTTGCGGCGGCGGTGCTCTTCCCGTCGCTTTACCTGCTGGCGCTGACGCTGGGCGCGGGGCTCTGGACCGTGGGGGCGTGGGCCTTCCTGCCGTGGGTCCTCGCGGCGCTGCTGGCGGGTGCCCTGATGGCCGGGGCGTTCCTGGCGGCGAGGGCGAGGGACTACAACGCCCGCTTCCTCGTGTGGACCTTCCTCGCGCAGTGGGTCGTGATCTTCGTGGTCTTCTATTCGAGCGTCGGCTTCTCCAAGGTGGACTACGAGTTCCTCCGGCAGGAATACGCGGCGAGCTCGGCGCGATTCCGCTTCCTGGTGCGCGCCCCGAACGCGCGGGAGACGGGCGAGTCCGAGCGCGCGGCCGCGGCCGGGGAGTTCGAGCGACGCCGGCTGGAGTCGCTCAATGCCTTCTCGCGACTCATCTCCTGGTTCCCGCGCGAGGCCGAGACCCCGCTGGCCCTCTTCGAGCGCGCCGAACTCTCGAACGCCCGGCCCGGATTCGCCAACACCACCCCCGACCAGGTTTTCGCCTACACCGACCGCATCACCGACAACGCGCTGCGCGATTACCGCCGCATCCGCGCCGATTTCCCCGGCTCCCTCGTCAGCGTCGAGGCGAGGCTCCACGCGGCGAGGTATTACCTCCAGCACGCGGAGTTCGACAACGGCGTGCGCGAACTGCGGGAGCTGATCGACTACTGCTACGTCCACATCCCGCTCGACTACCGTCCGCCGGGCGGGGCGTCGGTGCTGGGGCGCTGGCGATCGCACCGGCTGACGAACGCGGAGGACAACCAGCTCCTCTACGAGGTCCTTCAGGAATCGCGCGGCGAGATCCGGTTCCTGGAGCGCAACTCCGACTGCCAGCGGCTGCCGCTCGAATATTACGAGCAGATCGACCTCCACGACCCGGGCGCGACGGCCGAGCTTCAGAAGGTGCTCAGGACCTTCCCCGACTGCCGCCTCGCCGGAACGATCAAGCTGGCCATCCTCGAGCGCGAGGGCTGGTCCGTCGACTCGATGAAGGGCCTCCTCGCGCAATACCCGAAGAGCGACGCCGTGCCGAGGATGCTGCTCCTTCTGGGCTCGCGGTGCCTCGAGCGCGGCGATCCCGCCTCGGCCGAAGGCTATCTCCGACGGCTCACGACGGAGTTCCCCGAAAGCCCCGAGGCCGCGCGCGGCGCGATGGTGCTCTCCCATCCCGTCTTCCAGCGCAAGAAGGATTGACATGGCCCGCCTGCCGGCGCTCATCCTGATCCTCCTCGCGTGCGCGACGGCGTCGGCGCAGGAGACGCCGCGGCCGAAGACGGCGCCCGTCGCAATCATCGCGCCCGCCGTCACGGTGCTGCCGGGGGGCTTCGTGACCAGCGTTCCCTCCAACGCCCCGGGGGCGAAGTCCGTGTCGCCCCTGGCCGAGTTGATGCGCAAGCTGGGCGAGCCGTTCTCCGACGTGACGGCCGAGACGGCCGCGGGCAGGCTCGACCTGTCCGGAACGCGCGCGCTCATCATCGCCTCCGGCGCGCTCGGGGAGAACGAGGGGCGCATCGGCCGCGCGCTCTGGGACGCCCGGCGCGACGTCGCCGACTTCGTCGAGAAGGGCGGCGTGCTCGTCGTCTTCACGGCGCCCGGCGACGCGGGGGCGCTGGCGTTTCTGCCGGGGGTGACGCAGGCCTCCATCGAGCCGCTGACGCACTCCTCGCGCGTGATGCCCTCGCCCGAGCACCTGCTCGTCGCCGGAAGGCACACGCTCGCTCCGCACAACCTCGGCGCCAAGCCCTCGAAGCCGGGCCCGGGCGCGCTCTATCCCGGCGGATGCTATGGCGTTTACATGGGTCTTGTGCCCGTCGTCGCGCTCGACGAGCGCGGGCGCTACCCGATCCTCCTCGACGGCGCCGCGGGACGGGGACGGGTGATCCTCATTCACCTCTCGCCCGACCGCGCGTTCTCGTTCGGGGCCGAGGATGAGAAGATCAGTGCGACGCTCATCGTGGAGAACGTCCTCGCCGTCGTTCACGGGACGCTCGGCGGCGACGTCGTGGCCCCGAAGCCCCGGCCCGACCGCGCGATCCGCGGGACGGTCTTCGAGGACTCGAACGGCAACGGCGTGCGCGATCCTGGCGAGCGGGCGCTCGCGGGACTCGATGTCTCGGACGGCGACGCGATCGTCAAGACGGACGCCGAAGGGAATTACTACCTGCCGCTCGATTGCTACAGCGAGTTCGTCTGGGTCGTCGGCGACCTCGCGACGCACCAGGGCCCGTTCTGGCGCCGGATTCCCCCGGCGGGCTCCACGGTGGACATCGGCCTCGCCCCGCGCAAGACGCCGCTCGGAGCGGCCTGCCGCATCGCGCACGTCGTCGACACGGGCGCGCTCTATAATCCCGACGACAAGGACGACCCCGAGCTTTCGTGGGCGCTCGGCGAAGTCGCGCGCATCGCGCCGAGGCCGGACCTGCTTGTCGTCGCGGGCGACACGACCACGCGCGAGATGCGCCGGGCGACCCTGGCGAAGGCCGCCGGCAGCGTCGAGCGGCTGAGCGTCTTCGTCGGCGGGCCGAAGGCCCCGGACCCCGTGGCCGAGCGCGACGCGTGGGCGAGGACGTTCGGGCCGACGGCGTGGCTGGCGAAACTCGGCGGGCGCGAAGTCGCGGCGGTCTATCCGAAGTTCATCGAGGGCCGCCTGAGCGGCAGGCTCCTCGCGAGGACGGCGGGGCGCGTGACGTTCGAGGGCGCGTCGTATCGCGGCGAGGGATTCTCCGGCGAGACGTTGAGCTTCCGCCGCCGAGGGGTGGCGACGCCTCCTTCCGCAACGCTCGTCGATGTCGCCGGCGCGACCTCGCGCGCGGAGTCGCGCCTCCTCGGCGTCACGGGACTCCTCCAGGGCGTCCAGCCCGCCGCCGACGGCACGACGCCTCCGGGGCCTCTCTCGGTGCGCGTGGTGACGGCTGACACCGCCGCGGGGACGGCCTTCCCGCTTGAGCTCGCAATCTCCCGCATCGCGCGCCGGGACGATCGGCTCGTCATCGAGGAACCGTCGCTCGGCGAATATCGCATCGTCCCCGCAGGAAGGCTGACGCGCGTGGCGGAGTTCAAGGTGCCCTTCATGCTCGACCCGGCGTATTACGTGCTGCACCTCGCGGGAATGCCGGGCTCCGGGACGGCCCTCGCGCGACACCTGACGTTTGCCGTGCCCGGCGCGCCTCCGCCGGCCCCCGCGTTCGGAGCGCCGTGGTATTCGACCGGCGCCGGCGATTCGCGGGAAGGGGCCGGGGAGAGCGAGACGCTGCTGCCTCCCTTGTATCTCTCGGGCGTCGCCGGCCTGGGCCCGTTGGCCCCCGGCGCGGCCCCCGCGGTCTTCTCCGACGTCATCCTCGTGCCGGGGCAGCTTCCCGCCGTCATGCCCGACACGGCGGCGCACCCGGGCCTGCCGATGCTCGCGCGCAGGATGGACGTGCCGTTCGCCTGCGTGCCGCAAGGTCGTTACGAGTTGAAGGGCGATCACGCGGAGCTGGTGACGGGTCCGGTGCTGCGGTTCGAGTTCGGCATCGCGAAGCCCGACCCGGCGCGAACGCGGCTCGTGGTCGGGGGCGACATCCTCGCGGTCGTGGACGAGCGCGGCCCGGCGTGGGGCTTCGGCCGCACGCGCGGGGCGGAGGTGAAAGAGGGCGCCTTCGACGCAAAGACGGCGCTCGAGTCGCTCAAGTGGCAGACGGACCTGTTGCCCGGCTGCCGGCGGCCCGCGACGACGCCGCTTGAGCTTTATACCGGCGTCGAGTGCGTCGAAATCGGCAGCGGCCACGTGCGCTGGAGCTGGGACCGCTACGCCCTGCGCGAGCGATCGGCCGCGGTGTCGGGAAAATCCGTCGTCGCCACGGGCGTCCTGCCGCCGGGAGGAAACTCGAAATTCGAAGCCCGAAACTCGAAACCGGAGGCGCGCGCCGGCGAAGGACCTTCTTCTTCGAATTTCGAGTTTCGAGATTCGAGTTTCGCCTCTCGCCAGATGGTTGTGTGCTTCGACGCGGATACGGGCCGCGTGATCTGGGAGAAGGCTCTCGCCGACGTCCACCCGCTCGACGACGCCGGCACCCCGGCCGCGACGATCGTGAAGGGCGTCGTGTTTCTGGGCTCGGCCGACGGGGTCATGCGCGCGCTGAAACTCGGCGACGGCGCCGAAATCTGGAACTTCAAGACGGGCGACTCGGTCCTGCCGCTCGGACCCGGAAACTTCCGCTCGGGCCGCATCGTCTCCCAGGCCCTCGTCACCGACGCCTGCGTCTTCTTCGGCGGATGCGACGGCCGCTTCTACGCCCTCGACCGCCGCAAGGGCACGCTCCTCTGGAGCTACGACCTCGGCCTCCCCGTCACCGGCTCCCCCGCCCTCTCCGGCAACACGCTCTACGTGTCCGACTGGGACGGGAACGTGTATTCCTTCACGAGCCTGGCGGTGAAGAAGGGAAAGAAGCAATAATCATTTCTGTTCATCTTTGAGATGCCTCCGCTCGACCTCGTTGAGGCGCTTCTGGGCCTCGCGGGACCATTCGCTTTGGGGATAGGTGTCGAGGATGGACTTATAGCGCACGATGGCCTCGTCGTCGCGGCCGTTGTGCTCGTAAAGCTCGCCCATCTCGAGCATCCTCCGGCAATAGGAATCCATCTGCTGCCGGCCGAGCGCGGCGACGGTGGCGGGGTCGTCGAGGAACATCTTCGATCGCTTTTCGGCCTCGGTCGCGGCGGGGGTGCCGGGGAAATCGCGGACGACCTTGCGATAGGTCGCCACAGCGTCGAGGAAGTCCTTATCCCACTCGTAGACCATGCCCTTTTCGAGGAGCTTCTGCGCCGCCTCTACCTTCGTGGGCGCAACCTCGGGGCCGGAGACGATGACGACGTCCTTATCGTCGGGCGAGGCGACGGCCTTGCCGCTTTTGAGCTGGTCGCGGAGCTTCTTGGCCTCATCGAGGAAAAAGGGGTCAGGCCCCTTAACGCCGTCAGGGGGCCTGACCCCTTTTTCCTCGAAGTCGCGGATGAAGGCATTGACCGCGTCGAGCGCGTCCTCGAATCGGTGCTTGCGGACCATCGTGCGGATGACCTCGAGCTGGCGCTTCGCGCGGTCGGCGATGTCGTCGAGCGCCTTCTTCGCCTCCGCCTTGCGCTTGTCGTCGCGGGCGATCTTCTCAACCCACCGGAACCGCTCGGCCGCCTTGCCGAAATACCCCAGCTCCGTCAGCTTCTTCCCCGCCACGAGGTCGTTGGCCGCCGCGGCCTCGACGACCGTCAGCGCGACGTCACGCGCCGACTTGAACTCCGTGACTCTCGCCAGCTCCTGCCCGGCCCAGTCGAGCATCACCACCTGGTGGTGCATGTCGATCCTGTGCTTCTTCGCGAACGCCTCGCTCTCCTCCATCGTCGTCTTCACCAGCACAAACCGCAGCATCGCGTCGCGCATGTCCGGGTGCGTCAGCACCTTCTCCACCTGCTCGCAATAGCCGCACCAGTCCTCGTAGAAGAACACTAAGAGCGGCCGACCCGTGTATCGCGCCGCCGAGGAGGCCGCATCGAGGGATGTGTTCCACGCGTTATCCTGCACCCCCTTCGCGTCCGCCTGGGCATATGCCGCCCCTCCGGACGCCAAAGCCGCCAGGACCGCCAGGATAGCCGCTACCGTCGCGCGTCGCATGGACAGGAACTCCCCGCGAGAAGTATCGCCCATATGGACGACGAATCCGGCGTGTTATTCTATCCTTGGAATCCTTTGAGGACAACCATCAAGAAAAGGGAACACGGTCACCTTTTTCGCAGAGGGGGCGGGTTTTGGCACTTGCCGCGCGAAGGGAGGGGGGATAGAATCAACCGGCATGAAACGGTATCTCGTCATCCTGGGGGCACTTCTGGCGCTTGCCGCGCTCGGATGCGAGGCATTCGACATGGGCACAGCGCAGCCGACGGGGAAGGTGGTCGGGCATAACCCGCTCATCAACACCCAGCCGATGCCCGAGGACACGCCCATCCACGCGACGCCCAGCGTGCCCGGGCCGCTGGAAGTCTACGCGCTCTGCACGTGGGATATCCTCGCCCAGCCGCGGGCCCAGAGGCATTCCATCGATCAGATGTTCGACTACACCGAGGAGGGCGGGGTATTCGGCCCGGATGCGAAGATGCTGGAGCTGAACGGCCTCCGCATCGCCCGGCTCGACGCGCGTTTCGCCAAGGAGTTCGGCAAGGCGCTCGACGTGGTCCGGCGCGATTCGAAGCAGAAGACCATCGTCCGCCTGCCGGAAGGCCGCTCGCAGACGTTCGACGTGGGCGACACCTTCAAGGACGTGTCGCTCTTCGTCTGGACGTCGCCCGACGCCGTGCTCGGACGGCACTTCACCCAGGCCCGGTATTCGCTCATGCTGACGCTGGAGAAGGTGTCGCCGAGCGGCGTCGTCGAGTACGGCCTCGCGTGGCAGGCGAACGTCGGAGCCCAGTTCCAGCGCACGGTCGCCATCCCGACGCTCGACATGCACGTCCAGCTCGAGAAGGGCCAGTCGCTCCTCATCGCCCCGACGGGCACCGCCGGCCGCTCCGTCGACCGCGCGCTCCTTTCCGGCCTCGACGAGCAGACGCTCCGCGTGAGCTGCATCATCATCACGCCCACGGAGATGCGCGCCAAGCCCGCGCCCAAGGGCTCCGCCGCCGACGCCGACGTCCCGGCGGACACGCGGAGAGCGAAGTGACGAACAGCTCTTTTGGATTTTAGGTTTTGGATTTTGGATTACAGCCTGACAGCATCAGAGCCCCGCGGGCCGGCGTTTCCCCATTTCCGGCGCTGCAATCCAAAATCCAAAACCTAAAATCCAAAACCCGGAATCGAGGCCGCCGTGCCTATCTACGACCAGATCCTCGCCACCGCCCCGCGGTATTACGTCGTGCTCCTGCGGATCTTCATGGGCGCCTTCTACCTCCGCCTCGCCGTCGGCCGCGTGCTCGCCGTCGAAGCCGACCCGGCGACGTTCAAGACGCGCCTCGCGGCGTACGAGGCGGCGGGGCAATTCTCGTGGTTTCAGTGGTATCTCCAGCGCGCGGTTGATCCCTTCCGCGACTCGCATCTCTTCGCCGCGGTCTGGGTGGCGGCGCCGCTCATGCTGGGCGTGGCGCTCGTGCTGGGCCTTTTCACTCGCACGGCGGCGGCGCTCGGCTGCTTGATGGTCGCGCACGCGTGGGTCGCGAGGTTTTCCTCGGCGGCGCCCGCGGACCTGATGATGCTGGAGCTGCAGTTCGCGATGCTGCTCGTCCTCTGCCTGGCCGCCGCGGGCCGCACGTGCGGCATGGACGGCATCTGGTGGAAGCGCGGCGTCGCCGCGAAGTTCCCGCCTTCGGAAGACCGGTATATCGCGCCACGTATCCCCGTCTTCAAGGAAGCGGAGCCGATCCCGCTTTCCGAAAACAAGCCGGGCAGCAAGATCGTGAAGTAGCCTTTTTGCAGGGGGGACACATAGGTCCCCCCCCTACAGGAGGAAACAGGAGACACCATGGACGAATTCGAACAGTATTCCGGCAAGCTCATCCGCACGCTGCAGGTGCGCATCAAGGACGTCCCCGGCGCGTTCGCGCACCTCGCGCGGGTCATCGGAGACACGGGCGCGCTCCTGGGCGACATCACGCGCGTGCAGATCACCTCCCACGACGTCGTCCGTCGCGTGCAGGTTTACGTGGACGACGCGGAGCACCTCCGCCGGATGATCGACGGCATCTCCGGGCTTGAGGAGGTGACGCTCGTCTCCGTCGAGGACGAGGTGATGAAGATCCACGAGGGCGGCAAGCTGCACTCCACCAGCCGCGTGCGGCTCGACTCCATCAACAGCCTGCGCATGGTCTATACGCCCGGCGTCGCCCAGGTCTGCCGCGCCATCCAGGACAACCCGGCCCTCGCCCGACGCTATACCACCCTCGGCAACTCCGTCGCCGTCCTGACGAACGGCACCGCCGTCCTCGGCCTCGGCGACATCGGCGTGCTGGCCGGAATGCCGGTGATGGAAGGCAAGTGCGTCATCTTCGACGAGATGGCGGGCATCAGCGCGACGCCGATTCTCGTCGACAGCCACGACCCGAAGGCCGTGATCGAGACGGCCGCGCTTATCGCGCCGAGCTTCGGGGGCATCAACCTGGAGGACATCGCGGCGCCGGAGTGTTTCGAGATCGAGAACGCGCTGAAGGCGCGGCTCAAGATCCCGGTCTTCCACGACGACCAGCACGGCACGGCGGTGGTTTCGACCGCGGCGCTCGTGAGCGCGCTGAAGACGGTCGGGCGGAAGATGGAGGAGGCGTCGGTCGTGATCAACGGCTCGGGCGCCGCGGGGATTGCGATCGCAAAGATGCTCATCGACTTCGGCGCCGGCGAGATCATCCTCTGCGACCGCGTGGGGGCCGTGTGGGCCGGGCGCAGCGAGCACATGAACCCCTACAAGGAGGAGATCGCCCGCCTGACGAACCCGGCCCGCGTCCGCGGGGACCTCGCCGGCGTTCTCGCCGGACGCAACGTCTTCATCGGCGTCTCCGGCCCGAACCTCGTCAGCCCCGCGATGGTCAAGTCCATGGCGAAGGGCGCGATTGTCCTGGCCCTCGCCAACCCCGTGCCCGAGATCGCGCCGAAGGCCGCGCTCGCCGCCGGGGCCGCCGTCGCCGCCGACGGACGGAGCGTCAACAACGCTCTCGGATTCCCCGGCATCTTCCGCGGCGCCCTCGACTCCGGCGCCACCGCGATCACCGACGGCATGACGAAGGCCGCCTCGCTCGCCCTCGCGTCGCTCGCCGGCGAAGGGGAGCTTCTGCCCGACTTCCTCGACCGCTCCATCCACCGCCGCGTCGCCGAGGCCGTCGCCCAGGCCGCCCGCGCCGACGGAGTCGCACAGAAGATTACAGACGTCACGAACCGCTAGGGAACGATGCTGCCGGAGGGGAGATAGAGCTCGGCCGTGGCGAGGCGGAGGGAGCGGACGCTCTGGCCGTAGCCGCCGGTGAAGAGGATGCAGCCGTCGGGGAAGGCCGTGGCGGTCTGGTTGTTGCGGTCGGTCGTGAGCTGGAGCGGGCCTTCCGTGCGGGTGTCGGGGAGCGTCCGGCCCTCGTCGCGCGGCCAGTCCGGCGAGAAGAGTTCGCAGACGTTGCGCTGTCCCGCCTCGCCCACGGCCCCGCCCACGATGAGCACCGTCGGCGGCGTCACGTTCTTCAGCAGCGTCGCCGTGTGCATCCGCCTCGGCATCCGCAGCCGGCCGATCGTTGTCGACGTCTTCGTCTCCAGGTCCACCAGCTCGATGGTGTCGAGCGCCTCCGCGAGCGACGTCCCCGTGCGCCCTCCCACGATGAGCACCCGGTGATTGTCGATCGGCGTGGCCGTCAGGTCGTAGCGCGCCTGCTGCAGGAGGCAGACGTTGTCGAAGCGGTTCGTCTTCGGGTCGTAGATCTCGACGGAGGCGCTCGCCTCGCTCCCGGCCCGGTCGCCCCCGACGACGACGACGCGCCCGTCGCTCATCAGGGCGGCCGAGTGATCTTTCCGGGCGGCGTTCATGGGGACGACGACGCTCGTGTTGGTGCGCGGGTCGTAGACCTCGGCGTCGGAGCGCGTGCGCTGGTATTCGTCCTCTCCGCCGGTGACCAGCACGGTCCCGGCGGCCAGCCGCGTCGCGCAGTGCCGGCGCCGGGCGCCGCGGAGCTGCCCCACCTCGGCGAACCGCCCGCGATAGAAGAGCTCCACGGAGGCCAGCGCGTCCGGATCGTTGCCCGCTTTCTGCTGGCCCCCGATGACCAGCACCCGGTCGTCGTCGAGCGACGTCATCGTGTGGTTGAACCTCGCCCGCGCCAGCGGGGCCATCTCGCGGAACTCCCGCGTCGCCAGGCTGAAAAGCTCCGACGACGCGAGGCCGCCCTTCGTCGCCGGGTCGTATCCGCCGGCCACGAGCACGTGCTCCGCGTCCAGAAGCGCCGCTGCGTGCTCGTCGCGCGGGCAGGTCATCGGCTGCGTGTCCACCATCCTCGCCGGGGCGCTCGCCGCAACGCGCGCCGCCGTCCTCGGGAAGAGCGTATCGTGAAAGACGACCCCCGCGGCGACGGCCCCGAGCACCGCGACGGTGAGCACGAAGCGCAGGCGGTTGCGGAGCGTGGCGCCCGAGCGCCGGGCGACGCGTCGGCGCCGGGTCTCCAGAAGCTCCAGCTCCTTGCCGGCGGCGTCGAAATCGCGGCGGAGGCGGTCGACGTTGGCGTACCAGTCGCGCACGCGGTCCTGGAGGTTCTGCCACTGGAGCTTGTAGCTCGTGAGCTGCTGCCAGAGCTTCTTCTCCTGCACCGCGGCCGACTCGCGCGAGAGCTGACGGGACTTCTCGACGACGAGCGAGCCGCTCATCTGCCATTCATGCAGCTCGGCGTCGGCGGTCTCGTATTTCTCGTGGGCGCGGTCGCAGTCGCGCTTCGCCTGCTCGAGCTGCGTCTCGGCGCGCGCGAGCGTCTCGCGCAGCTCCATCACCTCCAGGCGCTTGGCCTTGCACGAGTCGCGCTCGTGCCGCACGCGCCAGTTGAGCCAGCCCACGATCTTCCGACCGATGCGCCCGCGCAGGCCCTTCGCCCCGTAGAGCCGGCCCGCCAGGGGGTAGGCCATCCGGTCGGTCATCGACCGCACGACGCCCGCGTGGTCGAAGCGGAACGAGGGGTCGTGCTCGTACTCGTCGGCCCCGGCCTCCAGCGTCACGAGCGACGGGCCCTGCCAGTCGATCTCGCCGGCGGCCTCGCGCAGGAGCTTGCGGAACTCCAGCGCCGTCCGCGGCCGGTCCACCCGGCGCTTCTCGAGGCACCGCATCACGAGCGCCGCGGTCGCCGGCGGAACGCCTTCCAGCGGAGGCACCGGCTCGTTCACGTGCTGCTCGAGCACGGCCAGGGGCCCGGTCTCGTCGTCCGGGTCGAAGGGCGGCGCCCCCGTGAGCATCTCGTACATCACGATGCCGAGCGCGTAGAGGTCGCTGCGGCCGTCGAGGTCCTCGCCGCGGGCGTGCTCGGGCGACATGTACTTCGCCGTGCCCACGAGGTGCCCCTCGTCGGTGAGGTCGCCCTGGCCCGCCGCGACGGCGATGCCGAAGTCGGTGACCTTCACGCGGCCGTGGTCGTCGATGAGGATGTTGGACGGCTTGATGTCGCGGTGGACGATGCCGACGTCGTGCGCGGCGCCGAGCGCGGCGGCCACCTGGTCGGCGATGCGGAGCGTTTCCTCGGGCGAAAGGCGGCCCTTGTTCTCGAGCACCGCGGCGAGCGTCTTGCCCGGCACGAACTCCATCGCGATGTAGTGCTGGTCTTCGTCGATTCCGACGTCGTAGATCTGGACGATGTTGGGGTGGTTGAGGAGCGCCGCGGCGCGGGCCTCGTGGTTGAAGCGTTTCATCACCACGGGATCGCCGGTAAGATAGGGATGAACGACCTTCAGCGCGACGAAACGGCCGAGGTTCGTCTGCTCGGCCTTGTAGAGGACCCCCATGCCTCCGTGGCCGATCTCGTCGAACAGGCGATAGTTGCCGATCTTGTCGTCCGACACGGTCGCACCTCGTCCGGGCCCGCGGTCACGCCGAAGCGCAGCGCCGCCGTCGCAGGCGGAAGCTCCGCTTCGCGCGAAATGACGTCACGAGCGGCGGCGCGCCGCCCGACTCAGGCCTTGCCCCCGGCGTCTGAGACGCCGAAGAGGCTCTCCCTCGCGACGCGGGCCTTGCGGATCTTCTCGCGCAGGTCCTCGATGCGCCGGTCGGCCTCGGCGAGCTGCGGACGGATCGCCTCAAGCTGCCGGCGGTCCTCGCCCATCGAGAGCATCAGCTCCTGCTGACGCTCCTTCGCATGGGCGGTGAGGTCCTCGCGCCCCTGGGCCTTCGAGGCATCCGCCCGGCGCCGCCATTCCTCCGCCAGGTTCAGCTTCCGCTCCGCCGACGCCTCCAGCCACTGCCGCTGGCGGTCCATCGTCCCCCGCGAGCCTTCGAGCTGACGGTGCGATTCCTCCAGGCTCAGGATGTGCCGGCGCAACGCCTCCTCCGCGTCGTCGGCCTCCTGAACGAGGATCCGCAGATCCGTGTCCGTGATGCTCCGGGCTCTCTCGAAAATCCCCATCCTTTCGCTCCTGGCCTTGCCATTATATCCCACGCCTTGTGCGCACGACAAACCATTTTGCCCCCGCCCCGCCAAGGGCTAATCCAGCAAAAGGCGTGCCAATCGACGGCAAATTCCGTAACGTGTTGTCGGCCTTATGGTTACATCACTCAGCGTCGGACCGAAATCCGTCCGGAATGGTCATTTTCACCACTTGCGGTGTTTTCCACCGCCCCGGCTCTCTCGCCGCAACCTTAGAGACACCCTGGGCGCGGCACTTGCCGCCGAGGGAATACACGTATATGATAGAGATGTCGAAAAGGGGCCCGTCCCACAGGAGGCAACCGGCATGGCACGCATCCCGGGCATTGTGATAGTGCTGGCGCTCTGGGCATTGTCGGCCCCGGCCGAGGCGCAGGACGGCGGCAAGCCGGTGCAGGGCCTGCAGCTTCGGATCGAGAGCGACAAGGAAGAGCTGACGATAGCGCCGGCAGAGGGCGGCAAGGGCTACACCGTGGACCCGGCGCGCCTCACGCTCACGTTCATCAACTCCGGCAAGGTGAAGATCAAGCTCATCGGCTACGACATCGGGTGGGGCCTCGTGAAGTTCGAGGTGAAGGGCCCGGACGGCGAGGTGGCAAGCGCGCCCTCGGGGGCGAGGCACTCCGCGCCCGACCCGAAGGAGAAGGATTTCCCGATCCTCACCCCCAGCCGTTCGTGGGCGCCGAAGTGGGAGCCGTCCTTCCCGGCGAAGATGGGCCCGCTCGCCTTCAAGATCGCCAAACCCGGCGAATACAAGATCGCCGCCGTCTACACCGCCGGCATCGAGCACCTTCACCTCAGCGAGTTCGCCGAAGGAGCCTGGGTCAACACGGTGAAGAGCAACACGGTCACGATCAAGTGCGTCCTTCCAGGCGCCGCGGCCGCAGCGGGGCCGGGCGCGCTCGCCGAACCGGAAGAACAGAACGGCCTCAAGCTCACCCTCGCCGCGAGCAAGCCGGTGCTCACGCTCAAGGCCCGCGAGCTGCTGCGCGCCACGGAGAACACGCCGCGCTACGACGTCGAGGGATTCAAGCTGAAGCTCACTTTCACCAACACCTCCGACAAGCCGATCAAGCTCGACGTCTTCGCGCTGGAGGCGGAGCGCATCGACCTTGTGATCAAGGGCCCGCGCGAGAAGAGCGTCGTCAAGGCGGCCCGCCGCAAGGCGCCCGAACTCCAGGAGCCGACCGACAAGGAGTTCCCCGTCATCGCCGCGGGAAAGACGTGGACCTGTGACCTGAACGTTGCGTTCCCGTGCGACGTGGGCGATTCGTACTACGCCATCCAGGAGCCGGGCGAATATCGCCTGCGCGTGACCTACGAGCATGCGCCCGAGGCGGCGGTGGATTACGCCGCGCTCGTGAAGGGCTCGTGGGACGGGCGCGCCGTCAGCAACGAAGTGGCGGTGAAGTGCGCGGAGCCCGGGGGACTCGCCGAGCCGCCGAAGGACCCGCCGCTCAAGATCGAGCTGAAGGCCCGAGCGAAGGAGATCGCGCTCGAGCCGCTCGGCGGCGGGAAATTCAAGGCGGCGCCCGCGAAGATCACCGTGGCCTTCACCAACACGACCGACAAGCCGATGAAGCTTTGCCTGTGGGAACTCGACACGCGGCACCTCGCGTTCAAGGTGGCGGGTCCCGACGACGCGAGCGTGAAGGCGTTAAAGGAGGCGGTCAAAACCGCGCCCGCCGCGACGGCGAACGACTTCCCGACGCTGGAGCCGGGCGGCGGATTCGAGTTCGAGACGCCCATCGAGATCCCCGGCACGTTCGGCGGCACGACTTGGTCGATTCTCAAGCCGGGCGAGTACCGCATCACCGCCACCTACACGATGGACCCGGCCGACTGCAAGCGCTCCGACCTCGCCGCTGGCTGCTGGACCGGCACGACGACCTCCGTCGCACTCATCCTCGACGCCTCGGTCGAGGCGGACAAGTAGGAGCCCCCCCGTGCCGAAGATGCTGCCGAAAAGAATAGCAGCCGTGCTGACCGGCGTTCTGATCCTCGGAACGCTTGCCGCCGCGCCGAAGCCGCCGAAGGGCCCGGAGTTCGGCGATGCGGTGGGAGGGCTGCGCGTCGCGCTCGACATCCTGCCGGCCGACTGGCGGCCGAATCAGCGCGTGGAGTTCACGCTCAGCGCCGAGAACACCGACCTGCGCATGGTCCCCAACGCCGCCGGCGGGTGGAAGATCGAGCCGGTGAAGATCGAGATCAGCTTCGTCAACGACGACCGCGAGCCGCTCAAGGTCAACGCCCGCGACCTCTTCGCGGGGCTCGTGCGTTTCGACATCGACGGTCCCGACGACGCCTCCGTCAGCATGTCGAAGATCGACGGCCCCGTCCCGCGACCCGAGGGTGACGCCGCGCTCATCGACCCTGACACCGGCTGGTCGCCGAAGACGCCCGTCACCTTCCCGGGACTCCTCGGCAACGTCCGCTACGAGCTGAAGAAGCCCGGCGAGTACCGCGTCAGCGCCGTCTACGCGTCGAGCGCGAAGGGTTTCTGGAACGGCCTCGTTGAGAGCAACGTCCTCGTCTTCAACGTCGTCGGCGGCACGACCCCCGACGGCGCACCCGTGAAGGGCCTCAAGCTCGAACTCGCCGCGGAGCCGAAGGAGATCCTCATCGACGGCGAGCCGGCGAAGCTGACGCTCAATTTCACGAACGTCGGCGTCGAGCCGATCAAGATCGACGCTTGGGACCTGCCGTTCCGCAACATCAGGATCGACGTGATCGGGCCGAACGGGAAACCGATGGAGCTTCAGCACGCACTGGTCGAACGCGGGATGATGCCCAATCCCACCAAAGGCGACTACCCCGTCATCGTCCCGGGCAAGTCGTGGTCGATGACCGTGAAGCCCCGCTTCCCGGGTGATTTCGGATTTGAAAAGGCCGTTATTGCCGAAGCCGGCGAGTATCGCCTCAAAGTCACCTACGAGAACAAACCCCTTCCCGACACCGGCGAGTATAAGCCGCTTGTCAAGGGCTCGTGGACCGGCATCGTCGCGTCGAACGAAGTCGTGATAAATGTTCTTCCCGAAATCAAGCGCGGCCGATAGAGATGATAGTGCGCGCCGGGTCGACGGACGTGGCGGACGGTCAGCACAGGGGGGGGACATGCCCGAGAAGATGCCTGAGACGCCGAATGTTCCGACTCCCGCCGGGGAGCCTCGTTGGCGCCGGGCGGAAATCATCGTGGTCTGGGGCCTCGCGGTGCTTCTGCTCGTGGCGCTGGCGTGGCTCTGGGCCCAGCAGCGCGGCTGGTTCGGCTCCGGGGCCGGGGAAACTTTTACCCCTGAATCGCGCCTGAAGACGCCCGTCGAGGTCAACTCCGCGTCCGCCGCGGATTTGCAGCACGTGCGCGGCATCGGCGAGAAACGCGCGCGCGACATCATCCTGATGCGTGACGAGATGATACACTTGCAGAGAGTCAAAAAGGACAAATCCGTCGGTTGGCGCAACACCGACGATTTTATCGAAAGCGTAAGATCCATCCCGGGCTTTTCCGCCGAGATAGAGAACGAGTTGCGCCGGAACGTGACGGCGCGGCCCTTGAGCAGGTAGACGTAGGAGCCTTTCGCGTGCTGCGTTTTCGCCGTCCCAACTGGCTGAACATCGCCCTCGCGGTGCTGCCCGCGGTGGTGCTGGGGATTCTCGTGTCGTTTCTCGCCGTGCCGTCAGGGTCCTCGGAGTTCGCGGGACGGTACACGACGCTGCTCCTGGCGGCGGGGGCGGTGGTGTGCATCTACGCGTTGACGCTGGTGATCATCGTGCTGCGTTCCATGCGCCGGGCGAAGGAGCTGGCGGGCGACCGCGACGTCCTGAAGCGCCGCAACCGCACGCTCGACGGCCACGTGCGCGCCCTCGAGAGCGAGGTGGAGCTGCTCACCGCGATGCGCGAGGTCTCCCGCATCACCTCCGACGAAGTCCGGTTCGAGAAGCTCGCCGCGAGCGTCCTCCAGGTCGTCCGCGACCTCACCGACGCGAAGGAGATCACGCTCTTCCTGGTCGACCCCGGCACGAAGAAGCTCATCCCCCGCGCGACGCACGACGGCGAAAAGGCCCGCGTCGCCGGGCGCCTCTCGGGCGTGCGCATGGACGCCGACGAGGCCCAGCGCGCGCTCGACCATCTGTCCATCCTGCGCACGGTCGAGAACGACCTCCTCGACGTGCTCGTGCCGCTCGCCGCCGACCAGCAGCCCATCGGCGTGCTGCACATCGCGGTCGAGCTCTCCGGCGACCCGGACGAGAAGGCCGACCGCGCGGACACCATCGAGTTCATCCTCCGCGACATCAGCCGCCACGTGGGACTCGCGATCAAGATGGCCGCGCTTCACGCCCGCGCCGTGCAGGACGGGGCGACGGGGCTCTATAACAAGGAGCACTTCCTCACGACGCTCGCCGAGTCCGTCGCCGACGCCCGGCGCGACCACGCGGCGCTCTCGCTCATCATGCTCGACATCGACCATTTCAAGGTCATCAACGACACCTTCGGCCACCCGGCGGGCGACGAGGTGCTCGTGCAGCTTTCGAAGACGCTCACCGCGAGCCTCCGCCGAACCGACACGGCCTACCGCTATGGCGGCGAGGAGATCTCGATCCTCGTGCCGGGGGCGGGGCTCGGCATCGCGGCGAACCTCGCCGAGCGATTGCGCGTGAAGGTCGAGTCGAAGAAGTTCCGCGCCGCGGGCGCCCAGGCCATCGACGTCACCATCTCCCTCGGCGTCGCCGAGCTCACCGACCGCATGGATAATCCAATGGACCTCGTCGCCGCCGCCGACGCCGCGCTCTACCGCGCCAAGAAGGGCGGACGAAACCAGGTCCGCTCGGCCGAGTGAGCCCGCCCGGCAGCGCGGCCTCCCGAGAACGCTTGCGATCCACGATCCGAATGGTATAGTGACCTCCGCCCGATTTCGGAAGGAGACATCCGACGAAGCCCACGAAACCGAAAGACATCTGGATTGCCGTTCCCACCTACTGGACGCACGCGTCGAATCAGCCGGGCGAGGAGAACACGGTCTTCGACCACCCGACGCCGCTGGATGAGGAAGGCACGCTGTCGCGCACGTTGGAATCGTTCCGGCATCTCCGGGGCGATTTCCGGGTGATCGTCGTCGCCGCCGCCAGCCACTCCGGGCTTGGGGAGGCCGTGCATCGGAAGGTCGCGGGCCTCGTCCGGCCGTTCGCGAACGACCTGAAGCTGTGCCTCGTCTCGCCGTCGAACATCGATTCGATCAACCGTCGCCTGGCGGACCCGATCTTTCGGCTGGACAGCTACGGCAACATCCGCAACGTCCAGTTGGCGGTGCCGTATGCGATGGGCGCCGCCGCCGTCGCGGGGATTGACGACGACGAGGTGATCGAAGATCCCGACTACCTGTCGAAGGTGGGGCAGTTCATCGGCGAGGACTTCAAAGGCGAGACCGTGGGCGGGATGGCCGGCATTTACCTCGATCGCGCCGGGGATTACCGCATCGCGGACGCCGAGGCGCTGGCGGACACGCCGAACCTCTTCCTCAAGAAGAACTACTTCATGAACGAGGCCCTCAAGAAGGTGATGGAAACGAAATGCCCGGAGCGCCTCCTCCGGTCGAACGTGGCCTTCGGCGGCAACATGAGCATGGCCCGCGGGACCATCGCGCGCGTCTGCCATGATCCGTTCATTCCCCGGGGCGAAGATTACGATTACGTGGTCAACGCCGCGATGCTGGGCATCGAGTTCTTTTTCCGCCAGGACATGCCCATCGTGCATCTGCCGCCCGACTCGACCGGCTCCCAGGCCGCCGACAAGCTCAGCAAGCTCGTGGCCGACATCCGGCGCTTCATCTACATGCAGGAGAAGGTCCGCTATCACAGCGCGCATTTCCCGGCCGAGCGCCTGGACCTCTCGCGGTTCTATCCCTATCCCGGACCTTACCTCGAGGACAGCGCCGACCTCCAGGCGCACGCGGCGGACGCCCTGGATTCGAAATACCCGGAGTTCGGCAAGACGCGCGCCCCGGAGGCCTTCGTGGCCGAGACCGTCGCGACGGCCCGCCGAAAGGCCGTGGAGTTTTTCGAGTATCGCGCGCGGTGGCAGCGAACGCTCGCCGGATGGGAAGGCGCCGGGCCCCTGCAAGAGACCGTCGAGGCGTTGCGGGTGCGGACTTGATGTGGGTCTCTTGTTTTTGTAGGGGGGAACCTATGTGTCCCCCCGTGTTTCTTTTTCGGTGCGACGAGGAAGAGAGAAGAAGAACGGGGGGACACATAGGTCCCCCCCTACAGAAGAAGAAAGATGGCAACCTTCCACCTGAAGACCGACTTCTCCCCCAAGGGCGACCAGCCGAAGGCGATCGCGGCTTTGAACGCGGGGATCGACGAGCACAAGCGCTACCAGTGCCTGCTGGGCGTCACGGGCTCGGGCAAGACGTTCACGATGGCGAACGTCATCCAGCATGCCGGTTTACCGGCACTGGTCATCTCGCACAACAAGACCCTCGCCGCGCAGCTCTACGTGGAGTTCCGCGACTTCTTCCCCGATAACGCCGTGCAGTACTTCGTGAGCTATTACGATTACTACCAGCCCGAGGCGTATATCCCGCAGCGTGACATCTACATCGAGAAGGACGCGTCGATCAACCCGGACCTCGACCGGCTGCGGCTCGCGGCGACCACCTCGCTGATGAGCCGGAAGGACGTCATCATCATCGCGTCGGTGTCGTGCATCTACGGCCTGGGCGACCCGGAAGACTATCAGCAGATGACGCTGCGCGTGGTGAAGGGCGACGTGCTCGATCGCGACGGCGCGCTGATGCAGCTCGTCAAGATCCAGTACGACCGGAACGACACGGTGTTCGTGCGCGGGTCGTTCCGCGTGCGGGGCGACACGTTCGAGATCTTCCCGGCCTACGAGGAGTTCGGCTGGCGCATCTCGCTCTTCGGCGAGGAGGTCGAGCGCATCGAGGCGATCGATCCTCTCACCGGAAACGCGCTGCGCGAGGCGGACGAGCTGACGATCTACCCGGCGAAGCACTTCGTGATGCCGGAAGAGCGCATCTCGGGCGCGGTCGAGCGCATCGAGGCGGAGTTGACGGAGCGCCTGGCGGAGTTCAAGGCGCAGGGCAAATTCCTCGAGGCGCAGCGGATCGAGGCGCGGACGCGATACGACATGGAGCTGATGCAGGAGGTGGGGTATTGCCCGGGCATCGAGAACTACTCGCGCTGCCTCGCCGGACGGCCGCCGGGGTCGAGGCCGTCGAGCCTCATCGACTATTTCCCCGAAGATTTCCTGATGATCATCGATGAGTCGCACGTGACGGTGCCGCAGGTGCGCGGGATGTTCAACGGCGACCACAACCGCAAGGTGACGCTCATCGAGCACGGGTTCCGCCTGCCGAGCGCGCTGGACAATCGCCCGATGAAGTTCGAGGAATTCGAACAAAAGATGAAGCGCGTGGTCTTCGTCTCCGCGACGCCGGCGCCGTACGAGCTCGACAAGGTGAAGGGCGAGGTCGTGGAACAGATCATCCGTCCGACGGGCCTCGTCGACCCGAAGATCCGCGTTGAAAGCGCGCGCGGGCAGGTGGAGCATCTCCTCGCCGAGGTGAAGATGCGCGTCGCGGCGAAAGAACGCTCGCTCGTCACCACGCTCACCAAGCGCCTGGCGGAGGACCTCGCGACCTACGTCGAGGAGGCGGGCGTCAAGACGAGCTATTTGCACTCCGAGATCGACGCGATCGAGCGGATGCAGATATTGAAGGACCTGCGCCTGGGGAAATACGACTGCGTGGTCGGCGTCAACCTGCTGCGCGAGGGCCTCGACCTGCCCGAAGTGTCGCTCGTGGCGATCCTGGACGCGGACAAGGAAGGCTTCCTGCGCAGCGAGACCTCGCTCATCCAGACCATCGGGCGCACCGCGCGAAACGTGAACGCGGAGGTGATCCTCTACGCCGACAAGGTTACGGACTCGATGAAGCGCGCCATCGACGAGACGAACCGCCGGCGCGAGATCCAGATCGCCTACAACACCGAGCACGGGATCACGCCGACGACGATCGTGAAGGCCATCCGCGCCGGGATCGAAGAGGAGGTCCAGGCGCGCACCGTCGTGCGCAAGACGGTGCATATGGACGAGGCATCGCAGGCCACGATGGAGTATATCCGCGAACTCGAAGAAGACATGCGCCGCGCCGCGGATGAACTGGACTTCGAGGAAGCCGCCAGCCTCCGCGACCAGATCCTCGCGCTCAAAGGCAAAGAGCCCGTCCGCGCCGAGCCCGAGCGGCGGACCCGACGCAGCAAGCCGCCCTGGATGCCGAAGCGAAAACCTCGCTGATTACTTCGTCTTCTGCTCGTCCACAACGACCTTGATCTCGGGCGACGGCGCGCCGCCGGCCCAGTAATCCTTGCGGTCGGCGAGGCGCCGCGCCGCATCGTCGTCGCCACGGCGGTCGAACACCGCGCGCACCGTGTATTCGCCGTCGGCGAGCGGCCAGTGCCAGATGCCGCCGAGGAGTTCGTGGACGACGAGCATCTTCTTGTCGGTGATTTCGCCGTTGAGCACGAACAGCCGCGACTCGCCGGGCGCCAGGACGAAGAAGTCCGCGGCCTGGATCATTCGCGAGCGGTTGCGCGCGCCCACCGGTTCGACGACGTCCCACTTCACCTCGAGCGCGTCGCCCTTGTCCGTCACCGACTTCACGACCACCCCCGGGTTCCCCGGCCCCATCGCCCCGGCGCAGAGGACGACCGCCGTGTGGTCTTCCAGCGCCACCGGAGGCGTCATCCGGTCGAAGACGTTCATCGGCCTCGCCTTGTCGCGCGCCTCCTTGCCGACAACGTCGTAGGTCATGTACTCCGCGGCGGCTCGCTCCTTGCCGAACGCCGTGGCCACGGCGCGGGCCCACTCCGCGTCGGTGTTCGCGACGAAAAGCGACACGTCTTCCGCGGCCGACATCTGTCCCGAGACCGTCGCGACGAGGTAGATTTCCTTCCCGGC
>JBBIVY010000017.1:39367-43314 GCA_037439485.1 Planctomycetota bacterium | reverse complement strand
CTCCCCGAGGACCGGGCGCGCAATACGGGCACAGCTTGGGTCAAGGGGCTGTCATCCGCAAGGAGGGGACGAATTAACGCAGAATACGGTAGAGGCCTAATCAGGTCCACGCAGTCGTGGAGTATAGAGGAACAGCGGTTGGAGGCGACGGGGACGCCACCGCCGAGCGTGGGGTCTGTTTTGGGTCCGGTCGAATTCAGCCAACGTGGTGACTAATGACAAGGAGGGCGAGAGGAGAAACAGAGACGAAGCAGGATCACGTGATGGGCGCGCGGACCATGCTCTTGCAGGGAGAGGGGGGCTTCGCACGAGGCCCGGCCCCGAGCGACGGGGCTTCAAACCAGGAGCACGGTTCGGCAAGAAGCTCGAAACCATCAAGGAAAGGAAACACGATGAGAACAAGAGCAAGACTGTTTACGGCCGCCGGGCTGCTGCTGGCGATGGCCGCCTGCTCAGTCGGCGTGGCGGACACGGTGATCGGCTACAACAAGATCACGGTGCCGGCGAACTCGGACGTGAAGCTGACGATCCCGTTCAGCGCGTCCGCGGAAATCCGTCCGGACTGCGCGACGTCGGATGTGTTCACCGTCGCGAGCCGCTCGGGCAGCGTCGTCTCGGTGTCGATGACCCTCACGGCGAGCAAGTACGCCGGGTCCTACTACGTCCGCTTCCTCAGCGGCGGCGCGTCGGGCCTCTGGACCACGGTTACCGCCAACGACGCCGGAAGCCTGACCCTCGAGAACGCGGACGTCGCGAACCTCGTGAGCGCGGGCAACACGTTCCGCATCTACAAGCACGTCACGATCGACGGCATGTTCCCCAAGGGGCAGTATGGCGTCTCCTTCACCAACAACACCCAGTTGCTGCTCTATGACAACAACATCGGCTCGATGAGCCAGAACAAGGCCGCTTCCAAGTCGAGCCTCTACTCGACCTCGGTCGGCGGCGGAAGCTGGGTCGGGACCGCCAACGGCAGCACGATCCTGAAGCCCGAGACTCAGTTCATCCTGCGCAACACCTCGGCGGGAACGCTGACGGTGATCACGCAGGGCGTCGTCCCGGACTACAACGTCGCCATGCTGGTCGCCCCGTCCGGCGACCTGGTCATCGGCACCGGCTACCCCGTGGCGGTCGTTCTGAATGCCTCGGGCCTCGGCGGCGTCAACTCCCGCACCGTCTTCTTCTATGACGACAGCGCGAGCGGCCAGAACAAGGCGGCGATCAAGACGGCGCTCTACAACGCGGGCAACTGGGTGGGCGCCGGCGTGACGGGCAACGAGCTGATCCTGCCCTCGCAGGTGATCACGCTCCGCCTCCCGGCCGGTGACACCTATGGCGCCAAAGTAACGATTCCGAAACCCTACTGACGAAAGGAAAGATGACATGATCAGACGAAGCCTTGCGGTGATGGCGGTCGTTCTGCTGGCGGCGGGCGTGGTCCGGGCCGACGTGTCCTACTCGGACTACGAGTTCAACCTGCTGAACCACAGCGGCAGCCCGATTGCGAACGGGACGTACGTGATGCTCCTCGACCTGAACAACGACGGCACCGCCGGCAACGGATATCTCACGACCCCGCTCTCCGGAAGCGCGGCGAACTGGAACTGGGACGCCAATGACCTGCTGCTGGATCGCGGTCAGATCACCAACGGCACGGCCTATCCGTTCAAGAACCTCTCGACGGCGGCAATCCCGGCCAGCTATACGCCGGGCGTGGACCAGATCTACGTCCTCTGGTTCGACACGGCGTTCAATGGGTCGAATACGACCGGCCCCGGCTCGAACGTCTGGTACGGCGCTCAGCAGATCGGCGTTGCCGGCGCCAACCCCGGCGATTACGGGCCCTTCATCCCTGACGGAGGCAGCGCCTTCCTTAAGACGACCGGCGGTGCGGTTCCGGAGCCCGCGACGATGGCCCTGCTGGTTCTGGGCGGCGGCGCCCTGCTGGGGCTGCGCCGCAAGCGCGCGAGGGCCTGACGGATGTCTGCAAAAGCACTGGCATAAGGAGCGGTGAAGCGTGAGAAACGTGATGGATGTATTCGTGCTGTGTGCCGGGGCCGCGCTCCTCGCCGCGGTCGCCGTTGCCGCCGGCCTGCTGTTGCTGGGCGGCAACGTCCCGCCGGGAACGCGCCGCAGGCGCGTGAAGGCGTAAGAGACCCTTACAGAAACATCAACCAAGGAGCCGTAACAATGAGACACCTGTCGAAAGTAGCTGCGCTGAGCGCTGTGGCGGCGATCCTGACGGCCGGAACCGCGTTCGCGGGAACCACCGTCAACGCCAACATTTCCGTTTCGACGCACTGGACCACGGCCGGGAACCCCTACAACCTCGTGGGACAGATCTACGTCCTGCCGGGCGCTTCGTTGACCATCGACGCCGGCGTGCTGGTCAAGAGCGCGCCCGCCGACCAGGGCAGCCTGGCGGTGTGCCGTGGCGCCAAGATCTACGTCATGGGCACCAAGGCTGCCCCCGTGATCATGACCTCCACGCTCGACACGATGACCGCCTGGCACGTGGGCTGCAACGAGTGGGGCAACCTGACGCTCATGGGCAACGCGTACATCTCCTCGTCCACCGCCGCCTTCAACCCCAACGTCGTTCTGGGCCGGACCAACACGAAAATTCCGGACGCTCTCAACCAGACCTACATGGAAGGCCTCGTGGACGCGTTCTCCGGTGACACGAAGAACCTCTACGGCGGCGGCAATGACGACGACGACAGCGGCGAACTCCATTACCTGTCGCTGCGCTACGGCGGCAAGGTGATCGGCCTCGGCAACGAACTGAACGGCATGTCGATGGGCGGCATCGGCCGCACGACGAAGGTCGACCACATCGAGATCATGAACGACGTCGACGACATGATCGAGACCTGGGGCGGGACGGTGAACTACAAGTACGTCTGCTGCTGGAACGGCGGCGACGACGGTTTCGACTACGACCAGGGCTGGCGCGGCAAGCTCCAGTTCGGCCTCTTCGTCCAGGGCTACAGCGTCGTCGCGGCGCGGGGCTCGGGCGTCAGCGACAACATCTTCGAAATGGACGGCGCCGAAGACTCCGACGCGCAGCCGGTTTCGAGGGCCTGCATCTACAACTGCACCGGCATCGGCCAGCCGCTCTCGGCCCGCAAGGGAACCGCGTGGCGCGACGGCAACGGCGCCCAGTTCCGCAACTGCATCTTCATGGAGTGCGGCCAGGAGGTCATCAAGAACGACGGCAGCGACGGCGACAATGCTCACGGCTACGGCTTCAACGGCACCCCGCAGTTTGCCGACCTCTGGAACACTCCCTACACCACGCTTCCGTCGTGGAACTCCGGCGCCGGCACGGGCAGCCCTGCGAATCTCTACAAGTCGCAGAGCGCCGGAAACTCGGCGATCGGCCAGGGCTTCGTGGCCGAAGTGACCGATACCGTGTTCTACAACAATACGTACGGCGGGGCTGGCACGGCCTACGCCACGGCGATCAGCGTCGGCGCGGTGCTCTCCGGCAGCACGGACGGCGCTGCGAACAACTCGGCGAAGGGCAACGTAGTTCGCGCTTACGACGCTCCCCTCACCTACCTACCGATCAAGAGTATCACGCGCGGCGCCCCGGTGACGGTGCCGGACGGCATCGTGTTGCCGGTCACCCAGATTGACCCGCGCGCGGCGCACGACGCGGTAACCAGCGTCTCCACGGCCCCGAACGACGGGTTCTTCACGCAGGCCCCGTTCCGCGGCGCCTTCAGCAAGGACGTGAACTGGTGCCGTGGCTGGACGGCCGCCGATGCCTACGGCATGTATGTCGGTGCCGCCAATACCGCGGACCCGACCCCGGCCCAGGCGATGACCATGTCCTTTACGGTCCCGACGACGGCCGGTGTGGTCTACACCGTCGAGCAGTCCAGCGACATGAGGAACTGGTACCCGATCGGCACCATCACGGGCAACGGCGGCAACATGTC
>JBBIVY010000017.1:34481-39267 GCA_037439485.1 Planctomycetota bacterium | reverse complement strand
GGCCGGCAAGTTTACGGCAAACTAACTTGACCTTAGTTGTGGGCTATTATCGCCCGGTTATGATTGCGGCAACGTTCCTCACGGACGTCCGAGCCGTCCGAAATGGTGCCCGAGTCGCGCAACATCGAGAGGGGGCTTGCGTGGTGCTGATTCTCAGGAATCCCGTGATGTCTTGGGCCAGGCCGGTCCTGCTGCTCGCGGGGCTTGCGTTGCTCTTGTGCATCGGTGGTTGTCGTCCGCGTTCCGGAGGAGGCGCATCCCCCCAACCCGCCTCCCCGGGCGCGGACGTTCTCGCGGACAAGCCCCTTGCCAGGTTCCAGGAGGAACTTCTCGACGTGGCGTTTGACGCCGCCTCCGCGATCCCGCTCAAGCCGCACTACCGGGACAGGGCGCTTGCGCAATCGGCCGTCGTCGATGCCTGCCTGGAACTCGATCAGCCGTTGCGGGCAGGCAAGTATATCGCGGCCATTCCGGACTGGCGCAGCGGCGACTGCTACGCGAAGCTGGCGTTCTACTGCGCCGAGCGGGGCCACGTCAAGGAGGCCCATCGCTACATCGATCTCGCCGGAAAGGTTGCGGACATCACGGAAGACTGGCCTAAGGACCGCATCAACGTCGGGATCGCGCGGGTGCAGGCGTGGCTGGGGCAGGACAACGAGGCCAGGAAACGCGAGGAGGGGGTCGAGCCTTTCGAGGTGGGGAAGGTGGCAGGCGTCCGGGCGATACGCGCGGGCGCGGACGCGTTCGACAACCAGATCGCCGAACTGGACAAATTGATCGCTACCCGCGATTTCGACATCATGAATAACGGGCTGGCATCGTACACGGCGGTCTATGGCCACATCTACGCCGATGCCGGGCGACGCTCGCAGGTGGAGGAGAAGATCAAGGCTGCCTCGGCCAAGTTTCCGATCAACATCCGGATCGACCTGCTGTTGAACCTGGCTGATTCCGCGCTGAGCTATAAGGACACCGCCAAGTCGCTGGAACTGGTGAACGAGGCCCAGGCGTTGAAGGACGGCTCCCGGTGGAGCCGGCCCGGCATAGAAATCCCGGTGATCGCCCGCCTCGCGGTGGCGCGTTACCGTGCCGGGGACGAAAAGAAGGCGCGAGCGGACCTCGGCCAGGCGCTCGTCGTGTTTGATGCCGCGCGGGAGAAGTTCATCGTCAACATCGAACAGGCGGGGGCGTTGCGCTCGGTTGCCGAAGCATATCAATCGACGGGTGACGCCGCGACCGCTCTGGCCGTCTACAAGCGAGCCGTCGAGGCCGGAGTCGAGAACCCCAACTCCAGGCCCCGTGCCGAAGACCTGTCCGCAACCTGCTGCTCCATGGCCCTGAAAGGGGTGGAACCCGATGATGCTCTGTGGACCCGGATTCGGCAGATCAGGAGCGCCTTGGGGGAGCCATGGTGAGGCGGCTGTTATCCTGTTGGGGCGTCCTGGGATGTGTGCTTTGCTTTGCCGCGGCGGCTTCGGCCCAGCAGGCAGGCTCCATCCGCGGCATGGTGTATGACGCCGATTTCGACGCGCCGCTCGCTGCCGCTCAGGTCACGATCGTCGAGACGGGCGCAAAGGCGGTCGCCACGGACCAGGGCAATTACGTGTTCAACGAGGTGCCCCCCGGCACGTACACGATTGTGTTCTCGAAGGAGGGCTACAACCGGCAGGCCCGGACCAACGTGCTGGTCCAGGCCGGGCAGATGACGGAAGTGAACGCGTCGCTTTCGGGCGAATTCGAGGAGATGGAGGAGTTCGTCGTTCAGGATGTGGATATCGGCGGCGCAGGCGGCAGCGGGACGGAAGCCGAGGTGCTCCAGCTTCGCGCCGAGGCCCCGCAGTTGATGGACTCCGTCAGCTCTCAGGAGATGAGCCGGATCGGGGCCAGCGACGCGGTCGAAGGGCTGCGGGCCGTGGCGGGCGCCTCCGTGCAGGAAGGGAAATACCCCGTGATTCGCGGATTGCCGGATCGATACGTGAACTCCCAGATGAACGGCGTCCGCCTGCCGTCGGCCGATGCCGAGAAGCGGGCGGTACAGCTCGACCAGTTCCCCTCGGCCGTGATCGAGAGCATCCAGGTCAGCAAGACGTTCACCCCGGACCAGCAGGGCGACGCTTCCGGCGGTGCCGTGAACGTGGTCCTCAAAGGCATTCCGGACAATCTCACCTTCAAGTTCGAAACCAGCGTGAAGTGGAACTCGTCGCTAGGGGACCATGATCAGCAGAACTTCCTCACCTGGAAGAACGGGAAGCTCGGGTTCCTGGGGCGGAAGACGCAGCCTCCGCCGCTGTACCAGGTCATCGGCGGCGCCGTGGGCGTCATACCCGACGCGGTGCCGACGCCGAACAAGTGGTCGATGGCCGGCGGCGGCAAGCTCCATTTCGACATCGGTTTCGACAACGGCCTGACGCTCGGCGCCTTCGGCAGCCTGTTCTACGAAAGGGACGCCCACTTTTACAGGAACGGGATTAACGACTCGTACTGGGTGGCGAAACCCGGCGACCCCATGACGCCTCAATACAGCCAGGGAACTCCGGACGTCGCCTGGGATCCCAAACATCCGTATAACCCGGTCCAAACCGGCGATTTCAAGACGTCGCTCTTCGACGTCGCGCAGGGGAGCGAGAGCGTGAAGTGGGGAGGCCTGGGGGTGCTGGGCGCGAAGACCGAGCATCATGAGCTAAACCTGACCTACCTGTTCACGCGTGACGCGACGAGCAAGGCGACGCTTGCCGAGAACACCCGCGGCAAGGCCTACTACTTTCCGGGCTACCAGCCGGACAACGCCTCGTCCCCCGGCAACCAGCACCCCACTTCTTCGCCCTATCTGAGGCTGGAGACGCTGGAATATACCGAGCGGACCGCGAAGACGCTGCAACTGACCGGGCGGCACACGTTGCCCATCCCGAGGTTTGGTTTCGACAATGTCCTGACGGCGCTCCCCCCCGAGTTCGACTGGGCGATTGCGAGCAGTTCCTCAGAAATGTATCAGCCCGACAAGCGTCTCTTCGGCTCCATGTGGTACGGGCCGGAATACTACAAGGGCTTTCCGCCCTATCTCCCTTCATTCACCCGGCCCGCGACGTACAACCAGTACAAGCCGACCGCCAATTTCACCGTCGGCAACTTCCAGGACATCTGGAAGGACGTCCTCGAAACCAGCGACCAGTACTTCTGGAACGCGAAACTCCCGTTCGAGCAGTGGACCGGCGACAAGGGGTTCGTGAAGTTCGGCGTATTCAACGACAAGGTGCACCGCCTCTACACGCAGCAGTCGTTCAGCAATTTCAGCGCGCCGGGCTCTCCGGCGCCTTCCTACATCGGCGGATGGGACCAGTCCTGGAGCTCGGTATTCACCATCGAGGGCGACTGCAATCCCGTTACGGCGGCGAACATCGACGACAGCTACGAAGGTTTCCAGAACATCAGGGCCTGGTACTGGATGGTCGATCTCCCTCTGTTCCACTCTCTGAAGGTAATCGGCGGCGTGCGGCACGAAACCACCGACCTGAAGATCGTCAACTTCCCGGAAAGCGACGTGACCTACATTCCGCTGGGCGGTTCGAACCAGACCAAGATCCTCGCCAAAGACGTCAACGTGGACTTCCACCAGAAGGACACGCTGCCTTCCCTCGGGGTCGAGTATACGCTTATCGAGCCGCTGACGTTCCGGGCCTCGTATTCCCAGACCGTGGCGCGCCAGACGTTCAAGGAGTTGACGCCGATCCAGCAGATGGAGTATCTCGGCGGGGACGTGTTCGTCGGCAATCCCGAACTCAAGATGAGCGCCCTTAACAACTACGATTTTCGCGTCGACTGGACGCCCTTCAAGGCGGGGCTGATTTCCGCGTCGTGGTTCAAGAAAGATATCAAGAATCCGATCGAGTATGTCCAGCGCAATGCCGGGTACACCTTTACGACACCTGTCAACTATCCCCAGGGAACGCTGCAGGGGCTCGAATTCGAGGCGCGGCAGAATTGGGGCGGGGTGCACAAATCGATGAGCGGCTGGACCAGCGGCTTCAACGCCACGTGGATCGGCTCGCAGGTGACTCTCCCGGAGGATGAATCCGCCGCCTTCGACGGACCGAACGTCAAGGCCCCGATGAAGACGCGCGACATGACAGGCGCGCCGGCGTACCTCTACAACTTCTACACGACCTACGACCTGGAATCCTGGGGGACGCAGTTCTCGCTCTTCTACACGATCCGGGGGGACACGCTGGTCGCCGGCGCCGGGCACTCGAGCGCCGGGTTCGTCCCCAGCGTCTACGAAAAGCACTACGGCACGTTCAACGCGGGCATCACCCAGAAGCTCGGGAAACACTTCAAGCTGAAGCTCCAGGCGAAAAACCTGACAAACCCGGAAATCCAGACGGTCTACCGGTCTCGGTACATCGGCAAAGACGTGGTCAAGACCTCCTACACAAAGGGCGTCGATCTGTCGGTCGGGATCTACGCGGAGTTCGATTTCTGAGACCTATGGCCGGGAACGCCGGACAAGACACGTAAGAAGGGGGCACGCGAGCATGAGGAAGGGATCTGGAAGTGGGAACCCGGGACCGGCGAAAGGGAACCGGCCGGCGACGGTCGGGCGCCTTCGCTGGACAATCGCCGCGCTGGTCCTTGCCGCCGCATGCGGATCGTCGTACGCGGCGCTCTCCGGCGACAGAGGTCCCGCCGGCGCGGCCGCCCTGGACAAGGCTGCGTCCGACAAAGCCGTGTCCGACAAGGCTGCTGCGGACAAAGCCGCCGCGGACAAGGCTGCCGCGGATAAGGCCGCTGC
>JBBIVY010000017.1:32875-34381 GCA_037439485.1 Planctomycetota bacterium | reverse complement strand
AAAGCTGTTGCGGACAAGGCCGCTGCCGAGAGAAGCAGCGTCGACATCGAGGGCGCTCGCACGGCGCTTCAAGACTGGGTCAAGCAGCGCCAGCTCATTGCCAAGGAGAGGCGCGACTGGGCGATCAACAAACAGATGATCATCGAGCGGGTCGACCTGCTGAAAGGCCAGGTCGATTCGTTGCGCGAGAAGATCGACAAGATTCAGGAGGACATCGCCAAAGAGGATAAGAATCAGGCCGGCGTGGTGGCGGAGAAGGAACGACTGAAGAAGCTGGCCGATTCGCTCCGCGTCACGGTCGCGTCATTGGAGGCCAGGACCAAGGGGCTGCTCAAGCGTCTGCCCGATTCGATCACGAAGGATATTGGCAGGCTCAGCCAGATGTTGCCGGACAATGCTTCGGCCGTTCCGCCGAACCTGACCCTGGGGTTACGCTTTCAGAACGTCGTGGGCATCCTGGACTATCTGAACAAGCGCAACGACGAGATCACCACGGCCCTCGAAGTGAACGATTGGCCCGGCGGGGGCAAGGCCGAGGCCACCGTGCTCTACCTCGGCATCTCGCAGGCGTACTATGTCAGCGGCGACGGGAAGATTGCCGGGTTCGGCGCGCCTTCGGGCGACCGGTGGGCGTGGACGGCCGCCAACGAGGCTGGCCCGGAGATCCTGCGAGCCATCTCCATCTACAAGAACGAGCAAACGGCGGTTTTTGTGAAGTTGCCGATCAAGGTCCATTAACCGGAAGAGCCAGCCACTATGAACGCAAGAACTCTGGTCGTCCTGATTGTGCTCCTGGCCGCTTCGGCGTCGGTCTCAGCGGTGAATTCGCCGGACAACGCGGTTGTCCCGGCGCCGGTCAAGACGCTGATTCCCGCGGACAACACGACCCGAACGGTCGAACGCGCCTCCGCCGACATGCAGCAGAAGCTCAAGGACAGCGTGGACGAGTACAACGCCTTCTGCGAGGAGATGCAGAAGGAGAAGATCCCGCTTAACACGAGGCTCAACCAGACGGAGGACAATCTGACCCGGGCGCGCCGGGACTATGAAGCGGCGTCCAGCAAGCTGGACAACGGCAAGCTCGAGCTCAACAATCTGCGCACCGATAACAAGACGCGACGGGAGGAGATCTCCTATGTCTCCGGCCTGCTGCAGGATTACACGCGGAAGATCGAGTCGCACCTGCACCTCGCGGAGGCTGACCGGTACCGTCAGCCGCTGGAGGCCGCCGGCAAGGCGGCCGAAAACAGCGGCCTCTCCGAGGAAGAGGTGGTCAAGGCGCAGATGGCGCTCCTGGACGCCTCGATCGACCGGCTCCAGGACGCGCTCGGCGGCGTCCGATTCGAAGGCGACGCCGTGAACGAGGCCGGCGCGGTCAAGTCCGGCGCCTTCGTCCTCGTCGGGCCGACGGCGATCTTCCGCTCGAACGACGGGCTGGACGTCGGCACCGCCGAGAAGCGGGGTTCGCCGACGCCCACGGTCGTCCCGTTCTGGGACCCCGCCGAT
>JBBIVY010000017.1:19773-32775 GCA_037439485.1 Planctomycetota bacterium | reverse complement strand
CGAGAAGCGGGGTTCGCCGACGCCCACGGTCGTCCCGTTCTGGGACCCCGCCGATACCCAGGCGGCGGCCGCGCTCGCGACCGCGCGTTCCGGCTTCTACCCCTTCGACCCGACCCGGTATAACGCGCACAAGGTGGGGGCCACGCGGGACACCCTCTGGGGTCACATCAAGAAGGGCGGGCCGATCATGGTCCCGATCATCGCGCTGGGGCTGGCCGCGCTGAGCGTGGCGCTCTACAAGTGGGGCCGGCTGTCCTTCGTGCGCAAGCCGTCCCAGCGGCAGATCGCGGAGCTGATGCAGGCGGTGGCCCGTCAGGACGGAGCGGAGGCCCTGCGCAAAGCTAAGGCCATCAAAGGGCCGATCGGCTCGATGCTCGTCGTCGGCGTGGAGCACATCAAGGAATCGCGCGACCTGGTCGAAGAGGTCATGTACGAGGCCGTCCTGACCACGCGCCACAAGCTTCAGAGCCTGCTGCCGTTCGTCGCCACCAGCGCCACGTGCGCGCCGCTGCTCGGGCTTCTGGGAACGGTCAGCGGCATCATCAGCACCTTCAAGATGATGACCGCCTTCGGCTCCGGCGACGCCAAGACACTCTCGGGAGGCATCTCCGAAGCGCTCATCGGCACCGAGTTCGGCCTGTACGTGGCAATCCCTTCGCTGCTGCTGCACGCCTTCCTCTCGCGTAAGGCACGCGGCATCCTCGACCAGATGGAAAAGACCGCCGTCGCCCTCATCAACCAGCTCGGCAAGACGCCGCATGAGGAAGGCGACGAGACGCCTGAGAGCAAGCCGGCGCAACCGCAGGCGGCGGCCTCCGCGGCCCCGACGGATGCCGCCGACCCCGGCGTCGCGGGGGCTGCGGGTCCCGTTCCCGCGGGGTGATCGTCGATGGGCGTGGAGGCCGGAGTTCCCCGGCGGACGCGTTGCCGCTCGGGGTCGGTTGCCGACGACAGTGACATGCGGATAGAGTGACGGCTATGGACGCCATCGTTGCACAATTCGTCAAGCTGTGGGGTAACGCCCAGGCCGTCTGGATTTCCGGCGGATGGTGCATGCCCGGGATGGCGCTTAACGCCCTCGTGCTTTTCGGGCTGGCGCTGCACCTGTACGGCCGGCTGCGCGAGAAGGGCTTCCAGTCCGTGCCCGAAAAGACGTGGCGTCGCTGGATCGATCATCCCGAGGAGCGAAAGGGCCCCGTCGGCGAACTGCTTGACTTCGTATCGACCGATGCGCCGATTAAGGACTCCACGCTCCTGTTCCACGAGATGCGGGCGACTGAAATCGCCCCGATCGAGCGCGACCTGTGGCTGATGAGGGTGTGCGTGAGCGCGCCCCCGCTCATCGGACTGCTCGGCACGGTCACGGGCATCCTGACTCTGTTCGGGGCGCTCGCCAAGGGCAGCGGGGGCGAAGAGACCGTGACCCTCGTGGCCGGGGGAATTTCCGAAGCCATGATCGCGACGGAGACCGGACTGGTCATCGCGATACCCGGGCTCTTCATTCATTACTATCTGTCCCGAAAATTCGAACGGTACCAGACGTTCCTTGCGCATCTCGAGACCGTTCACGCGCAGACGCTTTACAGAAGGCTGAAGGAACAGAAGCTCGCAACCCATTCTCCGCCCACGGGCCGAGACGCGGCGGCGGCTTCGGCCGAGCCGGCGCAGGGTGTCGCGTAGAGGGCCCCGAGGGCCGTTCGGCCTTGTCGGACCTACAGGCAGGGAAGGAAGACGATGGGGAGTTTTCACCAGGCGGCGCTGGAAGAAGGCAGCGAGCAGGCGATTGACATCGCCCCGGTCAACATGATTGACCTGATGCTCATCCTGCTGATCTTCTTCATCGTGAGCACCACCTTTGTCCAGGAGACCGGCGTGGAGGTGGACAAGCCGCAGTCCGGCGGTCCCCAGCATCCAGGCAGCAAGAGCAACATCACGATTGCGCTGACGGGGAAGGGCGAAGTCCTGTATGAAGGGTACGATATCGGCCTCAGCCGCATACAGCAGAAGGTGAAGCAGGAGCTTCAAAAGGAGAAGCTCCCCGTCATCATCCAGGCGGACGCCGATGCCGAGACCGGCCTTCTGGTGCGCGTGATCGATGAAGCGAGGCGCGCCGGCGCCTCGGAAGTGAACGTGGCCACCAGACCGGCTGCGAAGAAGTGACACAGGGATAACCATGGGACGTTTCCATCAGGCGGCGGCCGAAGGCGGCGAGCAGGCGATTGACATCGCCCCGGTCAACATGATTGACCTGATGCTCATCCTGCTGATCTTCTTCATCGTGAGCACCACCTTCGTCCAGCAGACGGGCGTGGAGGTGGACAAGCCGGCGCCCGCCGTCACGGCCAGGGAACTGAGCAAGACCAGCATCCTGATCGCGCTGACGGCGAAGGGCGAGGTGTATTACGGCGGAAAAGAGATCGGCATCAGCGGGGTGGGGCAGCAGGTGAAACTTCTGCTTCAGAGGGATTCGAAGATTCCCGTCGTCATCCAGGCGGACACGACGGCGCCGAGCGGCATTCTGATGCGCATTGTTGACGAAGCCAAGCGGGCCGGCGCTACGGAGGTGAACGTGGCCACCAAGCTGCAAACGAAGAAGTGAGGGAGGGGCCGATGAGGAAGCGCAAGCCGGCGTCCCTGATCAGGCGCGTCGTTCGCGGCCTTGGCATTCTGCTGGGGGCCGCCCTGGCATCCCTCGTCCTCTTTCTGGGGCTGCCCCTGATGCAGAGCATCAGCGGACCGCCCGAAGAGAAGTACGCGCAGGCCCGGATCGGCATCGCCGATGCGCCGCCGCCTCCGCCGCCCGCGCGGGAGGATCCCAAGAAGGAAGAAGAGAAGAAGGACGAAAAGCCGCCCGAACTGGCGGAGTTGAAGCCGCTGGGCCTGGACCAGCTCGAGGCCGCGATCAATCCCGTTTTCACCGGCGGGGAGGGGGAAGGCGGGGTGGGTGGGCTTCCCAGCGTCCTCCCGTCCGGCATCCTGATCAAGTCGCAGGAGAAGGACGCGGACGACTCGGTGAATGTGACCGACCTCGACCAGAAGCCGCGCGTCATCTATCAGCCCGGCCCGATGCTCTCGGCGGGCATGAAGGGGAAGGCCGGGACGGTCTATATCATCTTCGTCGTCGACGCTCACGGCAAGGTGGAGAACCCCGTCATTCAGAAGTCGTGCGACCCCGCCCTGGACCGGGCCGCGGAGGCCGCCGTCCGGCAGTGGAAGTTCGATCCCGGCATGCGCAACGGCAAGGCGGTGCGGTTCCGCATGCGCGTGCCCATCAAGTTCCAGTAACCGCAAGGAGCGCGAGAATGCAGACACGATACCCCGGGATTTCACGCGTTGCCGCCGTTTCGCCGATCGGCCTGTTGCTTCCGGCCGCGGCGTGTGTTGCCCTGGTGTTCGCTCTGGGCGGGTGCGCTTCGACGGAGGCGGGCAAGGACGAAGGGACGTGGAAGGACACGGCCGTGGCCGCCGTCTCTCAGCAGATGAAGCCGGAGGCTGGGGGAAGTTCCGCGCCCGCGTCCGCGCCTAAGCCGGCGGGACCTCCCTCCCGGGACTACTTCCTGGACAAGGAAGACGTGGGACTGTGGCGCGATCCGGGATTCAAGAGGCAGTTCACCGAGAGCTACCTCGCTGAGACCGACGTCGAGCCCGTGGGCAAGCTCACCGAGAAGGAACGCAAGCAGATGCAACAGATCCTAAAGAAGATGTCGGACAACGACACGACCGGGGCTGCGGCCCTGGTCGAAGCGAGCCGGGGCAAGGACGCCAACCCCGTGTTCGACTTCACGGCGGGCAACATCTACTTCCAGGGCGAGAGATTGGACAACGCCATCCAGGCGTACAAGGTCGCTGTCGCGAAGCACCCCAGGTTCCGTCGCGCATGGCGCAACCTGGGCCTCATCTACATCCGCCAGAAGGATTACGACCATGCGATCCCGGCGCTCACCCGCGTGGTGGAACTCGGCGGGGTGGACGCCAACACCTACGGCCTGCTTGCCTTCGCCTATTCCGCTTCTACATTCCCCAATCACATCGGCGCCGAGACGGCGTACCGAATGGCCATCCTGCTCGACCCGGCCACGCTGGACTGGAAGATGGGGCTCGCGCGCAGCTTTTACCGGCAGGCGCGCTACGCCGAGGCCGTGGCCTCCCTCGACAAGCTGATCGCCGACCATCCCGACCGCGCCGAGCTCTGGCAGCTTCAGGCCAGCGCCTACATCGGCCTGAACCAACCTCTGAAGGCCGCGGAGAACTACGAACTGCTCGATCGCATGGGCAAGTCCACGCCGGACAGCCTGATCCTGCTCGGCAATATCTACGTCAACGAGGAGATCTACGACCAGGCCGTCGGCTACTTCATCCGTGCCCTCGATAACGACACGAAGGCCGCCGGGCGCTATATCGTTCCCGCCCGGGTGCTGGCCAGCCGCGGGGCCCTTAAGGAAGCCAAGACCCTGGCCGAGCGCATCGAGGCCCGCAAGGGCGACCAGTTGACGGCGGAAGACAGGAAGGGGCTTCTCAAGCTGCGCCATCGCATCGCCGTGTCCGAAGGGGCTGGCCCGGAGGAGGCCCGCGTGCTCGAAGAGACCCTGACGCTCGACCCGATGGACGGCGAGGCGCTCATCCTGCTGGGACAGTATCGAGGACGCATGGGGGACAAGGAGAAGGCGATCTTCTACTTCGAGCGGGCCGAAGCCATCAAGGCATTCGAAGCCGATGCCTTGTTGCGTCACGCACAGCTCTTGGTCAAGCTCAAGGAATACGGCAAGGCGGTGCCCCTGCTTGAAAGGGCGCAGAAGGTCAACCGGCGCGACAACGTCGAGCAATTCCTCAACGATGTCAAGCGCGCCGCGAAGACCGGATGATGCTGCCTGTGGTATCGAAGACGGGGCCCGTGTTTCAGTGTCTGGAGACATCGATGAAGACTTCTGGGCGTCTGTGGATCATCGCCGGCGCAATCTGCATCGGCCTCGCCGGCCGCGTTGCGTCGGCGCAGGACGCCGCGCCTGCCCCGGCGCCGGCCGCCAAGGTGAAGTTCGACATGCCGGAGAACGTGCAGTTGAAGGTGTTCATCGACTACGTGGGAAAGCGCCTCGACATCAACTTCCTGTACGACGAGCAGGTGGCGAACCGCCAGGTGACGATCAAGGCGCCGCGGGAGATTCCCGCGGATTCCCTGATGACGCTCTTGAGCACGGTGCTCAAGATGAAGGGCATGACGATGGTGCCCACCGGGGTGGAAGGCACGATGCGGATCGAGGCGTCCGGGCTGCTGACGACGAACTCCGTCGGCATCGGCGAGACGGCGGGCGTCGCGGATCGCGCGCGCTCGGCGCTGGCCATGACGCGCGTCTTCGACCTGAAGCACGCCAAACCCCAGCAGGCTGAGCAGGTGATGAAGCCCTTCCTTTCGGCCCCGACGGCCGCCATCACGGTGCTGGAGGGGCACGACCTGCTGATCGTCACCGATTACGCCGACAACATGAAGCGTCTCGAAAACCTGCTCGCGGTGATCGACCGGTCCCCGCGGGAGGTGCAGGTGCGCTTCGTGCCCGTCCTTCAGTCGGAAGCGACGCAGATGGCGCAGAACGTCAAGCAGTTGCTCGACGCCCGAGCGGCGGCTCGCGGCGGGACCGCGGCCGGCGTGACGGTCGTGGCCGAAGAGCGAACCAACCAGCTTGTCGTGGTCGGCGTGCCCGACCTGGTCGGCGAAGCCGCCACGCTCATCGGGTCGATGGACGCTCCGCTGGGGCTCGAGACGAAGCCTTACCCGCTGGCGGTGACGTCTCCCGAGCAGGTCGACCGAACCGTCCGGAAGCTGATCGGCGACGTCGCGGCGAAGCGGTTCTACAAGTCGGCGTTCGATCGCGACGCGGGCGTGCTCCTTGTCACGGCGACGCCCGCCGTTCACCGGCAGATCGAAGCCGTGTGCCGGGCGCTGGACAAGCCGATGGAGGAGTCGCAGAGCCCGGTTCGTTTCTACAAGCTGAAGAATGCGAAGGCCGAAGAAGTGCTCGAGACGATCCGGAACATCGAGGGCGACGCGGGCCTCGAGAACGTGAGCGTGGACGGCGTATCGGGTGCCGCGGCGCCGGCGGCCGACCTGCCGATCAGGGGGCCGACCGAGGCGGAGGTCAACACTCCCGGAAGATCCAGCCCGAGCGCCGGCGCCGCAACCGCCGCTCCCGGACGCTCAAGCAGTGTGCGAGGCGGACGGGTGATGGCGGACAAGGCGTCCAATACGATCATCATCGTGGCCAAGCCCTCGATGCAGACGGTCTACGAGAAGCTCATCGCGCGCCTCGACGTTCGGCGGCCCCAGGTGCTGGTCGAGGCCACCCTCGTGTCGGTGGACACGACCAACGACTTCTCGCTGGGCATCGAGATTAACGACACCCACACCCGCAACGGCCGGAAGCTGCTGACGTTCACCCAGTTCGGGCTGACCAAGCCGGATGCCGCCACGGGAGGGCTGGCCCTGCAGCCCGGCATCGGTTTCAACGGAGTGGTGCTCAAGGCGGATGTCGCCGAAGCGGTGATCCACGCGCTGAAGTCGAACACCCGCGCGAAAGTCGTGTCGCGTCCCGCGGTGCTCGTAAACGACAACGCCAAGGGCGTCCTCCTGAGCGAAAGCGAGGAGCCGTTCGCCAGCGTCAACGCCTCCACGACCGTCGCGACGACGAGCTTCGGGGGGTATTCGTCAGCCGGCACGAAGGTCACGATCGCCCCGCAGATCAGCGAGGGAGACTACCTCAAGCTGGACTACGAGATCACCCTCAGCAGTTTCGGGACCAACGGGACCACCGCGCTGCCGCCCTCGCGCCAGACGAACTCGCTCAACAGCCAGGCGACGATTCCCAACGGGAACGTGATCCTGATCGGCGGTCTCACCCGGGAAAGCTATAAGGACACGGTCGACCGCGTGCCTCTCCTGGGCAGCCTTCCCGTTCTCGAATATCTGTTTTCGAGCCGCACCAAGAGCAAACAGAAGACGACGCTGTTCGTCTTCATCCATGCGGTCATCCTTCGCGACGACAAGTTCGAGGACCTCCGAGGCGTCTCGGGCGAGGCGGCGGGTCACGCCGGAATTCCCGGCAACGCTCCGGCCAGCGAGCCGGTCGGGATTCGATAGAAAACGGAAGGCCGATGACGAACGCGACTCTGACATCCCGGGCGGTCTATTCGTCGGACGCGCGATCCATCGGAGGACTCATCGACCTGGCCGGCGCGCGTCCGTCGGCGCTCTTCGTCAAGCGCGTGCCGATCGGCTTCGCCCGCCTCAAGAAGGCGCTCGGCATCGCGACGGATTCCGGCCCGATGCGCGTGGCCATGGCCGAGCCCGGCGATCACCAGACGCTCGACGTCCTGCGGCGCTGGCTGGGAAGCGTCATCGAGGCGGTCCCCGCCGACGCCGGGCAGTTGAGCGCGGCCATCAACCACGCCTACGGCCAGCAGACCGGCGCGGCGCAGGAGTTCATCGAGAAACTGGACCGCGACGCCGTCATGGAGCAGGTCGTCACGCTGGAAGGGCGCGAGGACCTCCTCAACGTCTCCGACCGATCGCCCGTGATCAAGCTGGTGAACCTCGTCCTCTTCGAGGCCGTGCAGCAGGAGGCCTCGGACATTCACATCCAGCCTTACGAGGAGCGCCTGATTGTGCGGATGCGCATCGACGGAGTGCTCTTCGACGCCTTCGACCTGCCGACGGCCGTGCAGGACGAGGTCGTCAGCCGCGTGAAGGTGATGGGACGGATGAACATTGCGGAGAAACGCCTGCCGCAGGATGGGCGCACGACGGTCCAAGTGGGTGATCGCGTGATCGACCTGCGCATCTCCGTCGTGCCGGCCAGCCACGGCGAGCGCGTGGTGATCCGCCTGCTCGACAAGAGCGTGCGGTTCTACTCCCTGGGCGAACTGGGGATGAACCAGGAAACGCTGGACCGTTTCGCCCGCGCGATCTCCGTGGAGCACGGGCTTATCCTGGTGACCGGGCCGACCGGCTCGGGCAAGACGACGACACTCTACGCGGCGCTGGGGCAGATCAACTCGAAACAGCGGAACATCATCACGCTCGAAGACCCCATCGAGTATCAACTCGACGGCATCAGCCAGATCCAGATCTCCGAGAAGAAGGGGATGACGTTCGCGGGCGGGCTGCGCAGCGTGCTGCGGCAGGACCCGGACATCATCATGGTCGGAGAGATCCGCGACCAGGAAACCGCCGCCATGGCGATCCAGTCGGCGCTCACCGGGCACCTCGTGTTCAGTACGCTTCACACCAACGACGCGGCGAGCGCCGTGACGCGTCTTCTGGACCTGGGCATCGAGCCGTACCTGATCGGAAGTTCCCTGGTGGGCGTGCTGGCCCAGCGGCTGGTCCGGCGAGTGTGCACGCACTGTGCCCGGGCCTGCACGCCGGAGCCGGCCCAACTGGAAGCCCTGGGTTACGCGCCGGCCCCCGAGGAAGTTCGGAACTTCCGCAAGGGGGCGGGCTGCGAGGCGTGCCGGAACACCGGGTACCACGGCCGGGCTGGGTGCTTCGAACTGCTGACCGTGGACGGCGAGATTCGCAGGCTCGTCCAGTCGCACGCCACGGCGAGCGAGATCAACGAGACCGCAAGGCGCGCGGGGATGCGTAATCTGTGCGATGACGGCCTTCTGAAGGTGGCCGAGGGCGTGACGACCCTCGACGAGGTCATACGCGTCGCGGTGAGGGCAACCTTCTGATGGCCGTCTACGCCTACATCGCGAACGGGAATGGCGGCAGCGGCGAGGCGCCGGTGCACGGGACGATCAGCGCCGATTCGGCCCGCCAGGCGCGCGACCAGTTGAGGGGCCGGGGGCTCTCGATCCGCGAGATCGTGGAGCAGCGGCCCGGCGGCCGGGAAGGCTGGCGGACGCGTTACCTCCTCGGACGGCAGGCAGGGAAAGTCACCGGTTTCCTGCAGGAAATGTCGACGCTCCTGCGCGCGGGCATCCCGCTGGTCGAGGCGCTCGACACGATCGCCCGGCAGCATGTCGAACGCTTTCAGGCGTCGATCCTGCTGCTGCGCGATCACGTCGCGGCCGGCGGAAGCCTAGCGGAGGCGATGGCGCTTCAGCCCGCGCTCTTCGATGCCCTCTGCCTGAACATCGTCGAGGTGGGCGAGAACGCCGGGACTCTGGACACGGCGCTCGCGCGGCTGGTGGAGTTCCGCCGGCGCGCGGAGGGCCTGAAGAACCGGGTGGCCATGGCCCTGATGTACCCGTGCATCGTGCTGGTCGTGGCCCTGGCGGTCAGCGTGTTCGTCATGACGTACGTGCTGCCGAACCTCCTGGGCGTGCTGCTCGAAAGCGGCAAGCCCCTGCCGATGGCAACGGTCGTCATCAAAGTGATGAGCGATTTTCTCGTCGGCTGGTGGTGGGCGGTGCTTCTTGGCGCGATCGCTACGGCCGGGATCGTTGGCGCCGTGCTGCGGACAGACGCGGGCCGGAGAAAGTGGCACCGCATGCAGTTGAACCTGCCGCTTCTCGGCGAGTTGATCCGCAAGCAGGCCATCGCGCGGATGGCGATGGTGATGGCGACGCTGCTCAAGAGCGGTGTGACCTTTGTGCGCGCGGTGCAGATCGCCCAGCGGACGGTGCATAACGTCGTGCTGCGCGACTCGCTGGTGGCGTGCGAGCTCGCGGTGTGCGCGGGACAGGACATCTCGGTGGCGCTCGAAAGCACGCGGGCTTTCCCTCCGCTTGTCATCCAGGTGTTCGCTGTCGGGCAGGCGTCGGGAAATCTGGAGGAGATGCTCGAGAACCTGGCCGAGGACTACGACGTGCAGGTGGACATCACGCTCGCCCGGCTCACGGCATTGCTCGAACCGATCATGCTCATCCTGCTTGCCATCGGGGTGGGCTTCATCGCGTTTGCGACCATTCTTCCGATCCTGGAGGCGGGCGATGTGCTCTGATACGGCAAAGATGATGCGATCTCCGTTCCGCTCGAGCCGGGGCTTCTCGTTCATCGAGATCATGGTCGTGGTGGTGATCATGGGCATGCTCGCGGGCGCGGTTGCGCTCAAGGTCGTAAGCTACATGGACAAGGCCAGGGTCAATCGAGCCAAGTCGGACATCGCGACCATCGTGAGCGCCGTCGAAGCCTTCAACCTCCAGAACGGCCGGTACCCGACGAACGAAGAAGGGCTCGATTCCCTGCCGCTGAAGACTCACCGCGACCCGTGGGGAAATCCGTACGGGTACAACTGCCCCGCCCAGGACGAGCCGTTCGAGGTGTTTAGCCTCGGGGCCGACGGCCGGCCGGGCGGCGACGGCGTCAATGTCGACATCTACTCCAGGCAACTCGGCGACGTGGAAAAGGGGAAGTGAGCCGTGCGGCGCAATGCCTTCACGCTGGTCGAGATGATGGCGGTCGTCGCGCTGCTCGGTATGCTGGCCGGGGCAACGGTGTGGTGGCTGGCCAGGGACGCCCGGCAGGCCTCGCGCCGGGACGTCGTCGGGCAGATCACCCACGCCGACCGCATGGCCCGGATGGCGGCCGAGCGCCTCGACGCGCCCTGCGTGCTGCGGTTCGACCTCGACGGACAGCGTGTGGTGCGCGTGGCGCGGGGCGAGGCCGGTGACGAACGGCCGTCGCACAGCCTGAAGTTGCCTTCCGGGTACCGGATCGAGCGAATGGCCATGCCGCAGGAGTCTTTTCCGGACGGCGGCCGCCGAAATGCCTCCACGGCATGGATAGACGACGGGGCGGTGGAAATCGCATACTCCGCCGAAGGGTGCAGCATCAGCTATGCGCTGAGGCTTTCGACCAGGCGCTCCTCGGGAAGCGGGGCCGCAGGCGACGCCGCGCGCGACGAGGAATGGATAGTCTTCTCGGGGCTTACGGGCCAGGCGGTGACGGTTCATGATGAAGACGAAGTCGACCGCGTGTTTGCGGCGCTCGCGACGGGCCGGACATACGCTCATTGAGGTGCTGGCCGCGATTGCGATCCTCGGCACCATCCTCGTCGGGGTGGTGCTGGCGAAGTCGCGGCACACGCGCCAGATCGAGCGGACCCAGCGGCAGAACGCCGCCGTGCGCGCCGCGGACGAACTCATCGCCGGCTGGTGGGCGAGTTCCCGGGGCGTCCCCGTCGGCGACTCGGGCGTCACGGCGTCCGATGCGTCCTTGGCATGGAAGACGCACGTGGTCGCCAACCGGGAGATCGAGGATTTGGGCGCACGAGTCGTGCGCGTCGAGATCCGGATTGTCGACGGGAAGCAAGAGCGCGAGCCCCTCGTCACGGTGGACCTCGTGCTGAGTGATCCGGACCGGGGAAAGGAACGGCCGAATGAGTAGCCGGAGGGCCTTCACGCTGCTGGAAGTGCTGATGGCCACGGTCCTTGCGACCGTCCTCATGATCGGCGTGCTGGCCGTCGTGACGACCCTGGGCGCTCCGGCGCGCGCGTCGAAAGGCGCCGCCGCCCCTCCGGCGAACGGCGCGGCGGCGCCCTCGCTCGATGACGCGTCGATCGACGCGCTGGTCGGCCTCCTGCGGAAGGACATCGGTCACGCCACGCGGGTCGACGCGTCGAGGCCCAACGAGCTGACGCTGCTGGGCTACGACGCGCTGGATTCCGGCGCCCGCGAGCGAACGCAGCGTCCGGTACGCGTGCTTTACAGGATCGAGGAGATCGACGGACGATGCTGGCTTATTCGCAGGCAGGCGGCGCTGGACGTGCTCACGAACCGGAACGTTCAGCGCGACCTCGTGTGCGAAGGGCTCGTCCGGTTTGAGATGGCTCAGTCGACCGCGGCAACGGGGGGCAAGCCGGACGTGATCCCGCCGGAGGAGGCCATGGCGACGTGGCGGCAGGGCGCCGGCGCCGAACCGGGCGCGAAGACGGAGGCTGCGGCCGGGCCGAAGCCGGACACGGCGACGGCGGCGAACAGCGACGGCGTCACGGCCGGGACGCCGGCTGGCGAGGGGAAGGAAGAGATGGTCCTCTATCACGGGCTCTACTTCTACATCAAGTATGTCCCCTGGTTGCGAAAGAAATCATCTGAGGCGGTGAACCCCGCTGACGGAGCGACCCCGCCTCCCACAGTTCCGGGCGATGCCGCAGGCGTTGCGACCGACGTTGCGCGGCCGGGAGTCTCCGGCGGCGTCGCCCGTGAAGCGGATGCCTCGCGCGCGGGGACCGGAGATCTCGTGCGCCATGAGGCGATTACATGGCGGCTGCGTGCATGGTCGGTCGATCAGGCGGGGCCGGCGTTCGACCGGATCGTGACGACGAAATGAACGGTGGCGCATGAGATCACGCTTGAGACAGTCCGGCTTCGTGTTGCTGCTGGTGCTGGTGCTCGTGCTGCTGGCGGGCGTCGCGCTCGCCGGTCTCGCGCGGCGGAGCCTCACCGGGGCACTGGCGTCGCAAGGTTCGCTCGAAGAACTCCAGCGGCGCTGGGCGGTCAGGAGCTGCCGGGACACGCTCCTCGGGAGCGTGGAACGACTTCTCGATGAGGCGGAGCGCGGCGGCGAAGACTGCGAGCCGTCGGAGGAGCGCCGGAAGGCGCCGGCTTCCCAGCGACGCGTGACCTGCCGGCTGGCGGGGATCGACTACGAGCTGGTGCTGACGGATGAGCAGTCCAAGGTGAATCTCAATCACCTGCTGAGCAACGCGGACAGCGAGGACGCCGTACCGGCGCTCGGCCGGCTGATCCTGGAACCCGCCAAGGTTTGCGGACGGCCCGTCTCGGTGAAGTTGCGGATCCTGACGGCGGAAGCCTACGCGTCGGAGCAGGGCGGGGCCTTTCCCATGCTGGGCGGATACGGCCAGATCTTCGAAGGCGCGCGTCCCGAACGGCTGGTCGGCGACGGGAATTTCCCCGCGCTTGCCGACGAAATCACCTGCTGGGGCGATGGAATGGTAAACGTGCGCCGGGCGTCGAGGTTGGTCATGGACGTGGTCTGCGGGAAGACGATCGGCCGGCGCGGCGTCGAGGCATTGCTCGCGGCGCGGGACCGCGATCCGTTCCGC
>JBBIVY010000017.1:0-19673 GCA_037439485.1 Planctomycetota bacterium | reverse complement strand
GGAGGCGCCGCGCGGAACATGAGCACGCGGCGGGCGGTGACGCTTGCCGACCTCCAGCGGGTGTGCGGCGTGGACCTTCGCAGGCCGCTCGGCGAGGCCCCGCCGGCCGCCGGCGCTGCATCGGGCGCTCCGGCGGCATCCCCGATGACGTTGCGCCTCGTGGGCACCGTCAACGAGCCCGGTCATTCCGTGGCGATGTTCCAGAAACCCGACGGCGCCATGGAACTGTGCGGCCTCGGACAAAGCATTGACGACGCGGGGGGCGCCGTCACGGTGACGCGAATCGAGGCGCAGAAGGTAACGGTGCAGTACGGCTCTCAGGTTCTCGAACTGGCGGTTGCCCCGACGCCGTGACGAGGTTTCAGCGATGGGCGAGCACATCATAATCTTCATCGGCGATGACGCCTGGCGCGTGGCGCGCGTGCGCGGGGAGGAAACGCTCGTCTCCGCCCTGCCGCCGACGGAGGACGCATCGCCTGGATCGCGCGTCGAGGCGGTCCGGCGTCACCTGGCGGAAGACGCCTGCGCGGACGGACCGGTCCTGCTGGCGCTGCCTTCGTCGCGGTGCCTCGTCGCAACGATCTCCACCGAGGCCCTGGAACGCGGCGAACGCCATCGCGCGATGGCGTTCCGCTTGGAAGAGCACCTGCCGATGTCGACCGAGGAGTTCATCGCCGACTACGTCGACGAGGGAAGCGGCGAGGCGCTCGGAGTCTGCGCGCCGCTCGCGGAGCTCAAGGTTATTGTCGGCGCGTTCGAGGCGGGCGGCATGACCGTGCAACACATCTGTCCCGCCGCGTTTCTGGCCGCGGCGCATGCTGTCGAGCAACTCCCGGAAGTCGGGGCGGTCCTGGTCGCAAGCACCGGCGCGGAATCTCCGCCGGTCTTCGACCTGGTCGAATTGCACCGGGGCGCTCCGAATCGCTGGTGGTGGCTGTCCGGCGACGCCGGCGCGCTGCGCGACCGATTGGCCGCATGGGCCGCGTCGGCCGAAGCCCCGAAACGTCTCGTCGTTGTGGGTGGCGGGGACGTTCCGGCGCCCCAAGACGTGGAATGCATCGTTCCGGAGAACGCAGACGCGGACCGGTCGGCGGCCCTTCACGGGGCGAAGATTTTGGAAGGGACCGCCTCGCCCTGGGTCAGTTTCCGGCGGGACGCGCTGGCCGCTCCGGATCCCTACCGGGCCTATTACCGGCCGCTCGCGGCGCTTGCTGCGGCAACGGCGCTCCTGCTCCTGTGCGTGTCCGTTGTCGCGTGCTGGCGCGGAGGAATCTATGCCTCGCTGGGCCGCGCCTCCGCGCGTCAGGAGGGCGATGCGTTTCGGGAGGCCATGCCGAATCAGCGATTGCCCGACGCGGGAAATATCAAGGGCCGCCTTCTCAGCGAACGCCAGAAACTGGCGGGGCTTACCGGGTTGGCCGCGGGCCGCGCCGGAGGGCCGGGCATTGAATCCGTCTCGGCGCTGGTGCGTCTGCACGACGTGCTCAGCCGGATGCCCTCGGACGTGCGCTATCGCATCCTCGAGCTGAGCATTCAGGCGGATCGTATCCGGATCGACGGCGAAGCGCCGACGCATGGCGATGCCGACCGGGTGGCCGCGGCGCTTCGCCAGTCGGGACGGTATGACGTCGAGCTTCCCAAGAAGCAGGCGCTCAAGGACGGCGGCGTGAGCTTCCTGTTTGTCGCCAAACCGCATGCCGTTTCGGCGGCAGAGAAAGGAACCCCGTGAGATGACCACGAGAAAGTGCGCCATCCTGGCCGGCGCGGCGCTGACGGTGCTGGCGGGCGTCTCGGTGTGGAGCATCTTCTGGATGGCACGACAGCGCGCCGACGCGCAGACGGCCGCCGAGGACCGCTCGGAGTGCCGCTCCCTCGCCCGGACAATCGCGTTGCTGCGCGACAGGCCGACGGTGGCCGCGACGGAAGACATGGGCACCGAGCGGCTGAGCGCGCGCATCGAAGCGGCTCGCGCCCAGGCGCAGTTCGCGGGCCGGGAACTGGACGGCGTCTTCCCGCAACCGCCCCGCCGTCTTGGCGATTCGCCGTACCTGGAGGCGCCGACGTCCCTCGTGCTGCGGGGCGTGACGCTTGCCCGGCTCGCGGCCTTCCTGCACTATCTGTCGGACGGCTCGGGACTGAACGTGCGCGACCTCGTGCTGCGCGCCCCGCGCGGCGACGCTCCGCGGGACACGTGGGACGCCGAAGCGACGCTGACGTACCTGATCTATGCGCCTGTCGGGAAGGGAGGGCATGGATCATGAGGACGCGAATTCCTCTCATCGCGTGCGTTGCGTGCCTGGCGGGTGCATTGTCTGCCGGCGCAGGCTGCACGAGTATCTCCGGGAGCGCTCCGACATCGCCGGAAGCGCACGTGGCCGCGGGCACGGAGACGGGGCGCGATACGGAGGCAGCCACGCGCGCCAACGACGAAGGCCTGAAGCTTCTGGAGAAGGGGGAACTCGACCTGGCGGCCGGAGCCTTCCGCGGGGCGATCACCGCGGATGCCGCCTTCGGACCGGCCTACAACAACCTCGGCAAGGTGTACTTCCGGCAAAAGGACTGGTACAACGCGGCGTGGGAGTTCGAGTATGCCGGGAAGTTGCTGCCGAAGAACGCCGGACCCCGCAACAACCTGGGGCTCGTGCTGGAGCAGACGGGCGTGCTCGACCGCGCGGTGGACTCCTATCGCGAGGCGGTCGGCCTGGATGCCGGCAACATCGAGTATCGCGCCAACCTCGTCCGCGCCCTCATCGCCCGGGGAGACCGGACGGCCGAGGTCCGCGATCTTCTGAAGCAGGTGCTGGACCGGGACACTCGCCTCGACTGGGTCGTTTGGGCGAGCCGGCAACTGAGCGGCATGAGCGATAAGCGCGAATGACGTCCGCGGAATCGCGGCCCGTCGGGGGAAGCGATTCCGGATTCGAAGGGCATCGGCATCGAGGGCATCCAGGTGAGACCCCGCGCGTCGGGACGCTCCGGCATCCTCCTCGCCGCCGTGGTGATCGTCGGCGCCGGCGTCCTCGCGTACTCCAACACCTTCTCCGTCCCTTTCATCTACGACGATCTCGGCGACATCGTGGAGAACCCCGCCGTTCACGGTTTCCGGGACGCCCAGAAAGAGCCCCTGTCTCCCGGCGGCGTGAACCTCACGAGCCGGCCCGTCGCCGACCTGACCTTTGCGGCCAACTATGCCCTCGACGGCCTCAACGTCCGGGGATACCACGTTGTCAACCTGCTCATTCACGTCCTCGGCGCGCTGGCGCTCTTCGGCGTCGTGCGGCGGACGCTCACAAGTGCCGGCCTTCGGGAGCGGTTCCTCCCTCACGCGACGTCGCTGGCGTTCGTCGTCGCGCTTCTCTGGCTGGTGCATCCGTTGCAGACGGAGTCGGTGACGTACATCGTGCACCGCTACGAGTCGCTCTTGGGGCTCTTCTTCCTTTTGACGCTCTATGCCGCGATCCGGGGAATGGAGTCGGGCAAGCCGGGATGGTTCGTCGCCTCCGTTCTTCTCTCTGCGCTGGGGATGGCGACGAAGGAGCGGATGGTCGTGGCTCCGGTCATCGTGCTGCTTTACGACCGGGCGTTCTTCTCGGGGACGTTCAAAGAGGCGCTGCGACGGAGGAGGTCCTTCTACCTCGGCTTGGCGGCAACATGGGCGGTCCTCGCCGTGGTCATCCTGAGGGCGGCCCACGTGGCGGGGGGCTTCGGCTTCGGGATGACGGTCCTCGAGTACGCGCGGATTCAGGTCCCGGCGGTGGTGCACTACCTGCAGCAGGCGTTCTGGCCGCACCCACTCGTGCTGCACTGCGGTTTCTCGTATGAGAACGGCCGGCCGATCCTGCCCGGGGCCGCTGAGGTCATCCCCTGTCTCATCATCCTTTCGGTGTTGCTGGCCACCACGGTGATTGCCGTGCTTCGCCGGCCGCAGTGGGGCATTCCCGCGGCCTGGTTCTTTCTGCTGTTGGCGCCCACGTCGAGCGTGATTCCGAACTGGGAGGCCGTGGAGGAGCACCACACGTACCTGCCGCTGGCGGGGGTGATCGTGTTGGCGGTCGTCGGGGTCTACCTCTTGTGGAGGACGGCCGTCGGCCGGCGGGTCGGATTTGCGGTGGCGATCCTCTGCGTGGCGGCGCTGGGCGCAGCGACGTATGCGCGGAACCACGACTACCGGAGCGCGGTCTCGATTTGGGAGGACACCGTCAGCAAGCGGCCCCTGAGCCCGCGCGCCCGGCTCTGTCTGGGCAACGCGCTGGCGCGCTCCGGCAGGGTCCCGGAGGCCATCGAGCAATATCAGCTTGCGCTGCAACTCAATTCCGACTACGCCGACGCCCACACGAACCTGGGGATCGCGCTGGTCGGCTCAGGCCGGGCGCCAGAGGCCGTCGAGCATTACCGGGAGGCACTGCGGCTCAATCCCAAGCTCCCCGAGGCCCACGTCGGCCTGGGCGTGCAACTCTTCGAGGCCGGCCAGACGCAGGAAGCCGTCGACCACTTCCGCAAGGCCATCCGGCTCAATCCCAATTCCGCCAATGCCCGCTACAGCCTGGGCAATGCCCTCGCGGCCACCGGTCCCGAGAACATCGGGAAGGCGATCCAGCTCTTTGAGGAGGCGTTATGGCTCAGGCCGGACTACCCGGAGGCCCACATGAACCTGGGGATCGCCCTGATCAGTTCCGGCCCCAATAATGTCGGCAAAGCCATCGAGCACTATCACGAGGCGCTGCGGCTCCGGCCCGACTACCCCGAGGCGCTTCTCAACCTCGGCAATGCCCTGCTTTCCACCGGCCGGATCGCGGAGGCCGTCGATCTCTATCAACAGGCGCTCCAACTCAAGCCCGACTATCCCGAGGCCCACAACAACCTGGGCGTTGCGTTGGTTCAGTCCGGCCGGATTCAGGAGGGGATCAAGCATTATGAGGAGGCACTGCGGCTCGTGCCCGACTATCCCAACGCCCGAATGAACCTTCAGGCGGCTCAGCGGACGCCGTTGTTGCAACCGTGAGCGGGCCCGCCTTGAGATCTCCTATTTCTTCGCCCCTGCCTTGCGCAGTTCATCAGCGACGACGCTGTTCCCCTTGTCGACGGCCCACTGCAGCGCGGTCTTGCCTTCGTTGTCCGCGGCGTTGACGTTGGCGCCCTTCGCAACGAGAAGCTCGACGAATCCCTTCTCCTTGCGCCCGAGTTTGGCCACCCAATGCAGCGCCGTCGCCCCCTCGTTATCTTTGGCGTTCACATCCGCGCCCCCGGCGACGAGGATCTCGGCCATCGGCTTGTTCCGGTTCGAGACCGCCCAGAACAAGGGCGTCCACCCGCGCTTGCTCTTCGCGTTGACGTCGGCGCCCTTCGCAATGAGAAGCTCCGCGGCCCGTTCTTGTCCGTTGCGGGCAGCCAGATGCAGAGCCGTCTCGCCGTCGTTGTCCCGGGCCCGGACGTCTGCGCCTTTTGCGATGAGAAGCCCGATGATTTCTCGGTGACTGTCGAAGGGCACGCAGAGCAGCGGCGTCATTTCGTCCTTGTCCCTCGCGTTGAGATCCGCACCCTTCGCAATAAGGAGGCCGAGCGTTTCTTTCTCTCCCCGGAAGGCCGCCGCGTGCGCAGGCGTCCAGCCGTACTTGTCTCGGGCGTTGACGTCCGCGCCCTTGTCGAGGAGAAGCGCGGCGATTGCGATCCGCCCCCGGAAGGCCGCGATGCTCAGCGGGGTTCGTTCGCAGTCGTCTTTCGCCCGGACGCTTGCGCCCCGCGCCAGAAGCATGCCGACCGCGCCCTCGGCCCCCTGGTCGACCGCCGCATGGAGGGGAGACCACCCAAACTGGTCCTGCGCGTTGACGTCCGCGCCGGAATCGGCCAGAAGCACGGCGATCTCCTTTCGGCCGTTTTCGACTGCTACGTGCAGGGGTGTCCGCCCTGCCGTCAGTCTCTTGGGAACGTAGTTGTCCCAGGGGTAACAGGGAGCATGAACCGTTGCCACGACTGCGGATTCCGCCGCGTTTACCTTGGCCCCCTTCGAAAGCAGGCGCCTGGCGGCGGCCGTGTCCCCCGTCTCGCAAGCCCAGTGGAGCGGGGTCCCTCCCGCGCTGCTTCGGGCGTTGGCGGGGCAGGGGTAGGAGTCGATGAGCCGGCTGATGGTTTGTCCGTCCCCCGATTCCAGCGCGAGGGCCATGCGCCTCTCCAACACGCTCAGCCGGACCCAGTAGGTCCCCCCCAGGACGAGGACGAGAAAGGACACGATCGATATCGGCAGGAGGAGCCTCTTTGAGCACATCGCATCTGTCTCCACGGTAGGGGGCTGGCGGACTATATGGCCATCCTACCGGGCTTCTCCGGGGGATTCCAGCGAGTTTCTTGTGAGGAATGGGCCAGCGTCGCCTGCGTGACGGCCGTGCCGGCAATCGCGTTACGGAGATGAGAAAGGCGGCCTTACAGCACCGCCCATCCAAGCAGGAGCCATGCGACCAAAATGCCGACGATCACGCCCGAACCCAGTATGACTTCCCAGTTGATCTGATGATCTTTCATGGCTATCCCCCCCTGGGGCAGTGTTCCCGCCCTCTGAAGAGCCACGCGGTGGAGGTAGGCCCCGCCTCTCCATAAGGCATTCAGCATTCAACACTCCGGCCCGTAGGTATTATAGCACAAACCTCGTCGAAAGCTAACCAGGAGCTAATGTGTCTCCGTCTCGGCGCCCTACGCCAGGCAAAAGCGATGGAAATCACGGTCGAAAGCTGGTTCTCGGCGTCCATTCGCCGGATCTCCGCTGAACTTCAAGGAGATCAAGCGCGTCAGGCCTGACGCATCCCTGCCCCTCCGGCGGTGCCCGCGAGTCCGCTTCCCGGCGGCGAAGGTTATATGCAGATATCGAAAGACATAGTGTGGTAGCGGTGCCCTGTCACGGAACGAGACGGATCGGATGGCGGAGATGAGAGGAAGACAAAGATACCATGCGGTTGTCACCTCGTTGTTGGGATCGTCGGGGGATTGTCTGCAGATTGTTTTCGGACCCCGCTAACGGCATGACGCCGGATTCGCGGAAGGTTGTCGGCCTTTTCATCGGCGAGCCACTCCGGTCTAACGAACGCAGGTCATTCTACTCCTGTCGGAAGTCAGGCGGCGGAGATCCCGAGCGACATCCCGGCATCGGAAAGGAAAGGGAGTGAGCGACTATCCGGCTTCTTATCACATGAGGCGCATCCGTCGGTGGGACGCGGCGGCGGACCCGGAGGGCCTGATGAGGTACGTGCGCGTCCTGTGGCGCGGGGGCTGCGCCGCCTTCGACGGGCGGAGGCTCGAACTGCATCCCGGCGACTCGCCGGCTAACGAGGATATCCTCCGCGCGCTCAAGGAGAACGAGGTGTTCTGGCTGCTGTACTGGGAGGCGTCCGGCCCCGGCGGCCATCACGCGTTTCAGATTGCCCTGGACCCGTCGGCGTCGACGGGGGGCCCGTACGGCGAAGAAGAAGAGGAGGAGGACGCATGCTCGGTTCTCTCTGTCCGCTGGGAAGGCTCGATGCTTCCTCGGCCCTCGGCCGGGTGATCGTGGCGGACGGCGACGATGCCGGATACGCGACCGTGAGGCGGCTGGCTGCCCCCGACCTCTGGCAGGTCCGTTATGCCGCGGACGCGCCTGCGCTCCGGCACGAACTCCGTTCGAACGGGGTGTTGCTGGCGGTGGTGAATCTGGCGTTGATCGACGACGAAATCGGAGAGGAACTCATCGATCGGGCGGGGCGTGGCCTCCGCATCGTCGTTCTTGCCGACGAGCACAGCGAGGACAACGAGCGCCGGGCCAGGCTTCTGTGCCCCGTGGCCTACGCGCCCAGGCCGGAGCACCTTTCGACGCTGAGGCGCGTGCTAGCCGACGTCCTGATCGCCGCGGGCGCGGGGCCGAAAGGGGGCCGGACATGAGCGCGAATGATCTCCACTGCCCGGAGGAAAGGCGGAAGGAGCGTCGCCGGAGCGCGCTGTTGCCGATGCGCGTCATCGCTTCGGGACAGACGTTGTTCGAAGGCGTGACGCGGGACGCGAGCCCGAGCGGGATCTTCTTCGGGATGCCCGGAGGCGAAACGCTGAGCGTCGGGGATCGCGTGTGGGTCGAACTCAGCGTTCCGGCGGAACTCCTGGGCGGGCCTCTTGGCTATCGTTCCTCGCGCGGGGCGACCGTCGCACGCGTGGAGAGCAGCACGCTGGCGTCGCAGGTGGGATGCCGGTCGCGCGCGTGCGGCGTGGCGCTTGCCCTGGATGCGGAAGCGGTTGTGCCGGCCGCGCGTCGCAGGGAGCCGGCGGGCTCGGAGGTCGCCTGATCGCCCGGCGGGCCTGAGGCGGCTGCGAGGGAAGGGGGTTTGGCCTATCGTCTGCACCGTTGCGGGTATTGAGGAATGGTTCCCCGATGCCGGTACTTAAAGGAAGCTCAATTCACAGGGAGGGTCACATGAGACTCAATCGATTTGCCCGTGCAGCCGCCGCCGGCGCCGTGGGTGTGGCGGCGTTCATGTCGGGCCTTCGGGTCGCGCCGGCTGATTCGTACAAGTTCGGCGTGATCTCCGACACGCAGCAGACCGTGACCGGTGGAACGAACACCGTGGCCACCGGCATCATCGCCGCGGTCAACCAGCAGTTCATCGCGAGGGGCGTGAGCTACGTGCTCCAGCCGGGCGACCTCGGCGACGACGGAAGCCTGGCGAGCCTGCAGTCGCGCCTCGACGCCAACGCGCCCCTGACGGCGGCCGGGATCCCGTTCTTCGCCCTGCGCGGCAACCACGAGGACAACCCCGCCGGGCAGGCCTTCTTCCAGGCCAACTACATCCCCGCCTCGACCGCCGGCAGGACCGTCCACGTCGCGCCCGACGGCACCAGCTACTCGGTCACCGTCAACGGCACCAAGTTCGTCATGCTGGACATCCTTACTGCCGACTCCACCTCGGCCATGGACTCCGCCACGGCATGGATGTCGGGCGAACTCAGTGCGGCCGATCACACGCAGGCGTTTGTCCTCCAGCATAAGAACCTGCTGGGCCAGAACCACAAGGACAACGCCTTCGGCAGCGGCAACGACTCCAACCCCGCCGAGCAGAACTCCTTCTTCGCCGCACTGGCGACCAACAACGTGAAGTACGACATCTCCGGACACGATCACATGGACCACCGCTCCATCGTCACGAGTCCGGACGGCCTGAACAAGGTCCAGGAGATCATCAGCCAGTCGGACAGCACGAAGTACTACACCGCGAGCTCGGGTTTCTCGACTCGCGAGACCACCGTCAGCGACCAGCAGGACAAGATCGGCTACTACATCTACACGGTCGACGGCCCACGGGTCACGGGCCAGTACTGGGCGACGGCTCACGACGCCACCGGCAACATCCCGGCCAATCCCGTCTGGACGCTCCAGGACACGTTCGGCTACAGCCTGAACGGCAAGCAGTTCACCGTCGCGCGCGGCGCCTCCTACACGGGCGTCGCCGACCACATCGGGCCGGGCGGCGGCTTCTACGGCACGCACATGTCGATCCTCGGCGGAACGAACACCGTCACGGCCACGGCGGAAGGCTCCCGCGCCGAGTCCGACGACGTCAACACCGGCTGGACCGAGCGTCCGCTCGACGGCATCTACCACAGCGACATCCTCACGCTCTGGGGGATGAACGACGGCCTCGGCTCGAAGCAGACCGACGCCTTCGCGCTGTCGATGGAGTACGACCCCCGCGGGCTCACGACGGCCGACCTCGCCGCGGGCAAGGTGGCCATCATGACGCTCAACGACGCGGGCCAGTGGATCAACGCCGTCGACGCGGACTTCGGCGGCACCAAGTCGTTTGTCCTCGGCGCGTGGAACAGCTCCTACGGCCTGGGAACCTACGGCGTCGACACCGGCACGTCGACGGCCTGGGCGGTGATCAACCACAACAGCACCTACGTCGTGGGCACGGTCCCCGAGCCGGGGACGCTGTTCCTCATCGGCACCGGCCTGATCGGCGCTTTCGGCTACGCGCGCCGCAGGATGATGAAGTAATTAGCTGATTCCGGGCCGGATCCTCCCGCTCCCTCGGGAGGGTCCGCCCGGGAAACGCGCGAATCATTTCCCAGACCCAAGGAAGGACACTCCCATGAAGACTTCAGCGGCAATTCTAGCCTGCATGGCGCTGGGATGGATGGCCTCGGTCGGCTCGGCTGCGACGATCTACTCCCAGGACTTCAACGGCATGGGCATCGGTACCACTGCGCCGTCCGGGTGGTCGGTCTACTACATCAGCGGCAGCCACGACCAGTTCAAGCCGCCCGACGACCCCTCCGGAACGGGCGCCCCGCCCACCGGCGGTGACATCAAGGGCGGCACACTGAATGCCACGCTGAGGGCGGAAACCCCCGACACCACGACCACGCAGAAGAGCAACCAGGGCTACAACTGGGCCATCGGCGGCTCGTCCACCGAACGCTCCCTCGGCACCTCCCCGACGGGCATCGCCGGCATGGTCCTGCAGTTGACCCTGACCAACAACACCGGTGCCGCGATCACGGACCTCGCTGTCGACTACGATATCCGCGTACTGGGCACCACGACGAACAACAACAACTATAACAATCCGCCCTACGTGGGTATCGAAGAGTTGCCGGGCTACTGGCTCTTCTACAGTCTGGACGGCGGCGCGACCTACACCAACGTCGGCGCGTTGAACCCGGACGGGCATACTTGGGCCAATGCCCTCGGCACGGTCCATGAGTCACTCGCCGACCTGACGCTCAGCGGCGCGTGGAACCCGGGCGCCGGTCTGAACCTGCGGTGGTTCGACGACAACGCCCAGGGCCCCTCGCCCGACCAGCGGCTCGGCTTGGACAACCTCATCGTGGCGACGGCGTCCGTACCCGAGCCGGCCACGATGGGCCTGCTGCTCCTCGGCGGCATCGGCTTCATCCTTCGCAGAAGGCGAAAGTAGAACGTCCTTTGGGGTGCCGTGGCGCATAGGGCGCCACAGACACGAAAACAGCTTACTTTGGGAGGAATGACTCGTGAAGACTATGGAAATGCTGAGAAGGGGGGCGTTGTATGCCTGCACGCTGGTGGCGCTGTTGTCCACGGCCGCCGTGTCTCAGGGCAGCACAATCTCGGACATCGAAGCGATGTCCAACGGCACCGGGGTCACCCTTGGGGGCAGCAATGCTGTTATCACCTCGATCCTGTCGCAGCCCGGCTCGTTCAACGGAAGGAGCTACAGCGCTTGGTCGTTCATGGTGAACGACGGCACCGGTTCGTTGCTCGTCTACGGGTCGCTGCCCGGCAGCTACACGCCGACGGTCGGCGACGCCGTCAACGTCTCCGCCACGTACTCGCCGTATCACCAGATCCCGGAGTTGGGCACCGTGACGGCCATCAGCCGGATCTCTTCCGGCAACGCGGTCCCGTCGCCCCTTGCCTCTACGATTGCCGAGGCAGACCAGTCGTTCCTGCCGCTTGATATTGCGGGCTACATGTTGAGCCTGTCCAACGTGACGATCGCCCCCACGGGTTACAGCACCTTCGGCACCAGCAACATCACGGGGATGATCTCGGACGGCACCGACACCATGACGCTCTACTACTGGCCGACCTCGTACTCGGTGGAGAACGTCAACCTGTTCGGCCGGACGATCCCCTCCACGCCGGTGAACATGACCGGGTTTGTCTCGGTCTACAGCGGGATGGCGGAGTTCACGCCCATGTCCGTCTCGTCGATTCCGGAACCGGCTACCATGACGCTGCTGGCGCTCGGCGGCCTGGGCATCCTGATTCGCCGCCGCAGGGCGTAGCAGGCTGTTTCAAGACTTGGGGCGCCACGGCTGGGCAATCCAGCCGTGGCACCCTGGAAGGAAGGCAGGAAGAGAGGTCTTAGCAGGTCTTGGGCGCTGATGTGCGTGGCGCTCAGTGGGTCCGCCAGGAAGCAGAACGTGCAGGTCCATGAAATGGAGCGCGTCATGAGGAGAAAGCTGCTGTCCGCGATCGTGGGCTCGTGCGTGTTGCTGAGTGCGTGTGCCGCGAATGCGTGGTGGGATGTCGGACATCAGTTCATCACGCAGAACGCGGTGGCGACCCTAGCGGCTTCCCCCATGTCCGGGGCACTGGGGGTGTACTTCGCCGCCCATTCCTCGTCCCTGGTGCTCTACTCGGGCATGGAGCCCCCGTCGACGCCGCATACGCCCAGCGGGTTCTACTATGCGCCCAACGGCGCGTATATTCAACCAGGCACCCACTACATCGACATCGATAACTACCAGGAATGGTCCAACCCCGCCACCTTTCCGCACGACCAGACGGTGCTGCTCGCCAAGTACGGCAAGAACTACGTGCAGACACAGGGCACCGTGCCTTGGAACGCCGCGGATTACGAGCGTCAGCTCAGCGACCAGATGAGGAACGCTAGGACGCAGGCCGATTGGACGAACCTTCTGTACATGGCCGGCGCTGAGGCCCACTTCCTGGAAGACCTCCACAACCCGATGCATCTGGCGTCGAACTACGACGGCCAGAAGACCGGACAGGACGGTCTGCACGCGCGCTATGAGGGCAACATGCTGACCGGCCACCTGGGCACGGACCTGCTCCTGACGCCCGACTCGGCCGGCCTGACGCATTATGACTCGATGATCGACGTGATCTTCGGCCGACTCGGCCAGGACTATCCGTATAACGCCGACATCCTGGCCGCCGACCTTGCCGGCGACGCCGCGGCGGGGGGGAAGAACTACAACGCCGCGTATTACCAGACGTTCTATGCCGACTGCAAGCCGTTCACCCAACTGCTGATGCAGGACGCCTCCGAGGTGGTCGCCAGCACTTGGTACACGGCCTGGGTCGACGCCGGTTCTCCGAACCCGAACCCCGTACCCGAGCCGGCCACGATGGGCCTGCTGGTTCTGGGCGGCCTGGCGCTCGCATGGAGAAAGAGCCGCAGGAAGCCGGGACATGAAACAGCCTGAAAGGGAACGCTCTTGAGACATCGTTGCTCCGTCACATGGCTGGTCTTTCCGTTGCTCGTCCTGGCTTCGAGGCCCGCCCCGGGCGTCGAGACGGTGACGCACCCGTACCAGGGCATCACGTACATCACGCGGATTGAGACGTCGCCGCGGGCAGAGGTCATGCACATCGTGGAGGTCGACCTGACCGCGCCCGGCGTCCGTTTCCAGATGACTCCCGCTGGCGGAGCGCGCGACACGGTTCGGCAGACGACGCTCGATTACCTGAACCAGTCGCGGGCGGAGGTCGCGATCAACGCCCACTTCTTCGTCCCGTTTCCCACGAGCGACGCGACGGCGAACGTCGTGGGGCTCGCCGCCTCCAACGGCAACGTCTACTCGGGCTTTGAGCCCCAGCCCGTGGCGGCCGGCTTCGTCGATCAGAGTTACGCCATCGTTCCCTATGCCCCGGCGCTCAACATCGACGCCGCCAACCATGCCGGAATCGTCCACCTCGACCCCGGCATCGCCGACGGCAAGCACGTTCTGGAGCCCGTCTCGCTCTATAGCGCGCTCTCCGGCAGCGCCCAGATCGTGACCAGCGGCGTCAACTCCGTCCCCGTCTACAGGGACGCGACGCATCCCGACGGGCTCCTGACGCCCAACGGAACCTACTCCAACAGCTATTCCTGGTACTCATTGGCGAACGCCCGAACGGTCATCGGCCTGACGCGGGACAACGAGACGCTCGTGATGTTTACCGTCGACAAGGCGGGCGCGAGTCTCGGCATGACCCCGGGCGAGATCGCGAACATGCTGATCGCCGACTACGGCGTCTACAACGCCCTGAACCTCGACGGCGGCGGGTCGACGACGATGGCCATGCGCGATCCGATCACCGGCCTCGGCTCGATCGTGAACGTTTCGGCCGACAACCCGCTCGGCCGCTCCGTGGGCAGCAACCTAGCTGTCTTTGCGAACCCGGTGCCTGAGCCCGCGACGATCGCGCTCCTTGCCGCCGGCATCCTCGGCCTGATAGCGACCCGGAAGAGCCGCGAGGTCCTGAAGGGTACCCGCGCTGTGGCGGGCTTTCTCCTCGCTGGGGCTGCGGCCCTGGCACTCCCGGCGCCGCTTCAGGCCACTTCCGTCACCACCCATCCGTTTACGGGGATCACGCGGATCGATCGAACCGAGACGTCGCCGCGCACGGAGAAGATGCACATCATCGAGGTGGACCTGACTGCCCCGGGCATCAGTTTCGCGGTCACCCATCAGGGGGGGACGCGCGACACTGTCCGCCAGACCACGCTCGACTTTCTGAAGCAGGAGCAGGCGCAGGTCGCAGTCAACGCGCACTTCTTCGTGCCGTTTCCCTCCTCCGACCTCAACTCGGGCCTGGTCGGATTGGCCGCGTCGGCGGGCAATGTCTACTCGCCCTTCGAGCCCGAGCCGGTCGGAGCAGGGTTCCCGGACCAGAGCTACGCGATTCTCCCCTATGCCCCGGGCCTCAACATCGACGCCTCGAATCACGCCGCCGTCGTCCATCGCGATGCCGCGTATGCTGACAACAAGCACGTTCTCGAACCCATGACGCTCTTCAACGCCGTTTCCGGCTGCGCGCAGATCGTCACCGACGGCAAGATCACCGTCCCGACCTACAACGGTGCCGCCAACGGCGGGCTGAACCCGCTCAACGGCTACTCGGACTCCAACTCCTGGTACAACCTGGTCAAGTCCCAGACGATGATCGGACTCAGCCAGGACCAGGAAACGCTCGTGATCTTCACCGTCGACGTGGCGGGCGGCAGCCAGGGGATGACGGCCCCGGAAGTCGCCGCGCTCCTCATCAACGACTACGGCGTCGACGATGCCATCGAGCTGGACAACGGGGGCTCGACGACCCTGGCCATGGAGGACCCCGCGACCGGCGTCCGCAGCATCGTCAACTATGTGTCGGACCAGTATCCGACGGGACGCATCGTCGGCAGCAGCCTGGCCGTCTTCGCGCAGCCCATTCCCGAACCCGCCACGGCGGCCCTCCTGGCCGGCGGCGTTCTAACCCTTCTGGCAAGCAGGAAAAGGAAAGCGTCATGAATGCTCTTCGTCAAGTCTCGAACCTGTGGAAGTCTCTCGCCGTGGCCGCCGGGATCCTGGCGGGATCAGCCGCCCCGGCCCCCGCGGCCGTGATGGCCCCTTGGATGGACGACTTCCAGACCGGATCGGTGCAGCCCGACTGGACCGCCCCGGCCTCCGTGGCGAGCGCCGCGGGCACGCAGACGTGGGCCGTTGTCGACCACGGAAGCGGGGATTACTGGTATCGTCACACCATGGCCCGGACGGCCACGAGCGGGGCGATGACGGGCCAGGATTCCGTTCTCGTCTCGAACCTCGGCGGTTCGGCTGCGTCGAATGCCGGTAGGTCCTTCGAGATCACCGCCCAGATCAAGGCGAACGCCGCGGGCTGGAGCGCCCTGGCTGGCCAGAACAACTCGTTCGGCTTCCGCTTCCTCGCCGCCGACGGCACCACCAACAACGACTCGTATATCGCCGACTTCAACTTCGGTCCCGCCAACGGCGGCCGGGTCCGCATCGCCGACTTCCAGGGCTCGGCGGCCACCGTCTACGCCAGCAGCACGCAGACGAACCAGGCCCTGATTTCCGGCTGGGACGCCAACTCGATCAACAGGACGTGGAACCTGGACCTCCTCGGGTCCTACAACGCTGTCGGCGACCTGATGCTCAGCTTTACCGTCACCCAGGCCGACAACGCGCTGAACACCGGCACCTACTCGCTGTGGAAGAACGGCGACTCTCTCGGCAACGCCGGCGACGCCAACCTGGCCGCCGCCTCCGGCAAGGTGCATGCGGGCCAGTACTTCGGCATCCGCGACAGCATGGGCAGTCAGGGCGGCGGCACGGCGACCGTGTCCGTGGACTATGACAGGTTCAGCATCGCCGTCCCCGAGCCCGCGACCTTGTCCCTCATGGTGACCGGCGCGTTGGGTGCATTTGGGCTTGTCCGCCGGCAACGGATGAAGTAGCGCCTATCCGTTGAACCAAAGCAGGAAGGGCTGTCCCCGATCCGCCGGGGCGGCCCTTCTTCCTTTGCGGGTCTGCTTTCTCTCCCTTCCGGCCCCCAGTTATCCGAACCAAGTCTTCACAAAAGACTCATTTGCGACTAACGCACAGCTTGTAGCATCCAATCAGCAGGCTGGAATCCACGCTGGAATCGCGTGTTTCGGTCCTTCTCTTGAGATCAGGTTCCGCGGACGCGACGCGTTAGGGAAGCGCGAGCGATTCGCGTTGCCGCCACGGTCGTTCGTCTTGCGCAAGGCGCCACCATGACCCAAGTCGACGCCGCATTTCGGAACGGGGCATTAGCTTCGGTCCGATGGCCGCTTTCGAAGCCGCGCGTCTTCGCGCTCGCGTTTGCGCTGATCGCGGCGGCTTCGGGCTACGCGCTCCTCCGCCGAACGAGTCCCGCCGAGCCTGTCGGCGCGGAAGTGCCCGGATCGAATGTTGCCGTCGCGCTCGATGGCCCGCCTTCGCCGGGATCTTCTTCCAACGCGCAGACGAGCGCCCTGGTCTACATCAAGAGCGTTACCGACCGAAGATACGGCTGGCTCGCCCGGCAGTTCGGAATGCGGGACGGCATCGAGTCTCGCGTGGCGCTGGACCCCGCGAAACCGTGGTGGGAGAACCCGACGATCCTGCACCTGGAGCCGGCGATCGCGGACCCGGACGTGACGGGGGAGGCGGAATGCGCGGAGATCAAGGGCTCGGCCGTCAGCGCCAACGTCGAGGTGTCGGCGACGCTGATCTGCCACGCGAAAGTCGCGCTGAAGACGAGATCCCGCAGCGACTGCATGAAGGGGACGATCACGGCGATGCTGAACGCGCGGACCCGTTTCTACGACGACCTGTGGACGGACCTCGTCAATGAGAAGAACAGGACCGTCGTCTTCTCCTTCGACACGACCGACAAGACGCGGCGGCTCCGGGAAACGGGGACCGATCGGCGCGTCATCCAGATATCGATCGAGTGCTACCGGCGTGACCGGCGGAAATGGGAGAGACGGAGCGATTGGCCCGACGCGGCCGAGCGCGGCGACATCCTGAGCGTCATCACGGTTCGTGACGCCACGCTGGAGGTCACCGGCTATGCCTACGATGACTCGGCGCAACTCCTGCCTTCCGTCGTGGCGACGGTCGCCCCGCAGAAATAGCCTGCGGACAATCGGAGCGGCGGTCCCGGATGCCCTTTCCCGAGGCCGCAGGGGCGTCCTTTACCCCGCAAATCGAGGTCTTCACGAACATCTAACCGCTTTCGAGTTTGACCTTTGCATCCCTCTAACCCACGTCGGATACCTTTCCACATACACAGGGCGGGGCGCTCTCGGCGATGGCGTGCCCGCAGGAGTCGGAAAGGCCCTCAAGGCTGCGCGCTGGCCGCGCTGAGACTGAGAGACCGGAGTGGGGGAGAGACCATGACGTCCAAGCCGCGGGTGCTCGTTGTCGACGATGAGGAGGATATTCTCGAACTGGTTCGGTACAACCTCGCCAAGGAAGGCCTGCAGGTGGAGTGCGCCCCGACGGGGGAAGAGGCCCTCACTGCGGCGTCCCTGAGGCATCCCGACCTGATCGTGCTCGACCTGATGCTGCCGGGCATCGACGGCCTCGAAGTGTGCCGGCGCCTGAAGAAGGACTCGAAGACGGCGTCCATCCCGGTCGTCATGCTGACGGCGAAGGGCGAGGAGGTCGACATCGTCATGGGCCTCGAGATGGGCGCGGACGATTACGTGACGAAGCCGTTCAGCCCGCGGGTGCTGTCGGCGCGGGTGCGCGCGGCGCTGCGCCGCAGGAGCGAGGCGGTCCCCGACACGCAGGCGACGCTGGCCGCGGGCGACTTCGTGATCGACCCGCAGCGCCACGAAGTGCTCGTCAAGGGCCGGCCGGTGGATCTCACGCTGACCGAGTTCCGCATCCTCCACCACCTCGCGCGCCAGCCCGGCTACGTCTTCACCCGCTACCAGATCATCGAGGCCGTCCGTGGCACCGACATCGCGGTGACGGACCGCTCGGTCGACGTGCATATCGTTTCGCTGCGCCGCAAGCTGGGCCCGCCGGGCGACTGCGTCGAAACCGTCCGTGGCGTCGGTTACCGTTTCCGGACGTGAGCCGCGTTCTGAAAGAGGACCCGATGGTCATGATGTTTCCAGAGTCCCGGCCTGCGGCGCAGCCGAGCAACGCGCGCATGGGGCCGCCCGATCCCGAGCCGTCGAAGCCGCCGTCCGATCTCCCGGCGCGGGCCGGGGAGCCGGAGCCTCCTGCCAAGGTGCGTGTGCGGGGGCTGAACTTCTTCTACGGCTTGCATCAGGCGCTCTTCAACAACACCCTCGACATCGCCGAGAACCGCGTCACCGCCATCATCGGCCCCTCGGGCTGCGGTAAGTCCACGCACCTGCGCGTCTACAACCGCATCTTCGAACTCTACCGCGACCACCACGCTCAAGGAGCGATCCTCCTCGACGGGGAGAACATCCTTGGCCCCGACACCGACATCCTCGACCTGCGCAAGCGCGTGGGGATGATCTTCCAGAAGCCGACGCCGTTCCCCGCGACCATCTTCGACAACGTGGCCTACGGGCTGCGCCTCCACTACAGGGTCAACGCATTCGATCTGTCGCGGCGCGTGGAAGAGGCCCTGGTCCGCTCGGCGCTCTGGGACGAGGTGAAGGACAAGCTTCACCGCCCGGCCGCGGCGCTCTCGGGCGGGCAGCAGCAGCGCCTGTGCATCGCGAGGGCCATCGCCGTGGAGCCTGAGTTGCTGCTCATGGACGAGCCGTGCTCCGCCATCGATCCGGTCGCCACGGCGCGCATCGAGGAACTGATCGCCGAGCTTAAGAAGCGATTCACGATCGTGCTGGTGACGCACAACATGCAGCAGGCCGCGCGCGTGAGCGACTACACCGCTTTCTTCTACAAGGGCCTCATTGTGGAGTTCGGTACCACGACGCAGATCTTCCAGAACCCCTCGAAGAAGCAGACCGAGGATTACGTCACCGGCCGGTTCGGATGAGAGGAGTGCTCATGGGCGTGCATCTGCAACGAGAGATCGAGGGCCTGAAAAGGAAGATCCTGTCGCTCGCCGCCATCGTGGAAGAGAACCTCCGCCGCGCCGTGCGCGCGACGTTGGAACGAAACGCCGATCTCGCCTGCCGCGTGGTCGCCGTGGACGCGGGGGTCGACGGGCTCGAGGTGGATGTCGAAGAGGAATGCCTCAAGATCCTCGCGCTGCACCAGCCCGTGGCGAGCGACCTGCGCTTCATCATCGCCGTGCTGAAGATCGACAACGACCTGGAGCGCATCGGCGATCTGGCCGTGAACATCGCCCAGCGCGCGACGTCGCTCGCCGCCGAGGAGCGCCTGCAGCCGCCCATGGACCTCGCGGAGATGTCCGAGCACGTTCAGGAGATGCTCCGGCGAAGCCTCGATGCCCTCGTCAACCACGACGCCGCGCTCGCTCACGCCGTCGTCGCCATGGACGACGCCGTGGACCGAATGAACCGCCGGAACTTCCGGCTCGTCGAGCACGCCATCCGCCGCGACCCGGAGCACCTCGAAAGCTGGCTCCAGTTCCTCTCCATCTCGCGCTACCTCGAACGCGTCGCCGACCACGCCGGCAATCTGGCCGAGGACGTGGTCTACATGATCGAAGGCGTCATCGTTCGTCACAGCAACGGCGGCTCGCG
>JBBIVY010000016.1:0-43615 GCA_037439485.1 Planctomycetota bacterium | reverse complement strand
AACATCTCCATCCGCCGCTTCGTCCGCTATGAGCTGGGCGAGGAGCTGTAGCCTCTCTGGCCGCAACCGACGTTCATCGATTTGTCCTGCGGGCGGGCCTCCGGGTCCGCCCGCTTCCTTTCGTGCATGTGCCGGTTCTTCGCTAGTCGATCAGGACGGTGCGTTCCGGTTCGGTATCGATCTGGTAGGCCGGTATGTCCGTGTGGCTCGGGCCGAGCCAAAGCGTATTCCCCGTGAGCTTGAGATCCCGATACACGCGATCGCCCCAGGTGTATTCATCGAGGAAGCGCATAACCAGCCGGTCCTTCCTATCCTTCTTCGCGACGCTCACGGTCTGCATCTCGAATCGGAGAAACATTGCGCCGAGGAACGTGCCGCTGCCGCCGGTGCGGCCGTATGTTTCCACGACGGTAACCCCGGAAGGCGTGGTCCCGAGAAAGCGGTATCCGAAACAGAACGCGGGATCCTCCCGGTGACGGGCGTTGACCCAGTGAACGCCATTGTCGTCAATGATGGGATCGAGTTCCCAGTCGTTGTAGCTCTCCTTCACGTCGAACAGTCCCTGGACCGCGACCGCAGAGATTCGATTACCGACGGGGGCGGTCCCGAAATCGTCAGCGTCCGGGCCGCCCGCGAAGTCGGTGAGAAAGCAGGGCGGAATCGGGTGGCCTGCGAATGTGAAGTGAGCCTGGGCCTCCAGCACGGCCGGATGGGGCCGGGGATCACGGGGAACTGCGGCCTTGTGGGCGCATCCGATTGCGCCGGCCAGTAGAAGCGCCGCCGCGAGCATCGAGGGCGTTCGCATGGGATTGACTCCTTTCCGTGGCAGGCGATTCCCCGCAATTGTAGCGCGCGTTGCGGACTCTACAAGCTTCAAAGAAGGCGCCTGCCGGACTCGGCCCTCACGGCGGGCCGGAGAGAATGACAGCGGCTCCGATTTGTGCTTGTGTCGCGCTCCTTGCCGCGGTAGAGTGTTGTCAGGCGCATCTTGTCCGGGGCGCCGTCACGAAGGCAAAACCGAAGAGGCCGTCGATGCCCAAGAGGAAGGCGTATAAGCGTGTGTTGCTGAAGGTGAGCGGGGAGTCGCTCGGGTCGGGGGGCGCGGGGTCGGGGATCGATACGACCGAAGTGGCGCGCATGGCCGGCCTGATCGAGTCGGCCCGCACGAAGACGAACGCCGAGATCGCGGTCGTCATCGGCGGGGGCAACATCGTCCGCGGTGCGCAGTTCGGCCTGCCGGGTGCGGAGCGGGCTGCCGCCGATTACATGGGCATGCTCGCCACCGTCATCAACGGCATGGCGCTCCAGCTCGCCCTCGAGCACGTCGGCGTCGAGACGCGGCTCCTTTCGGCGATCTGGATGCAGCAGGTCGCGGAGCCGTATATCCGCCGGCGCTGTGTGCGGCACCTGGAGAAGGGGCGCGTGGTGCTCCTCGCCGGAGGCACCGGCAACCCGCATTTCACCACCGACACCACCGCGGCCCTGCGCGCGGCCGAGATCGGCGCGGAGGTCCTCCTCAAGGCGACGAAGGTGGACGGCATCTACTCCGCCGACCCCGTCAAGGACCCGACGGCCACGAGGTTCGACCGGATCACCTATCTGGAAGTGCTCAACCGCAAGCTCAAGGTGATGGACCTGACGGCGATTTCGCTCTGCATGGATCACGGGATGCCCATCGTGGTCTTCGACATGAGGAAGAAAGGGAATATCGAACGCGCGATCCGCGGGGAGCGGATCGGAACGCTCGTGGGGGAATGAACCATGCCTGTCGATGACATTCTGCTGGAAGCCGAAGAGAAGATGGAGAAGGCCGACGCCCACCTCACCGAGGAGTTCCGCGGAGTGCGCACGGGACGCGCGACCTCGGGGCTCGTGGATCACATCCGCGTGGAGTATTACGGCTCGCTGACGCCGATCCGGCAGCTGGCCAACGTGGGGACGCCCGAGTCGCAGATGATCGTCATCAAGCCGTACGACGCGAGCGTGCTGAAGGAGATCGAGAAGGCGATCCTCGCCTCCGACCTCGGCATCACGCCGGCCAACGACGGCAAGGTCATCCGGCTGAAGATCCCGCCTTTGAGCGAGGAGCGCCGCAAGCAGATCCTGCATCACGCCAAGACCCTCAGCGAGGAAGCCAAGCTCGCCCTCCGCAACATCCGCCGCGACGCCAACAAGCAGCTCGACGTCGAGAAGAAGGACGGGACCATCCCGGAAGACGAGATGTTCCGCGGCAAGGACGAAATCCAGAAGCTCACCGACCAGTACGAGACGAAGGTCGATGACCTGCTGAAGAAGAAGAGCGACGAGATCATGCAGGTCTGAGCGAGGCCATGGCGGAACACGGGGGACGGCCTTTTGCCGCGTGGACGACGTGGGCCGCGGCTGCCTTGCTTGCGGTCGCGGGCGTGGCGGCGTGGTTCAACGCCTTCGGAGTGCCGTTCCATTTCGACGACGATCCGGCCATCGTCCATAACGCCTCGCTGCACGAGTTCTGGCCCGTGTGGAAGTCCGCGTGGGCGCCGAGCAACACCACCCTCGCCGGCCGGCCCGTCCCCGCGTTCACCTTCGTCTACGACTGGGCCGTCCACGGCGACAACGTCTGGTGGTATCACGCCCACAACCTCATCTTCCACGTCCTCGTCGCGCTCGCGCTCTTTGGAGCGGTTCGCCGGGCGATGATGCTGGAATCGATGCGCGCGCGGTTCGGCGGCCATGCGACCTGGATCGCGCTCGCCGCGGCGCTCCTGTGGCTCGTCCATCCCCTCACGACGCAGTCCGTGACCTACATCGTCCGGCGCGTCGAGGTGATGATGGGCCTCTTCTTCTTCCTAACGCTCTACGCCTCCGTCCGTTCGTTCGAGACCGGAAGCCCGAAGTGGCGATGGGCCGCCGTCGGCTTCGCGGCGCTCGGCATGGCGACGTCCGAGACGATGGTCGTCGTCCCGTTCGTCGTGCTCCTCTTCGACCGCGCGTTCGTGTCGCCGTCGTGGCGCGACGTTCTTGCGCGGAATTGGAGGCTCTACGCCGGGTTCGCCGCGACGTGGGCCATCGTCCTCGTCATCCTGCTGAGTTCGCCGCGCGGGCCGGAGGCGACGCTCCATGCGCCGCCCGGCGCGAGGGCCGCTTACCTCCGGGCGCAGGCGCACTTCGTGCCGCACTACCTGGCGCTCTCGTTCTGGCCGAAGAATCTCACGTTCGACTACGGTTTCCTCACGCCCGGACGCTTTGCGGCAAGCGTGCTTGAGACGGGCCTCGTACTCGCATTGATGGCGGCGACGGTCGTGCTCGTCTTCGCGCGGCCGCGGTGGGGGTTCCTGCCCGCGACGTTCTTCCTCGTCCTCGCTCCCAGCTCCAGTCTCGTGCCGGTGATGAGCGAGATCGCGGCGGAGAACCGGATGTACGTGCCCCTTGCCGCGCTCGTCGTCGGCGTCGCGGCGGTTGTCTTCACCGCGAGCCGGAGGGCGCTGGTCGTGGCCGTGGGGTTGGCCGTGGTGGCGGCGCTTGCGCTCGGCGCGAGGACGATCGCGCGGAACGCGGACTACCGGAGCGAACTGGCGCTCTATTCGGACACCGTGGCGAAGGTTCCCGACAACGCGCGCGCTCTCTACAACATCGGGCGGTGCCGTTTCGCCGGGAAGGAGTTCGACAAGGCCGAGACGTGCTACCGCGATGCGCTTCGGGCCGAGACGCATTACCAGGTTGCGAGGGAGAGCCTCGCGGAGCTGCTCGTCATGCTCCGCCGGCCGAAGGAGGCGGTGGATACGTGCCTCGAAATGCTCACCATGACGAAGAACGGGCCGGACGCGCTGGAGGAATCCTGCCGCGTCGCGAGGATGCTGGCCGTCTCGTCCGAAGAGTCCGAGCGCAACGGCGCCGAGTCGGTGCGGCTGGCCGAGCGGTTGTGCCAATCCGCCCCCGCGCCCAATCCGGTCTACCTCGACACGCTCGCCGCGGGCTATGCCAGGGCAGGGCAGTGGGACGAGGCCATCGCCGCCGAAAGGAAGGCGATGGCCGCCGTTGACCCCGGAGACGAAGGGACCGCCGGCACTCTCCGCGCTCACAGGGTCTCGTTCGAGAAGCGCAAGGCGCTCGTCGAGACCCCGTAGTCGTTCCATGCCCGCTCCGGGCTGGAATCCGCTTTCCAGGGTGCCCGGTTTCTGGTATAATAGCCTCGTCTTTGCTCCGGCGCGGTGCTTTGTACTGCTTCAGACGGGGGTATAGCTCAGTTGGTAGAGCAACGGCTTTTTAAGCCGTAGGTCGTGGGTTCGAGTCCCACTGCCCTCACCATTTTCAAGAAGAGGCCGTTCGGCAAGAAAGTCGAACGGCTTTCTCTTTGCCACCATTAGACTTACGTCGCTCAGGGCTACGTTGGAACTAACGCACTCAAGTATCTCCCGCCTGCCGCGGAAGTTCGAACCGCGCCAGATACCCACGATGTTCTGGCTGAAGTCGAATACAGAGAGCGCGGTGTCGCCGCCAGTCGCGTTTGCGTTGCCCGCTTCTTCCATGTTGCGATCCACGTCGTCCAAGTCGCGTTTGAGATCCGCCGTCTTGGTTCGAAACGTTTGTTCGTCAATGGTTCCGGCAAGGAAGGCGTTGAGCAGCCGATCCTTCATATTGGTCAGTTCGCTCTTCCTCTTGACTAAGAAGGCCCGGCGCTGATCCCGCATCTTAGAGGCGTTGTCGAAGGTTTCCCCCAAAGCGTGGCGCATCCAGTCGGCTGTCTCCGCGTCCGAGATGCGAATGGTGTCCAGCTCGCGCAGGATCGCCGACTCCACCACGTCCTGACGCCAGCGGACCTTCGGGTGATCCTCGGAAGCGTGGTTGTTCGAACACTTGTAATAGGTGTGAACGTTGCACCCGCCGTCCGTGAGCTTGCGTCGTGTTTGTTCGCCGCAGACCCCATAGCCGCAAACGGCACAACGTAGGACGCCTCCTGAAAGCATGATGTCCGGGTTGCCCGTTCTGCGATTCTTGCCCTTGAGCGTGTTCTGGCAAGCGTTGAAGACATCCCGGTCGATGAAGACCTTGTGCTTCCCAGGGTAAAACGTGCCGTGATGTTCGATCTCCCCGACGTAGAAGCGGTTCTTGAGGAGATAGGATAGTGACGTTCGCGCGAACCGGGGTTCGCTCTTGCGAAAGGTGTGCCCTTCGCGTTGAAGCTTGTCGGAAACTTCTTTGAAGGTATACAGGCCCGAGGAGTAGAGCTCGAAGATCCGGGCGACCGTTGCCGCCTTCTCGGGGTGCGGCTTGACCGGCTCTTCGCGGTCGTCCGTGTTGATGTATCCAAAGGGCGCGTGCCCTGTAGGCCAGCCCTGCCGGACGCGCTCGTCCATTCCCTTGAGGACTTCGGTTCGCAGGTTGTCGCTGTAGTACTGGGCGACTGCGGCCATAACGTTGAAAGACAACTGCCCCGCCGCCCCTGGCGCAAACTGGTTCTCGACAAAGGCGAGTTGAACGCTGCACAACTCTTCGAGCTCCTGAAGTCGCACGGCATCCCGCATGTTGCGGCAGACGCGGTCAAGCTTGTGGCTGAGGATCGCCTTGACGTTCTCCCGTTTTGCGTGGCCCTTCACCCAATTGAACATCTGGTTGAACACCGCGCGCCCGGCTCCGCGTTTTGCGGACTCGGCGACGACGAACTCCCTGGCTATCGTCCAGCCGTTCTTCGCCGCCTTGTCCCGCATCGCACGAAGCTGGGCGTCCACCGAGTAGCCTTCCATCTGCTCCGTGGACGACACCCTTGCCCAAACGACGACGTTCATTGGTCTCTCCTTTCGCTTTCACCAGCGCTTCGGCCAGTCGCCTCACGTTCGTGAGGATTTCCAATGCCTCGTTTGTCTCGACCGGGCGGCCATAATTCCTGGACCAGACGCGCTTGGTCTTCTCCAGCAGTTCCTCGGATACCCAAGCCGCGGCCAACGGGCGCGGCGGCTCGGCATCGGATGCACCACCATGAGGGCTTATTCCGGGGCCAAGTCCAGGAGATTCCTTCGAAATCTGTTGCATGGTTCGGTCACCGAAGGGGAGGGAGTCAGTTCAACACCGAGGCGTCGAGTCCCAGGGCCTTGAACTTCTCGCGAATCTCGCGGACCATCCCGTTGACGGTGTGCCAGCCGCAGCCGAGCGTCCGGGCAATCGCGTGCCTGGAGGCGCCCTCGCTGAGCAGCTGGCAGACCCGGCGTTCGGCGGGAAGGAGCGACGCAACAGCAGAGGCCGTGTCGATGATGCGGTCCGCCTGGGGATGCGGGTCGTAGGATTCCCTGCGTTCCGACGCGCACTGCTCCACGTGGCTCTGGTAGCGCCGCTCCGTGCGCATCAGCGTGTTCAGCCGGTTGTCGATCAGCGCCGTGAGCGCCGTCTTCTCCGTCGCCCCATTCGACCGCGACGCGTTGTAGCGAAAGCGCGCGACGTCGAGAACCACCTCCTGCTGCACGTCCTCCAACTCGTCCTCCCGAAACCCCATCCTCCTGGCGCGGCTGACGACCAGCTCGACCTTCCAATCCTCCACCATCCCGTCGTAATCCAGCGTCGTCTGCATGATGTGCCCCTCTTGGAAAAAGCCTGGCTTGCGCGGGCCGGAACCATTCCGAGCTCGCGCCGCACATCATCCACGCCGGCGGGGACACGGTATGTAGGGCTGAACCTTGGCGAGCTTACTCACGTGGGTGCCCACGTGAGTGGTGCATCGGGGACATTGGCGCCCTGATTGTTGGCCGACAAGGACCCGCGGCATATTCGTGCCGTCAAGCCACCTTGGGAGGGCGTCGCTGGACTTTGGACTGATGGCGCCCGGGCTGCTGAATGTGGGCTGGGATTCAAGCTGCTGTAGCCGTCCGGGCAGACCAGTAGTTGCCAAGCCAAGCCTTCTTCGCGACAGATTATTCCTTGCTTCTCAACGGTGCGATACATAAGATATGCTGTGGCGTTACTCATAGGTGCTGTCAGGTTGGGGGAATGCAAGGAGACTGAGCATGAAGGTTCTTGTGGTGTTCTCCAATCCGCCGGGCCAAACTCGATTGCGGTTGGACAAGGAGGACAAAGCGATATCGAACATCGCGCGGAAACACAGCCAAACTGCAACCGTGGAGAGGCTTCACGCTTCCGAAATTGAAGATATACACTCCCTCCTGATCAACGGGGCCTTCAATACGATTCACTTCTCCGGACATGGTAGCCCTGACGGCATCTTCCTGGACCAGGGAGACCTGAGCCCAGAAGGGGAACTTGTTAGCCCAAGACGGTTTGTGGAGATGGTGAACCTCGCCGACAGGCCTCTGCCTGACCTCGTCATTCTTCTCAGTTGCTACAGCGATGCACAGGTCGATCTCTTGGCCAACGCTGCCCCCTTCGTTATCACGGCCAAGTGGGACGTGCCCGACGAGGCCTGCATTACGTTTAGCCGGGGGTTCTACGAGCGGTATCTTGGCGGGTATTCCATACAGCAGTCATTTGATCATGCTAGGCATCTCCTTGCGGTTGCGCGCCTTTGTCCCGATTGCTTCAGGCTCAGCCGGCGGGCGCTGATACGGAAGGGGAACAGCATACTTGTAGAAGTTAAGCCGTTCCTCGACCACGACTCGATACTTGTGAGCTTGGATGCGGTTCGCCAAAGTCTGGGCAGTTTCGGCATGTCCGAAGAATCCCTGCTCCACCTTATGGCCAGGAAACTCAGAATACATACTTGGCTTTTCGACAGACCCAGGGACACGGCTACCATTCCCATAGGGCAGCTGCTCTTCGGCGAGTTCTCATGGCAAAACTCCAAAGACTTTGTGGAGTGCAGAAGACTCCTGAAGCTCCGGGCCGACGTTCCATACAAGCAGTGGGAGATTTGGGCTCACCTTCTGACGGAGTACAACGACCTGGCCTCGTTGGAACACCGCTTTCAGTCCCGTCCCCCCGATCCTCGGAACAGGTCTTTGCTGGCTAAGTCCGTGCACCGATTCAGGCTCAGTATGGATAGAGACCTTCTTCCGGCCAAAGAGCGGATCATCGAGGTAGGCTGCGGTCATGTGCTCCCTCATGTGGTGTTTGCCGCAAGAGAGGTCGATAGGGCAGCAGAGAACCTCAAGGCCCAGAATTACGACATTGTCGTAGAGGCCCTCGAAGGCGCGCTGACCAGCTACCATGAAGTCGTAGACGGCCTTCAGCCTCCTGCCGAAAAGGATTCCTCGAACCCCGAGGGTTAGGAGGCATCATGTCTGCGTCAGGTTGGCTGGATACTGGGGTCTTTGCTAACCCCTTTGTAGTGCCTCCTCAGTACGTCGGGGACAAGCTCGCTATATTCAGGGCAATGGTGAAGCTGATGCTCAAAGGACGTGGGTACTCAGCTGACCAGGTCGCGTTGGCAGTCCAGAGCCTTTGGGGACGGGAGCGCCAGCAAAGCACGGGGGTCGGTTGCGGCGTGGCGGTGCCACACGGGAAGGTGGAGTGTATTCGAGAGATGTATATCGGATGGTTTGTCTCCCCAAATGGCATAGAGTGGGACTCACTGGACGGAGAGCCCGTGCATTTGCTGTTCTGCATACTGGTGCCGGCAGGAAGACCGGGAGCACACCTGATGCCTCTTGGTGAATTCCTCAGGGTTGCTAGGATTGGGAGTGATGAGTCGACCGCTTTCTGGATGAAAGCCGTCCAGTGCGAATCGAAAGAGACATTCAGCCGTTTACTCCGGAGCATTGAGGGTGACGATTGAGTCCTCCCGACGGACAGGTGTAAGGGCAGCCTTCTCCAAGGCGCCTTCTGCCCTCGACGGGTCGTAGCGGAACGCCGCGACGTCGGGGATCACCTCCTGTTGAACGTCCCCCAACTCATCCTCCCGAAACCCCATCCTCCTGGCGCGGCCGACGATCAGTTCGACCTTCCAGTCCTCCACCATCCCGCCGTAGTCCAGCGTGCTCTCCATGATGCGCCCCCGATCGTGAAAGTCAGGCATTGACGGTCGGAACCGGTCCGACCTCGCGCTGCACATCACCCACGCGGGCGGGGACACGGTAGGTAGGGCTGAACCTTGGCGAGCCTACTCACGTGGGTGCCCACGTGAGCGGCGCATCGGGGACATGGGCGCCCACGTGAGTTGATGTCCCTCCGGCAAATCTGAGGGTCGAGCGGCTAATAACCTTGTGGAAGCGGCGAGCGGTCAGGATGGCGTGCTGCCAAAGGCCAAGGCGGCGGGACTCCCTGTGCCTGGCCGCTCGCCCGACGGGGAAACCCAAGACCATAAGGAGGAACGACCCGATGGGGTTGATGGACATCATCCAGCGCGGCCGACAGCCGATGCCCCCGCGTCTGATGATTTACGGAGTCGAAGGCGTCGGCAAGAGCACGCTCGCGGCGCACGCGCCGAACCCGGTCTTCATCCAGACCGAGGACGGACTCGCTGAGATCGAGTGCGACAAGTTCCCGCTGGCCGCGTCGGTCGACGACGTCGCGAACGCCCTCGCGGAGCTGCGCACCGCCGAGCATTCCTACCAGACGGTCGTCATCGACTCGCTCGACTGGCTGGAGCGGCTCATCTGGGACGACGTGTGCCGGGAGTTCAAGGTGAGCTGCATCGAGAAGGCCGACGGCGGCTACCAGCGCGGCTACGTCCACGCGGTCGGGCGCTGGCGCCGGCTCGTCGACGACCTCAACGTCCTCCGCATGGGCAAGCGGATGGCCGTCATCCTCATCGCCCACGCGAAGGTCGAGAAGTTCGAGGACCCCGAGACCACGACCTACGACCGCTACAGCCCGCGCCTCCACAAGCACGCCTGCGCGCTGCTGACGGAGTGGGTCGACGCCGTCCTCTTCGCGACGCGGAAGTTCCGCACCGAGAAAGAGGAGCAGGGCTTCGGCAAGGAACGCACCATCGCCGTCGCCATCGGCAGCGACCCGGGCGGCGACCGCATCCTCCGCACCGTCGGCGGGCCGTCGTGCGTGGCGAAGAACCGCTTCAACCTGCCGACGGAGCTGCCGCTTTCGTGGCCCGCGCTGATGGCGGGCCTGACCCCCAACGACACTCCCGCACCCGAAGGAGAAGAGCGGTGAGCGGGACGCTCGACACGGGGTCGCCCAAGAGGCGTTGCAGCACCTGCAAGGAATTGAAGCCTTTGTCCGACTTCAACCGGCACTCGGCCCGTAAGGACGGCTTGGACTCCAAGTGCAGGGAATGTAACGGGCGACGGGGGCGAGAGTGGTACCGCAGGAAGCAGGCCGCGACCCACCGGTTGTACTCGGTCTACGTAGCCATGAAACAGCGTTGCTACAACAAGAAGCACGATCACTTTGCGACCTACGGTGGGCGTGGGATTCGGGTTTGTGACGAGTAGCTGGCCAGCTTCGACATCTTCTTCCGATGGGCCGTGCTAGCCGGTTTCAGGCCCGGACTTCAGTTGGACCGGATCGACAACAACAAAGGCTACTGTCCTGAGAACAGTCGGTTCGTTACGCCCGCCGAGAATGCGCGCAACAAGAGGGCGCGCCTGCGCCCTGTCCGCACGAACCCCACACTGTCCGTCGCTCAGGTGAGGGAGGCGCGGAGGTTGCTGGCGGAAGGCGTATCGCAGAGGAAGATCGGCCGCCTCCTCGGCGTTACGCATGGGACGATAGGTGCGATCAAGGCTGGCCGCACGTGGACGGACGTCGCATAAACCGTCACCCAAACACAGGAGAGATATTCGATGGCAAACCTCGGCAACTTCAACGCCAACAACGTCCCGCCCGCGACCGAGTTCGAGCCGATCCCGGCCGGGAAGTACGTCGCCGTCATCACCGGAAGCGAGATGAAGCCCACGAAGTCGGGCAACGGCAGCTTCCTGGAACTGACGTTCCAGGTCATGGAGGGCGAGTACAAGGGCCGGAACCTCTGGGCCCGGCTGAACCTCGACAACCCCAACCCGACCGCGGTCCAGATCGCCCGCGGCGAGCTCTCCTCGATCTGCCGCGCCGTGGGCGTCATGGCCCCGAGCGACAGCGTCGAGCTGCACAACCTGCCGCTCGTGATCAGCGTCAAGCAGAAGAAGCGCGAGGACAACGACGAGATCGCGAACGAGGTCAAGGGCTACGCGAAGAAGGAGGGGGCCGCGCCCGCCCCAAAGCCCACCACGCCCCCGACCGGCCCGGCACCGTGGCGGAGATGACCCTCGAGGTCGTTCTGCCTTACCCGCCGAGCGTCAACCATTACTGGCGTTCCTTCCGGGGGCGGGTCGTGATCAGCCGCGAGGGCCGAGCGTTTCGAAGCCGCGTCTGCTCGGTCCTCGCGGCCGCGGGCGTGCGGCCGATGGAGGGGGATCTCCTGATCTGGGTCGAGGCCTATCCACCCGACCGCCGCCGGCGGGACATCGACAACATCATGAAGGGAATGCTCGATGCCCTTGAGCACGGAGGAGCTTACCGCGACGACGCCCAGGTGCGACTGCTCATCGCCGAGAAGTGCGAGCCCGTCGCCGGGGGCAGGGCCGTCGTCCGGATCGGACGATATCCCGGCGCTGGCGGATGGCGAGTCGTGGTTGAAGATCGAGGAGGAGTTTCGGGCCTGGAGCTTCCACGTCTACTACCGCCGGGTCTACCGCAGGGAGTACGACGTTGAGCTGCGTTTTCTGAAGGCGCTTCAAGCCTCGTGCAGGCCCATCCGCGACAAGCAGGCTGTGCTCGTGTGGTATCGCACCAGGAAAGACAAGCCGGAGCTGGACGACGATGAAGAAACCTGAAGTCTACTGCTGCAAAGGCTGCGGGCGCGACACGACCCGCAGAGGCGGATACTGCGTCGATTGCGGCGGCCGACCCGGGCAACACTCCCACCGGTTCGAGCGCCTCGACCGCTGCAGGCCCGAGCCGGAGGCCTATAACCCGATCGACCTCGAGGATCGGTACGACGACGAGTCGGGGCCCGACGACATCTACGACGACATGGACCCGCTCGACCACGCGCGGAAGCTGCCTTCGGACCCGAACCACCACCATCAGATACGCGAAGAGAAATGATGCAGCTTCGGCCCTACCAACTCGAGGCCGTGCAGGCGGTCTATGCCTACCTCCGCGAGCACGACGACAACCCGTGCGTCGTGATTCCCACGGCGGGCGGCAAGACGCCGATCATGGCGACGATCTGCCGGGATGCGGTGTCGCTCTGGAAGGGCCGCGTGCTGATCGTGGCTCACGTGAAGGAGCTGCTCCAGCAGGCGGTGGACAAGCTGAACGCCGTCGCGCCGGAGATGCTGCTCCAGGTCGGCGTCTATTCCGCGGGCCTCAAGAGCCGGGACACGGACCATCCGATCATCGTCGCCGGCGTCCAATCGGTCTACCGCCGCCCGAAGGAACTCGGGCACTTTGACCTGGCGGTTATCGATGAAGCTCATATGGTCCCGCCCGACGGCGAGGGGATGTATCGCACGCTCCTCGAAGGCCTCATGGAAACGAACCCGGCGCTCCGCATCATCGGCCTCACGGCGACGCCGTTCCGCATGACGACCGGCTCGATCTGTGGCCCCGAAAACATCCTCAACGCTGTCTGCTACGAGGTCGGGGTCCGCGAGCTGATCGTCCAGGGCTACATCTGCCCGCTCGTCAGCAAGGCCAGCCGCGAGAAGGTCGACACGTCGCAACTGCACACCCGCGCTGGCGAGTTCGTCGCCGACGAGGTCGAGGCGGTGATGAACGACGACCGCCTAGTGGAAGCCGCGTGCGTGGAGATCCTCGAGTACGCCCGCGACCGGAAATCGTGTCTCGTCTTCACGAGCGGCGTCGAGCACGGAATGCACGTCGCGAAGACGCTGGAGAAGCTGGGCCAGCGGGTCGCGACGGTCTTCGGCGACACGCTCGACTTCGTGCGCGACCAGACGCTCGCCGATTTCAAGGCCGGCAAGATCAAGTACCTCGTCAACGTGAACGTCCTTACGACCGGCTTCGACGCCCCCAACATTGACTGCATCGCGATGCTCCGGCCGACGCTGTCGCCGGGGCTTTACTACCAGATGGTCGGGAGGGGATTCCGCCTCTGCGAGGGGAAGAAGAATTGCCTCGTCCTGGATTTCGGCGGGAACATCCTGCGCCACGGGCCGGTCGACTCCATCCGCATCAAGGAGCAGGGCTCCCAAGGCGACGGCGTCGCCCCCGCGAAAGAGTGCCCACAGTGCCACTCCGTCATCGCCATCGGCTACTCGGTCTGCCCGGACTGCGGCTACCAGTTCCCGGAGCCCGAACGGAAGAAACACGATGCCAAGGCGAGTACCGCGGGAGTCCTCAACGGCCAGGTGACCGCCGAGCGCTATGAGGTCGAGGACGTCTCCTTCTGGGTCCACGAAAAGCGCGGCGCGCCGCCTGATGCACCCCGCACGCTGCGCGTCGAGTATCAGCTCGGCTACACGCACTTTCAGTCGGAATGGATCTGCTTCGAGCACACCGGATACGCCCAGGCGAAGGCGGAGCTCTGGTGGAAACTGCGCTCGAACGCTCCGGTGCCGGAGACGGCGCGTGAAGCCCAGCAGCTTGCTGTGCGAGGCGCGCTGGCGCCGACGAAGGCCGTCACGATCCGGAGCGTCGCGGGGCAGCGGTTTGACACGATCATCGACTACGAGCTGGGCGACAAGCCGCCCTGGCGCGAGCCGGGGTGGGAGGACGACATGGAGTCGAGCGCCGAGCCGGCTGCATGGCCCCCAAGCGAAGAGGAGATCCCGTTCTAATGGACCTCCTGGATTCGGCGCTTCTCTATCGTCAGTCGGGGCTGTGCGTTCTGCCGGCCTATCGGGATGAAAAACGGCCGTCCATCAAGGCCAAGTGGGAGGCGTATCAGACCCGCCTGCCCACCGAGGCGGAACTGCAGGCGTGGTTTGCCAACCCGCAGGACGCGCTCTGCATCGTCTGTGGCGCGACCTCGGGCAACATGGAGATGATGGACTTCGACTTCGCCGCGGAACTCTTCGAGCCCTGGCGGGCGAAGGTCGACGCCATCGCGCCCGGCCTCGTCGACAGGCTCTACATCGAGAGCACCCGGGGGCAGGGACGGCACGTCGTCTACCTCTGCGAATCGGAGATCTGCGGGAACCTCAAGCTTGCCCAGCGCAAGTGCATCGTCGAAGAGGGAGAGGCCGTGGTCTACCACGGCAAGGAATACGCCGTCCGCACCGACGCCAACGGCGACAGGCACGTCGTCATCGTGCTGATCGAGACCCGCGGGGAAGGGGGGCTCTTTCTCTCTGCGCCGACCGCGGGGTATGAGACGCTCCAGGGCGACCTCTGCAACCTGCCCGTGCTGACCGAGGCCGAACGCGACGTCCTGCTCACGTGCGCTGCGGAACTGAACGAGTACCAGCCCGAGGTCGTCGACGGCCCGCGGGCATCGCCAGTGCTGTTTCCTGAATCAGTGACTCCGTGTTCCGCAGGCCTGCGCCCGGGGGACGACTTCAACGAGCGCGGGGACATGCGCGCCGTGCTCCTCAACCACGGCTGGACGCTGGCCAAGCCCGGCGAGAACGAATACTGGCGCCGGCCCGGCAAAACGAAAGGCTGGAGCGCGACGCTTCGGGGCCGGGTGTTCTACGTTTTTTCGACGAACGCCGCGCCGTTTGAGTCGGAGAAGGCCTACGGGCCGTTCGGCGTCTACGCGATGCTGGAGCACTCGGGCGATTTCGCCGCGGCTGCGTCCGCGCTTCGCTTGAAGGGCTACGGCTCCCAGGAGCCTATGGTCACACCCGTCGACCTGTCCCACTTCATGACGGGCTCGGTCGAGGCAGCGCCAGCCGACCTGCTTCACCCGCTCAGCCTGGACGAGATATCGGGCCTCTACCCGGCGCTGCGCGCCCCGGTGATCCACGGCCTTTTGCGCGAGGGCGAGACGATGAACGTCATCTCGGCCCCAAAGGCTGGCAAGAGTTGGCTTGTCACCGACCTTGCGCTCGCCGTCGCCACGGGCCGACCGTGGCTCGGCATGCAGTGCGAGAAGGGCGACGTCCTGATCCTCGACAACGAGCTCCACCGGGAAACGTCCGCCAACCGCATCCCGAAGGTCGCCGCCGCGCGCGGCATCCCGTTTGACGAGGTCAAGGCCCGCCTCTTCATCCAGAACCTGCGCGGGCATCTCAAGGACATCTTCGCCTTGGGCCAGTACTTCCGGCAGTTCAAGCCCGGGCGGTTCAAGATCATCATCCTGGACGCGTTCTATCGCTTCCTGCCGATGCGCACCGACGAGAACGACAACGGGACGATGGCCAGCCTCTACAACTTCCTCGACGCCTATGCGGATTACCTGAAGTGCTGCTTCGTGCTGATCCATCACACGTCGAAGGGCAACCAGTCGCTCAAAGACGTCACCGACGTTGGCGCAGGCGCCGGCAGCCAGAGCCGGGCGACCGACGCGCACCTCGTCCTGCGCAAGCACGAGGAGGACGATGCGGTCGTGCTCGACGCCGCCGTGCGTTCCTGGCCGCCCGTCGCCCCGCGCTGCCTGCGCTGGACGTTTCCGGTCTGGACGCCGGCCGACGACCTCAACCCGGCGTCGCTCAGGAAGGAGGGGGGCCAGAAGCACGCCGACGCCGAGGCAGAGCCGCCCAAGACCTGGGGCGTCGAGGAATTCGCCGCCGAGTTCGTCGCCGAGTCGCCGCGAAGCGAGGACCGCATCTACGAGGACGCCGAGCAGCAGGGCATATCCGTGCGCCGGATCAAGCGCCTGCTGGCCCTTGCCCTCGAGGAAGGGCTCATCCATCGCTGGACGCTGGAGCCCAACCGCACAGTCGCCTACGCGACCATCGAGCAGACCGTCGACGCGCCATCCGACGACAGCAAGCGCGCCGCCGTCGTCGCGCTATTGCAGCTTTCGCCCGACGCCACGAACCGCGACGTTGCCGACCGCACGGGCGTCAGCACGCGTTACGTGCAGAAGATTCGGCGTGAATTGTTCGCGAACAAAAACGCGAGCTGAGGCGCGAACTGGCCGTCCAGTTCGCGAACTGTTCGCGCGAACTGTTCGCGGTTGAGTTCGCGGGTTGTTCGCCTTGGAAGTGCTTGCGAATCAAGGAGTTAACGTGCGTCGCGAACAAACGAACACGAAAAAACACAAACCCCCCACACCCCCTAGGGCGCGCGCGGGCCTGAAGGCCCTGCGCGCTGGGCGTGAAATGTGTTTGCGCGAGTGAGTTCGCCTTAGGGGTGAATCGTTAGATGGGAGCGCGCTTCGGTTGGGCAATCAATGGTTCCTTCCTGGCGCGTCTCGCCGCCGACGCACGCGGGAACAGTCGCCGACGGTTTGAGACAGAGTTTGCATGGTCCGGTTTTTCGCGCGGGGCGCTTCAGGGGCGCGCCTCTGGCGCGGTCGAGTAACGAAGCCAACGCCGCCGCCGGGACGCCCCTCAACGTGCCGGGGCGCGCGGGTTGGCAATCCTGCGAGAAAGGACGAGCAGCTATGGACATCGTGATGCGGAAAATCAGCGAAGTGAAGCCCTACGACAAGAATCCCCGCAACAATGATGCCGCCGTAGATTCGGTCGCCGCCAGCATCAAGGAATTCGGCTGGCGGCAGCCCATCGTCGTCGACGCAGAGGGCGTCATCATCGTCGGCCATACCCGCTGGAAGGCCGCGCAGAAGTTGGGGCTTGAAACCGTCCCCGTCCACGTCGCGACCGACCTGACGCCGGAAAAAGTGAAAGCCTATCGCATCGCAGACAACAAGCTCGCGGAACTGGCCGAGTGGAACATGGAACTGCTGCCCATCGAGCTGGCCGACCTCCGCGCGGCGGATATCAACCTGGAACTGCTCGGGTTCGACGCCGACGAACTGGAGAAGATACTCGGCGCCTCGGGCACGACGGGCCTGACCGACCCCGATGCGATTCCGGAGCCGCCGGCGGAGGCCGTCACGCAGAAGGGCGACCTGTGGATTCTCGGAAACCATCGCCTCTTGTGCGGGGACTCCGGTAGCCCCGAGGCCCTCGACAAGCTGCTGGGCGGCGCGCCGATCCACCTCGTGAACACCGACCCGCCGTATAACGTCAACCTCGCTCCCAGGACGAACAACGCCATCCTCGCCGGCAGCCACGGCCTGCCCCACGACGTCGCCGAGAAAGTTGCGAGCGTTCAGGACTACGACGTCCACCGCCTCGGCATTCCGAAGATCGTGTCGCGCAAGCTCCGTCCGCGCGACCGCGTCCTCGTGAACGATTTTCTCTCCGACGATGAGTTCTACAACCAGCTTGTGAAGTGGTTCGGGAACATCGCTCGCGTCCTGGAACCGGGGCGCGCTTTCTACATTTGGGGCGGCTATTTGAACTGGCCAAACTACTGTCCCGCCCTCGCGCAGGTGGACCTGTACTTCTCGCAGGGAATCACGTGGGTCAAGCATCATCCGGTGCTTGGACGCACCGATTTCATGAACGATTGTGAGCATTCCTGGTACGGCTGGCGTACTGGCGCGGCTCACGTATGGCTCGGGCCGAACAACGTCTCGAACGTCTGGGAAGTGAAGAAGGTGAACCCCGCCGACATGATCCATTTGACGGAGAAGCCGGTCGAGCTTGCCGAGCGCGCGATCTTGAACAGCTCTCGCGCGGGCGAGAACGTGCTCGACCTCTTCGGCGGCTCGGGCTCGACGCTGATCGCAGCCGAGAAGACCGGGCGCAAGGCGTTTCTGATGGAAATCGACGCGCTCTACTGCGACGTGATCGTGAAGCGCTGGGAGGAATTCACCGGGCGGAAGGCCGAACGCATCGCGGCGGAGGTGACCGCGTGATCTACCTCGCGTCGCCTTACACCCATCCCGATCCCGTCGTGCGCGAGGCGCGCTTTCGGGCGGTCTGCCGGCAGACCGCCGCGATGTTGCGCTCGGGCATTCAGGTTTTTTCGCCCATCGCCTACACGCATGCGCTCGTCGAGCACGGGCTGCCGGTCGAGTGGGCATTCTGGGAGGAATTCGACCGCGCGTTCCTGAAGCGCTCGTGGGAAGTCTGGGTGCTGAAGCTCGACGGCTGGCAGGAATCGGTCGGCGTCCAGGCGGAGATCCGGCTGGCTCGGAAGCTGGGTAAGCCGGTGGTGTTCGTAGAGGTCGGCGAACGGACCCCGGACACAAGCGAGAAGGGCGTGTGAACCATGAATTGGCCCAAGGCGCCAGTCGAGTGGATCGAGGACCGGACGCTCTACATCTCCGTCCCCTTTACCTGGAACCTTCCCGCCGTCCGGGACCTCCTCTCGGAGCGATTGCTCTGGTGGGACCGGGCCATCGTCGGCGGGCCCGCGGTCCAGTTGATGCCGGGCTATCTCAGCGGCATTCCCCACGTGACCGTGGGCGGGGATATGCCCGGCGTCCTCCAGCGGGTCAATCCGCTCGCCACGCGCACGACGATGGGGTGCTTCCGCAACTGCCGCTTCTGCGCGATCGGGTCGGGGATCATCGAGCCGGACGGGTTCCACGAGCTCGAAGACTGGCCCGACCTCCCGATCATCTGCGACAACAACCTGCTGGCATCGTCGATCCAGCACTTCGAGCGTGTGATCGAAAGGCTCGTGCGCTGGGGCTGGGCAGACTTCAACCAGGGGCTCGACGCGAAGCTGATGACCCGCCGGCACGCGGATGCCATCGCGGAGATCCGAAAGCCGATGGTGCGCCTGTCGCTCGACGCCGACGGCGATATGGAGGAGTGGGAGCACGCGTTTCAGCTTCTGCGGTCGGCGGGCATTCCGAAGAGCCGCATCCGGACCTATTGCCTGGTGGGATTCGAGGACACGCCGCGTGACGCGTGGCGGCGCTGCCAGTGGGTTCAGTCGCACGGGGTGAAGGCCCTGCCCATGTGGTTTCACGGCTTGGGCCAGCTTCAGAAGAACGTCGTCCTCCCGGAACAGATTGCATGCGGGTGGAGCGACGACGAACGCTGCCGGATCATGGGGTGGTTCTACAAGCACCGAGGCGAGCCGCTCGTCGCGGAAGAAGCGGTAACACGGTGAACCCGGAGAGCGCCCCGGCCGACTGCGCCGGGGCGTAGGGAGGTGGGATGTGATGCGGAGTTTACTGAGGCGCGCTGGGATTGATCGCGAACTCCCCGCGGCCGGTCTTCACGAACCGGGACGCCGTGCCCTTCGCGGCGATATCCCTGATGATCGCGGCGTAAATCGTCGCCTCGGGGGTCTTGCCGCTCGTTTTCCAGAGGCCCTTCGAGAGCATCGCCTCAACCATCGCCTTCGCGCTCATCGGCGCGCCGGCCTCGCGCAGGACCTGCGCGGCGGCATCGAGCCCGCTGGCCCGCTTCTTCTTGTCGGCGTCGACCGCCTCCATCGCGGCGCTGACCGCCTCGCCCTTCGTCATCGTGACCTTCGGCGCGCCTTCGACCTCGGCTTTGCCGCCCTTCTTCAGGCGCTTCTCGACCGCCTCGTTCTGCTTCTGCGTCTTGGTCTTCTTCTCAGCCTTCGCCGCCTTCTTGCTCTTCGACATGTCCTGTTCCTTTCTGGTTTCTCTGGTTGCCAGCACTACCCTCTGCCGGGTGCTCAACGCGCTCATCACCGCAGCCATGTCCGCCATCAGCACCTCCCTTCACCTGGTTTGGATTGTCTCGCCACGCTTTTCGATCACGTCGCCCTCGTTGAACGTAGCGGCGATGCGCAGCAGTTCCGCTGCGTCGTCGGCCGCGTATCGCTCGAAGTCCTCCTTCGGCGCGAGGTGCCCCCAGCCGGCCTTCGTGAGCGACGCGCCCACGATGGTTGCCAGGGATTTCTCGTCGATCCCCGGCATCTCGACCACCTTGGCCGTCGTCGTCGCCTTCATGGAATCGACACCGACCAGCGAGCGCCGGCAGCCGCAGCCGCCGTCGACCTCCTCGCCGTCGCATTCCATCCCAAACCTGAGGATCTCGCCCTCCGTCGCCCAGCAGAAGTCGTTCTTCCGCCGGCCCTGCGTCTCCTTCGTTGCGACCATCACCTTCGCCATCGGACTGTCCTTTCCGGGTTAGAGGCCAATCTCGTCGATCAGCTGGTTGAAGGCGCTGTGGCCCCCCAGCGCTTTCACAAGTGTCTCGCTGAACCATTCGACCTGGTGCTGGATGGTCTTGTCCTTGACCTGGACCGGCTGCAGGTAGGCGATGATCGCCGTCACGGCCTCGGGACTGAGGCAGTCCTTGATAGCCTCGATCATCGTCTCGGTGGGGTCGGGATTCTCGGGCACCGTCACTTGGACGTCCTTGTCGCCCACCTTCGCCTTGTAGGTCTTTGCCTTCTTGCGCTTCGCCATGCTCGCGGCTCCTTTCAGGACTCAGGATCTGAATTCCGGGTTCTGGATCTGCCCGCACTTCCGGCAGTAGCTGAATTCGACGTAGTTGGGATCTTCGCCGAGCGCGATGCCGTCCGGCACATAGCCCCACTCGGTCTTGCCGTTTCTCGTGATCCTGCAGAGGTCGCTGCACTTCGCTGCGATCTGGATGATCTCGGTCGAGCCGCAGCGGAAACACGTCGCGGGCGTCGCGTTCACCTCGGCCATCTTCGCTTGCTTCTTTGCCATCGCGCTTCGTCCTTTCGGTCAGAGGTTCAAATCGTCTCAGGCATGAATCCCCAGGACGATCCTGGGCGTGTAGCCCGAGCGGCGGCACTCGTTGTTGATTGCGCGGCGGACTGTGCTGCCGGGCTTGGCGCGGTAGTAGATTCTCGCGAGGCGCCTCCAGCCCAACTTCTCGATGCGGCGGACGCCGTTCGTGCCCTCAACCATCAGCCACTCGTATGTCTCGTTCTTCACCATCGTCGGCTCCTTTCGGTTGTGCGTCCTAAGCATCGCATGTATGCTGCTGCATATATAAGGCCCTGTTTCTCAGCCATCATCAAGGGGATTCCTGGAAATCGTCTGCACATTCCGCTTCGAAGCCCCAACCACTCAGCGGCTGGGGCTGGCGTCGAACTTCCTGGCCAGGCGCATCAGCTCGCGCTTCGCCTGGTTCAGGTTCGCGAGGTCGTCAATCCATCCCTCGACGATGCACTCGGGCTTGTAGTAGTCCTTGCGGCCCTTCGTCCAGCCCATCAGGTAGAAGAAGCGCTTCATCGCGCCGGCGGCTCCGTTGCTCGCGTATTCGGCGTGGGGCGCGTCGAATTGCGTGTCGCGGTCCTGGGCGCGGTTCGCGACCGCCAGGCACATCTGGATGTAGGCCGTCATCTTCAGCGCCTCGGTCGTCCCGCTGAAGCACCGGAATTCCACCGTCTTGTTGGCGCTGAATACGGGCACTACGTTCAAGAGCTGGTAGCGGCTGATGCCTGCGGCCTCGAGGCGCAATTCCTCGGCGGTGAGCTTCTTCTTCTTGAGGGCTTCCTTCTTGCGGGCCCAGGCGCCTGCGGCGAGGCTCGCGCAATAGCGGCCGTTCATCCGGCGGCGGGAACCGGCTGCGCCATAGAAGGCCATCTCGTGCTGCGCGGTGGTGTTGATCAGCTTTCTGACCCAATCGGCCACTTCGTCGAAATCGCGGCCAGCGGCGCTCGTCACTCCTACGTGGACGTGGAAGCCGCAGGTGTGATTCACCTTCGAGTTCATGCGGTTGAGGATTCCGGCGACCTTCTTGACCTGCTCGAGGCCCTCGCGGCCCTTCAGGATCGGGCTGACAATCTCGACTCCCTCGTAGCCGCTCAGGCTGGTGCTCAGGCTGCCATCGTTCTGCGCGTTCCAGCCTCTGGGGAATTCGCCGCCCAACTCGATGCCGTGATGGTAGCCGCCGACTCGCACGCTTCCGCGCGGCAGGAGGCATTCGATCTCGATTCCAAAGGTCAGTTCTGCGGCGTTCGTGTTGGCTACCTGAATCTGCCTCGTGTTCGTCGTCGTCATCGTCGTTTCCTTTCGCGGTTTCGATTTGCGCGCCCATGCGCGTCTTCCGGACACATGAGGGCATGAGAATGGCAACGAGGGAAGGGGAATCCGGCAATTCCGGCGGATTTATCCCCTTGCTGTGCCAAGAGTTATGACGCCGCAGCAGAGGACCGCCACCCGTGGCGAAACATGCGAGGAGTGCTTGGGATGCCGAATGAGCGAAAGCTTAGTCCGACCGCGATTCCGGTGGAGGAACTGGCCAGAATCCTTGCCGCTTTGGGGGGCCACATCACGATTGAGATGATCCGGGCGGATATCGCCGCGGGCGCGCCGACGAACCCCGATGGCACGATCAATCTCATCCAGTACGGGGCGTGGCTGGCCCGGGCGGTTGCCGATGGCGATTGATCCGAGGAACCAGAAGCCGTCCGACCTGGCGCGGCTCCTGAATTCGACGCCGCTCGGGACCGTGATCGACGAGCGCCAGCTCTACCGGCACCGGATGAAGGCGGGATACCGCATCGGCGACGGTCGGCACATCGACCTCTACCGCTACGTCGGCTGGCTGATCGAGACGAAGCACGCGCCGAGGCCCGTCGTGGACCCGAAGGCCGCCTATGCGGAGATGAAGGAGCGCGCGGCCGAGAAGAACCGGATGCGGTCGGAGGCGGGTCGGGACATCGGCGAATTGCCGGCGGTCGTGAATCCGGAGAGAAAGGCCCGCGCGGAGTCCGACTTCCGGTTCTTCTGCGAGGCCTACTTCCGGCTGACGTTCCACCTAGCTTGGTCGCCCGACCATCTGAAGGTCATCGGCAAGGTCGAGGAGGCGGTGCTGCAGGGCGGGCTCTTCGCGCTGGCGATGCCGCGCGGTTCCGGCAAGACGTCAATCGCCGAGTGCGCCTGCCTCTGGGCGGTGCTCTATGGCCATCGGGACTTCGTCTGCCTCATCGGCTCGGACGAATCCCACGCGATGGACATGCTGGAAAGCATCAAGACCGAACTCGAGGGCAACGACCTCCTCGCTGAGGACTTCCCCGAGGTCTCGTGGCCCATCGAGAAGATCGACGGCATCGCCAACCGGTGCTCCGGGCAGCTCTACCACGGCGAGCGCACGCACATCGGCTGGACGGCCAACGACATAGTGCTGCCGACGATCCCCGGCAGCCGGGCTTCCGGGGCCATCATCAAGGTCGCTGGCATCACGGGCCGCATCCGCGGGATGAAGTTCAAGAGGGCTGATGGGAAGACCGTGCGACCGTCGCTCGTGGTGCTCGATGACCCGCAGACCGATGAATCCGCGAGGTCGCTCTCGCAGTGCGCGACGAGGGAAAGGATCATCGCTGGTGCGGTGCTGGGGCTTGCAGGGCCCGGGAAGAAGATCTCAGGGATAATGCCCTGCACCGTGATTCGCCCGGGCGATATGGCCGACTCGGTCCTGGACCGCGAGAAGCACCCCGAGTGGAACGGCGAACGCACGAAGATGCTCTACGCCTTCCCCGCGAACGAGAAGCTCTGGGCCCGCTACGCGGAGATCTGGGCGGAGTGCCTGCGGGCGGGGAAAGGTATCGCCGCGGCGACTGAGTTCTACCGCGCCAACCGCGTGGCGATGGATGAGGGGGCCGTCGTCGCCTGGCCGGAGCGGTTCAACCACGACGAGCTCTCCGCGATTCAGCACGCCATGAACCTGCGCCTCCAGGACGAGGCCGCGTTTCAAGCGGAGTACCAGAATGAGCCCTTGCCCGAGAAGGGCGTCGAGGATGAAGGGCTACTCTCCGCCGACGAGATCGCCATGAAGCTCAACGGCCAGCGCCGGGGTGAAGTCCCGATCGGCGCGACGCATCTTACGATGTTCATCGACGTCCAGGGGAAGCTGCTCTTCTACGCCGTTGTCGCGTGGGAGGAAGATTTCACCGGCTACGTTCTTGATTACGGTGCTTACCCGGATCAGAAGCGCGCCTACTTCTCGCTGCGCGACGCGCAGCGCACACTGCAGACCGTTGCGAAAGGCGCCGGGCTTGAAGGCTCTATCTACGCCGGGCTCGAGGCGCTCTCGAATTCCTACCTGGGTCGGGAGTGGACTCGCGACGATGGCGCGCATCTCAAGATCGGCCTCTGCCTCATCGACGCGAACTGGGGCACGTCGACCGACGTCGTCTACCAATTCTGCCGGCAATCCCAACACGCTGCGGTGCTGCTCCCAAGCCACGGCCGCTTCGTCGGGGCGGCGTCCATTCCGTTCTCGGAGTACAAACGCAAGCGCGGCGACCGCGTCGGGCACAACTGGCGCATCCCGAACGTCCTGGGCAAGCGGGCGATCCGGCACGTAGTCTTCGACTCGAACTACTGGAAGTCGTTTGTCCACGCACGGTTGGCCGTGCCGATGGGCGACAAGGGATGTCTCTCCCTTTTCGGCCGTAAGCCCGACGAGCACCGCCTCCTTGCCGATCACCTAACCAGCGAATACCGCGTCCGGACCGAGGGGCGCGGGCGCGTCGTCGACGAGTGGAAGCTGCGTCCCGAGGCCCAGGAGAACCACTGGCTCGACGGCGTCGTGGGCTGCGCGGTCGCGGCGTCAGTCCAGGGATCTGTGCTGCCGGGAACGGACGGCGCACATGCACAGGCACGGAAGCGGATTAGGCTTTCCGACATTCAGAGGGATCGTTGATGGCAGACGAGCGCAAGGACCGGAGGGGGATTGCCTGCCGGCAATGCGGCTGCCGGCACTTCCACGTCATCTATACACGCCCCACGTCAGGGGAGCGAATAATGCGCCGTCGGGAGTGCCGAAACTGCGGTAGGAGGCTGACGACATGGGAATCTGCGTCAGCCGGTGGGGTACCGACCCAGGCAGAGGTGTAAGGATTGTTGGCTGTTTTGGGCCTTGACTAGGAGCACTTTCGAGATATAATGTGTGTGCATAAAGGATACAGCGCCTTTGGTCTCCAGTTCTTTGGCATCTTCCAGGTTTCCGACCCGCCTTAACAGGCGGACAGTCTTGATGAGTACGCTATTGCTTCTGATTGGGACCCGTTGACACCGCGGGTTCTCCAGATGAGTAGATGAGAGGTGGGGCGGTGGCACCGAACGGGTAGCGGTTACCCGTCACCCCCCGAGTGAGGCCCGACGTCGGGAGTCTGACGTCGTTCACCTCAAAGGCGAAAGGAGGTAGGGATGCATACTTTTGTTTGGGGCCGTGACCGCTCGTGGCACGGCGGCTTTAGATTATGACGACGCGCCCAAAGGTTGCCGTCGTGCGTAGCTGGACGTCAGAAAAAGCTCTCGGCGGTCGAAGGAGCAGTCGGGTGTCGAACTGCTCCTGGATGGCCGCCAGTCGATCACGTGACCGATTGGAAGCCGGATCCGTGACGAAAGAGAGCTTCTCGCGTGACGACGAAACGCGTGTGAAGTCTATTGCGGAAAAGTACATGTGCTACCTGAAAGATACACAGACCTCCTTCCTAGAGAGGAAGGAACAATTCAGGGAGCTCGCCCAGCTCTGGGACCAAGAGCAACAAACCCTCTTCCAGCGAGGGCTAACCACGTTTGAAGTAAACAAGGCGTTAAGACCACTGGAACTCGTCTTCAGCGCCTACTTTTATCAGCTTCAAACCTATGTGGCTCGGAGCCGACGCAGGCTCTGAGAAAACGCACGTATTGCGAATTGCGTGGTATTGGCGGGGTGCTTCCTTTAGCTCAATTAGGGTCTAACAGGTCCAGCTCTATGAAGGAAAACGGATTTCGGTTTGGTCGTGTACTAAGAAGGCTCCGAACGGCTCGGTCTCTTAGCGGGCGAGAGCTTGCCCGTCGTTCGGACCTCCCTGAGTGCGCCATCTGCCACTATGAAAACGGCAGGAGGGTTCCCCAGGCTGATTCCTTGGGAAGGATTGCTGATGAGTTGAGCGTACCTGCTGCAGTTCTGTCCTGGTTTGCGTACACCAGCAGGAGTTGTTTGGCCGAGGACGCCGATCTCTTGGCGGTCGAGCGAATGATGTGGGATTCAGTTCGGCGCTATGAGAAACACTGCAAGAGGGAATCCGCACGCTGAATTGTGCGGGTTCTGAATGTGTCGTCGATTAGGCGATGCCTGAGCGGTTGATTACAGTCGCGAGAGCGATGGGAGTACACAGGGCCGTATGGAGCAGATCTCCATACGGCCTTTTTCTTTTGGCACATGGGTAGCGCTGATGCGACCCTCGATTTGGCATGCCACAGCCGCAGCGATGTCTCGTGGGGCGGGAGAACTCTGCCGGCGGAAGATACCTCGGATTCTGGTTATACCGGCAGAACCTATCTGCACTTCCGGTGCATTTTCTTGCGGAATTCCGCTCAGGTTCTTCCGCGAATGCCTGATAAGAGTAATACAGAGCAACATGGCTCGTGGTACCGGCGGCTGATCACTGCCGTGAGAGCGCCAGAAGGGAAAGCGCCGGCCCAATATCGGCGGGCGGCCTTCAAGGAGCGAGACGTGGTGCAATACATCGGCGTTTGTGCGGCACTATCGGACGGAAAGTCGGTTGCATGACGGTCTGCCCACGCCCTTTCCTCATATTGCCAGCCCCGCTTCGTTACATATGCGTAACGATTTGCGGGAAAATCCCCGCTTCCTTTGACTGTCACTCCTGTTTGTGTCAGACTTTCTGTGGAACAATTGAGAACCGGGCGACGTTCGGGCGGCTGATCCCCGCCTGAATGCTGCCGAGAGAACGGATGGCCGTATGGGGCCCATACCCTCATACGGCCATTCTCTTTTGGCTCGTCCGGTGGAACTCAACGCTGGGGAGCGAGACGTGACCGAGGACCTCGACAGCAACGTGCGCGAAGCCGCATCGAGCCCCAAACGCGTGCGCGGCGACCAGGGGGAGGTGGAGTCCCACTCCCTCGCTGAGCAGATCGAGGCCGACCGCTACCTCAGCTCGAAGGACGCCGTGAAGAAGGGTCGCGGGTTCAGGCTCACCAAAATCAGTCCGCCGGGGGCGCTCTGATGTTCGGATGGCTCAGGAAACTCCGTTTCGCGCGCAAAGAGCAGGACGTCACCGCGGAAGCGGTCGCCGTCCAGCGCCGTATCTGGGCGAGGTACGACGCCGCGGCCACGAGCGAGGAGAATCGTCGGCACTGGTCGAACGCCGACGCGCTGTCGGCCGACGCCGCCGCCAACCCGGGCGTCCGCCGCACCCTCAGGAACCGCGCGCGGTACGAGGTCGCCAACAACAGTTACGCCCGTGGCATCGTCCTCACCCTTGCCAACGATGTGGTCGGCACCGGGCCCCGGCTCCAGATGCTCACCGACAAGGACGAGACGAACCGCTTCATCGAGAAGGAGTTCATGGCCTGGGCCAAGGCCGTCAACCTAGCCGAGAAGCTCCGCACGATGCGTGTGGCCCGGGCCGAAGACGGCGAGGCGTTCGGCGTCTTCACCAGCAACGAGAAACTCCCCACGCGGGTGAAGCTGGACCTGAAGCTGGTGGAGGCCGATCAGGTCACGACGCCGACGCTGGGAAGGCTGGCGGACATGGTCCTTGACCCCAACCTGGTCGACGGGATCGTCTTCGACGGCTTCGGCAATCCCGTCGAGTACCACGTCCTCAAGTACCACCCCGGCTCCGTCAACATGGGCTTTACCCTCGACTACGATCTTATCCCGGCGGAGTCGATGGTGCATTGGTTCCGGTCGGACAGGCCCGGACAGTCGCGGGGCATCCCCGACATCACCCCGGCGCTGCCGCTCTTTGCGCAGCTTCGGCGCTACACGCTGGCGGTGATCGGCGCAGCCGAGACCGCCGCCGATTTCGCCGGCATCCTCTACACCGACGCCCCCGCCAACGGGGAGGCCGAAAGCATCGAGCCGATGGACGTCATCGAGCTCGAAAAGCGGATGCTGATGACGATGCCCGGCGGCTGGAAGATGGGTCAGGTCCACGCCGAGCAGCCGGCGACGACCTACGGCGAGTTCAAAAAGGAAATCCTGAACGAGATTGCTCGCTGCCTGAACATGCCGTTCAACATCGCGGCGTGCAATTCGTCGGGCTACAACTACGCCTCCGGCCGGTTGGATCACCAGACCTACTACAAGAGCCTGAGAGTCGAGCAATCCCACCTCGAACTCGTGGTATTGGACCGGCTCCTCACCGCGTGGCTCTCTGAGGCGATCCTCGTCTCGGACTACCTGCCCCTCTGGATGCGCACGGCCCCGACTCAAGTCGGGGAGCACCAGTGGTTCTGGGACGGCCACGAGCACGTCGACCCCGCGAAGGAGGCGAACGCCCAGGAGACGCGGCTCAAGAATTACACCACGACGCTCAGCGATGAGTACGCCCGCAAGGGGCAGGACTGGGAGACGCAGTTGCGCCAGCGGGCGAAGGAAGTGGCGCTGATGAAGGAACTCAACCTGCCGGAGCCGGTTCCGGCGGGCCAAAACTCAGGAGCAACCGACGATGGCGAAGGAACTGCAAGAGAGTAACGGCCCCCTGGTTCTCTGCTCGGAGCCAGGCGCGCTGACCATCGAGGCGGCGGCCGCGCCCGCTGACGGCAAGACGCCGCTGCCGCGCTTCAGCATGGTCGCTTACACCGGCGGCGAGATGCGCCTCGGCGGCTGGCGTTACCCGGTCGTGGTCGACCTGCAGGGGCTCGCGATCCCGAGCCAGAGCCGGCCCATCCGCTTCGGGCACGACCCGTCCTCGGGCGTCGGGCACACCGACTCCATCCGCGTGATGGACGGCAAGCTCGTCGCCGCCGGCGTCGTCTCGCGGGACACCGCCGCTGCCAAGGAGGTTGTCGCATCCGCGAAGAACGGCTTCCCCTGGCAGGCGTCCATCGGGGCCAGCGTCGACCAGTACGAGTTCGTGAAGGAGAACCAGTCGGTCCTCGTGAACGGGAGGGAATTCACGGGGCCGGTAAACGTGGTGCGCAAATCGACACTCGGAGAAATCAGTTTCGTGGACCTCGGCGCGGACGGGAACACGACCGCCACGGTCGCCGCATCCGCAACCAGCAAGGAGAAGGAACCCATGGCAGAGAAGGACAAGCAGGACCCGTCCGCCGTAGCCTCGGCGAAGGCGGAAGTCACCGCGCCGGACCCCTCGGGCAATGCCTCGGGGCAAGACCCCGTCGCCGAGATGCGGGCGAAGGCCGCGGCCGAGACCACCCGGATCGACGCGGTGCGCAAGGCCACGGGCGGCAGGCACCCTGACATCGAGGCGAAGGCCATCGCCGAGGGGTGGGACGTCGCCAAGACCGAGCTCGAGGTGCTGCGCGCCGAGCGCCCGAAGGCCCCGGCGGTGATCGAGCGCAAGAATGAGACCGCGCCCCAGGTATTCGAGGCGGTGGGGCTCATGGCGGCCGGCGTGTCCAACTCGAGGCTCCAGGCGCACTACCAGGCCCCGGTGCTGGAGGCGGCGGACAAGCTCCGCGGCGTCGGCATCCAGGAGTTCTGCGAGCTCGCCTGCGGGCGGCAGCTCCCGAGGTTCCGGCGCGACGCCACGGGCTGGCTCCAGGCGGCGTTCAGCACGACCAGCCTCCCGGGCATCCTCTCCAACCTGGCCAACAAGCTCCTCCTCGAGGGCTACAACTACGTTGAGGACTCCTGGCGGCAGGTCGTGAAGATCGCAAGCGTCAACGACTTCAAGGAGCACACCCGCTACCGGATGACGGGCGCCTTCAAGTTCGAGCAGGTGGGCCCGGACGGCGAGCTGAAGCACGGGAAGCTCGACGAGCAGAAGTTCGGACAGAAGGCCGACACCCACGGGATCATGTTCGCGCTGACGCGCCAGATGATCATCAACGACGACATGGGCGCGTTCACGGACATCCCGCGGCAGATCGGGATGGGCGCGGCCGAGTCCATCGCCGACGCGGTGTGGACGCTCTGGCTTTCCAACCCGGTGCAGTCGGACGGCAAGGCGTTCTTCTCGACCGATCACAAGAACTACCTCGACGGCGCGGACAGCGTCCTCTCCGTGGACGGCCTGACGGCTGCCGAGGTGCAGTTCGGGTCGCAGACGAAGCCCAACGGCCGGCCTCTCGGCATCCCGGCGACGCTGCTCCTGGTGCCGACGGCCCTCCGTGTGCCGGCGGACATGCTCATGAAGTCGCCGGTCCTGAACGAATTGACAACCGCCAACAAGCCGAAGCCGTCCACCAACCCGCACGTCGGGAAGTACACGGTCGTGAGTTCTGTCTACCTCTCGAACGCGAGTTTCACGGGCTACAGTTCGAAGGCCTACTATCTCTTGGCCGACCCGAACCGCCTGCCCACCTTCGAGGTCGCGTTCCTCAACGGCGTCGACCAGCCGACTGTCGAGCGCACGGACGCGGATTTCAACACGCTCGGCATTTCGTTCAGGGGGTTCATCGATTTCGGCGTGCGCGAGCAGGATTACCGCGGGGCCCTCAAGGTCAAGGGCGAGGCGTAAGCCTTTTCCAGGAAAGGAGCAACGAAGATGTCGCAGGACTACCAGGCTCGGTTCATCCAGGAAGGCGGCGCCATCGACTACAGGCCGTCGGGCGACGTCGACGCGGGCTCGGTCGTGGTGCTCGGAGCGCACGTCGGGATCTCGAAGGTGCCGATCCCGGCGAACGCCCTCGGGGCCCTGGCCATCGAGGGCCTCTTCGACGTCGTGAAGGTCAACGGCGTCATCAACGACGGCGCGGCCATCTTCTGGGACGCCGACGGCAACCCGCTGAACGGCACCGCCGGCACCGGCTGCGCGACGACCGTGTCGGGCGGGAACACCTTCATGGGGTTCGCGGTCGGCCAGGCGGGTGCGACCGACGAGACCGTCCGGCTCGACCTCGTGGGCGTGGCCTCGGTCACGAACACCATCCACAACGCGCTGACGGCCGTGATTGCCGACCCCGGCAGCGCGGGCGCCATCCCGGTGGATGATTCCGGCCATGTGGACATCGTGACGGTGGCGGCCGAGACGCGCACCCTCGCGGCCCCGGCCTCCGTCGGGGAACTGCTCCTCATCTCGATGAAGACCGATGGCGGCGACTGCGTGATCACTTGCGCGACGGGGCTCAACCAGACCGGCAACAACACGATCACGATGAACGACGCCGGGGACTCGATCCTCCTCGTCGGCATCGCGGTCGGGACCAACAAGCGCTGGCGCGTGGTCGCGAACGACGGCTGCACGCTCTCGACCGTCTAGGGGGAGATAACGCGTGGACCTCCTCGAGGGCGGAAGCGCCTGGCTGGATAGCCAACGGGTCAGATTCATGTCGAGGGTGGTCAGTTACATCCGCGGCAAAGACTCGGTCGAGGTTCACGCGGCTATCGGCAAGACGGTCTTTGAAATCGAGAGCGGCTACGCGGTGCTGGAGAGAGTGGAGAGTCGGGATTACCTCGTGCCGGCGGCGGAACTCGTCCTGGGGGGCGAGACGACGCTGCCGGCACGAGGGGACCGGATCAAAGAAGCGCAGGACGGGAAGACGTTCGTCTATGAGGTGATGGCCCCGGGCTCTGAGCCGCACTTCGCCTTCAGCGACGCCTACCGCAAGACGCTGAGGATTCACACCAAGTTCGTCGGAATGGAGAACCCATGAGCAGCGACTGGATCGCCTCGCCGCTCCTGCAGTACGGCTTCGCAGGTTTCAGCGCCGTGCTGCTCGGGCTCGTCATCTGGCTGATCAAGAAGCTGCTCTCCGTCATCGAGGCCAATAGCCGCGTGATCGAGGAGAACACCGCGGCCATACGCGACCTGACGGTCATGACGAGCGACCTCCTCAAGCTGAACCGTTCGCTCCACGACAAGCTGATCTCGCGGCCGTGCATTGCGAAGAAGGAGATCTCGACGTGAGCATGGTCATCGACATCGCCGACGCCGTCGTTGAGTTGCTCAACGGCGAGTTCGCGCCGAACGAGGACCCCGGCGAAGGCGCGCCCGAGGACGCGGGGTTCGAGGCGGTGCGCGAATACCGGCCGCTCGTGGACCTGGCCGAGCTCAAGGACCTGCGGGTGACCGTCATCCCCAAGACGGTGACGACGGTAGCCGCCGATCGGAGCCGGGTTCAGCAGGACGTCGAGATCGACGTGCTGGTGCAGAAGAAGCTGGCGGTCGGGGACGCCGAGGAACTGGACGGATTGATGTCTGTCGTGGAGTCGATTGCGGGGTTCCTCAAGTTCAAACGGCTGGACTCGGTCGGGGCGCTGTGGCTGAAGACGGCCAACGATCCCATCTATGCGCCCGACCACCTGGAGCAGCTTCGGCAGTTCACGAGCGTCCTGACCCTGACGTACCGCGTGGTGAGGTGAGCGATGGGAAGAAGGCAGAGGGCAATCCAGGCAGCGGACGCGCGGTTCGACGAGGCGACGGGAGCTCTCGTCGTGCTGAACATCCCGTCGGCCGCGCAGGAGACGTTTGACCTCCTGGAGTTCCCGCTCTGGCACACGGAGGACCTGGAGGACATCACCTGGGACGTGCGCTTCGCCCTGGCGGCGCTCGACGACCCGCTCTTCGAGGGGCCGATCATCAGCGGCGACACCTCCGTCAGCGTCACGAACCTCCTCGCCCGCATCGACTACAAGGGCGTGCCGGGCGCCATCGAGGCCGTGACCGGCGACGGCATTGCGACCAAGCTCTCCGAGGCCGATTCCATGCTGCGCTCGGGGACGCTCTTCGTGCCGCTCCTCGAAACGGCCCTCAAGCACCTCGTGCCGGGGAAGAAATACATCCGCCGCTCGGCCCAGAAGGCCCGCGGCCATGACGAATGGAGCGTCTCGCATGACGAGATCATCGTTTGGTAAGGCGTTCGCGCTCGCGGCTGTCGCCTTGATGCTCGCGGCCAGCGCCGCCGTGGCGTGTCTGAACGTCGTTCCGCCCTTCGCAGCCATCGAATACTGCGCCTCGGAAGCCGCGACGCTCCACGGACACGCCGAGGCGTTCAGCAAGTCGCACCCGACGTATCTCTTGGACGTGACGGCGGGCAGCGGCGCGCACTGGCTCGACAGCACCGTCACGCAGCTGAGCGTCCTGCGGGGATACGCCCACATGGGCTTCGCGGGTCTGACGCAGCGCGAGGCCAACCGCAACGTCGTGTTGATCCAGATTTGGGAATGGATCGACACCAACGGCAACGGCGCGGCCGACTCGGGCGACACGACGACGCAGTGGACGAAGCGCGTGGAACTCAAGCCGAGCCAGAACGACGGCGACGGCTCGGGCGGCAACGTCGTGGGCTGGAACGTGAGCTACCCTCCCCCGCCGGTAATCGGCACGTCCACCTGGCAGGGCGACCTCTTGCAGGGCCGCACGATCCCGCTCGTGCGGGGCCAGTCGAAGCTCCTGCTGATTCGGGTCGTGGACATCAGCGGCAACAGCAATCTCATGAGTGCGGTCGGTGGAGAAGAGAAGTGGGACAGCGGCATCCCGGACGGGCCGGGCAGCGGGCTTGCAAGCGACCGCTACGTGGACTGCCACGGCAACACGCCGGGGACGATCGATGCGCGGCTGCACGATTCCCACATCGTGTGGGTCTACGTGCCACGGCTCAAGTAGGGCAAGGAAAGGAATAGGCGATGACGACGAAACGGTTTGGTCTGGCGTGTGTTCTGGTGGCGATCTTCGCGGCTTCGGCACTGGCGCAGACGGCGTCGCCGAATCAGACGCTGGCCGATGCGGTCAAGACCGCGACGGATGCGAAGAGCACTTCCGCGGCGCTCGAAGCGTCCGCGAAGCTGGAGGCGTCCACGACCCACGACGCGCTGTGGGCGGCGAACGCTCGAAACTACGCGGTGTTGCTGGCCAAGTCCGGGAAACTCTCGGACGCCGAGGCGTGGGTGAAGTCCGCTGCGGGAACGATCCCGGCTGACATGGAGGACTACGCGAAGAGCGCTCGGGTGTCGGCTTTTTCTGGCGCGGCCTATGATGTGGCGAAGCTGGATCCCGACCCCGCGCGCCGGGTGGACCTTGCCCGCGTGGGGCTTGGACTGGACCCGAAGAGTTGGGGTAATTTTGACGTGCTCTACTCCGCGCTCGTGGCGAGTGGGAAGCCTGACGATGCTTTGCAGGCGTGTCTCGACTACGCGGGCAAGGCCATGTCGATGGAAGGGATGCGGTCACGGCGCATGGACCTGCTCTCATCGATCAAGAGGGCGGACGCGCTCAAGGCCGAAAGCGTGGAGTATCTGAAGGTGGCCACGGACCCGATTGGCGCGGCCCGCGCGCTGGCCAATGTGCTGCCCGCGGACGATTCGAGCCTGTGCGTCGGCCTCTCGGCTCAACAGGTGCTGGATGGCGTCAAGCTGATGCTTCGGGCGAAGGATGCGAAGGTGAACGGCGCCGTGTTGCTTGCGATCGCGAACCAACTCACCAAGGGTGGCGACACCCGCCCCCTCCGCGTGAGCGATGAGGCGAAGGCGCTCTCCGTGACGCTGAAGGATGCGCCGCTTGCGAAATACCTCTCTCCGCTCCTCACGGGTGATTACACGGCGGCGATCAAGGAGTCCTACGCGCAGGCGAAGGCGTCGGCGTCCGATTCGTTCTACACGGCGTGGGTCAATGCAACGGCGGGGGCGATCCGCGCGCGCGACCAGTATTACAACGGGGCTGCGATTGACTTCGTCAAGTTCATCAACGGCGCGGCTGAGGTCAACCCTATTGCGGGAGTGCTCGGACAATGAAGCGACTCGCGCTGATACTGGCGTTGCTCCTGACGGTCTGCCCGTGGGCGTCCGCTCAGACGGCCCCGCGTCCGCAGGTGCCGGTGTCGAGGAGTTCCGCCGCCGCTCCGCAGGCGTTCGACGCTCGGCTTGCGTCGGTGTATCTCTCACTTCGGGAGTTCGACTCGGCTGGCGACGCGGCGCGAACTTCCGATTCGACGTTTGCGGATGGAGACGCCGAGACGTGGCTTTCCGTTTCGACTTTCGAGGCCGGTTCATCGGACGCGTGGCCCCCCGATTCGGCGTTCGCGGATTGGGCTGCGGATATCTGGCTTTCCGGTTCGCCGTTCGAGGCGGGTGCGTCGGCGGCGAGCGCGGGCGTTTCCGAGGCCGCGAGTTCCGACGCGGCGCGAGCAGCCGTTTCGGCGACGGCGTTCCGCGACAGCGTTTCCTCGGCCTACGCCCGAGCGTCCGACTTCCGGCCGGAACCGGTGAGCGACGGCGAGTTCGTGCATATGGTCCTTTGCAGCGAGGACGACGCGGCGCTGTGGGGCCTCCTGGCCGGGCTTGGCGTGACGCTCCGCGAGCCGGGAAACGCGCGAGAACTCCCCGAGTTCACGACCGCCGTAGAGTGCGCAAGCGACGAGTATCTCGCGGCCCCTCTCCCGGCCGGGCTTGTCCGCGCCGTCGAGTGGCTCGGCGAGGCCGACGCTTCGATAGCCTACGTCGGGGCGCATCCGGGCGAATCGTTTGTCGTCATCATCGACATCGACCACCTCGGCCCCGTGGCGCTGAAGGGTCTGGCCGGGCGCAACATCGCCGCGATTGTCGTGGGCCATACCTACGCCTACGACGAACGGCCGGGGGACTTTGCCCCGCACGCCGAAGACGTGGAGCGAGTGGTGACGGTCCTTCGTCGCGTGTCGGACGCGCCGGTCCTTCTGGCGCTTTCGACAACGAACGCATTCACCGGCAAGACGGAGAAGGGCTGGGCGGATGCCTTCGGCGACGGCCTCGCTGCGTTTGACGGAGTCGCGATCTACAACCTGCACCAGTTCCCGGCGATCCTTGAGGCGACGGGAAATCCGCGCACGGCGATGCTGGAGCGTTATGGGCTTCCCGACAAGCCCTGTTTCTTGCTCGACTTCGTCGGCGGTGCGGTAGAGACGACGCCCGAGAGGCTTCCGCGCCTCAAGGCGAGTTGGGACTCAAAGGCCGGCCCTTTGGTCAAGGCGCTCAAGGCCCAGGGTTGGCGCGGCGTGGTGGTGTGGGGATCGACTTCCGCCGACGTGGCGGTCAAGGCCTCGGCGCTGGCCGGCAGGTAGCAGCGGGACAGCGACGCCAAGGGCGCTTCGCCGGCCGATGCGGCCGAACTGAAAGGGGAAGACGATGGCGGTCAAGCTCGGAATGAACGGGAAGCTGTACCGTAACACGGCGACCTACGAGGCCCCGACGTGGGTCGAGGTCACGAACGTCAAGGACCTGACGCTGTCGCTGGAGACCGGCGAGGCCGACGTCACCACCCGGGCCAACGGCGGCTGGAAGGCCTCGAAGGCCACGCTGAAGGACGGGTCGGTCGAATTCGACATGGTGTGGGACACCGAGGACGCGGGCTTCACGGCGGTCCAGGGGGCGTTCTTCGCCAACGCCGCGCTGGAGTTTGCGGTGATGGACGGGGACATCGCCACGGCGGGCTCGCAGGGCCTCCGGGCGAGTTTCTCGGTGACGAAGTTCGACCGGAAGGAGCCGCTCGAAGAGGCCATGACGGTGTCGGTGACCATCAAGCCGACCTACGCCGCGCACGCGCCCGAGTGGATGACCGTGCCGGCGCAGGCCCCCCAGGGTTAGGAGAAAGACCGTGGCGACATTCATCGACGGCAAGAAGCGCCAGTGGGAGGTGTCGGTGACGGTGACGACGCTGGTGAAGGCGAAGTCGCTGCTCGGCATCGACCTGATGACGATCATCGACAAGGACTCGCCCCTTCTGGCGCGCCTCATCGAGGATCCGGTGCTCCTCTGCAACCTGCTCTACGTGACGGTGAAGGAGCAGGCCGACGCGCTGAAGGTCTCGGACGAGGAATTCGGCCGCGGCCTCTCCGGCGACACCCTCAACGATGCGACGAGAGCCTTCCTGGAGGGGCTCGCCGATTTTTTCCGCAGCACGACAAAGCGGACGGCGCTGAAGGCGGTGACGAAGGCCGTCTTCGCGGCGGAGGGCCGTCTGACGAAGGCGCTGGAGGATCGGGTCGCGAACGGGGAACTGGACCGGGTCGCGGAAAACGCCGTGAACTTGGCTCAAGGGACTGCTGGTCCCTCGTCTGGCGGCTCGCCGGGTGGGTCGGCGTCGACCCCGGCAACCTGACGCTTCGCCAGCTTCTGGTGATGGCCGAGGGTCGTTCCCGCGAGACGTGGGAGCACACGAGTGCCATCCTGGCGATGCTTGCCAACGTCAACCGGCTCAAGAAGACCAGCCGCAAGTTTACGCCACTCGATTTCGACCCGTACGCGCGAGAGAAGAAACGTGACGCCCAGACGTCGCCGGTGGTCGGCACGGTGGGCGTCGAGATTCTCAAGACCGTTTTCGTGGACAGGAAAGGAGCAGAACGATGAGAACCGCATTGAACGTGTTGTTTGTGGTGATGATCGTCGTGGCCGTGGTGTTTGCGCCCGTGGCGGCGTTCGCGCAGGGGACGGGTTCCGCGCCGGCGGCATCCGCGTCGAGCGTCTCGCCGCTCACCGTGGTCTGGGACTTCCTGAACTCCGCGTTCGGGATCTCCTGCGTCGCCGTGGCGGTGATCTGGCTCCTGAACAGGGTCTATGCGAAGCTGCCCCTCTGGAAGCAGTATGAGGGCGACGTGATCGCGGCGGTGCGCTACGCGGAGAAAATCACCGAAGGCGGGCAGCCCGCTTCGGCCGAGGCCAAGCTCAACGCGGCGCTCCAGTACGTCGTGAAGGTCGTCGAGCAGGTCGAGCAACGCAGGCTCACCACCACCGAGACCAACGACATCAAGCAGGGAATCCAGGTGACGCACAACTCGCTCGACGCAAGCGGCGTCCTGGAGCCGGGCGCGACTGCGGGCTCGCCCGACGTAGCCTCGGCGAAGTCGGGAGGCGCGGCGCAATGAGCGTCCTCCTCTCCATCCTGGCCTACGTGCTGCGGGCGATCCTGCCGGCGCTGATCCAGTGGTGGTCCCGATGCAGCATCGGGACGGCGGAGGTCAGCGCGCCGAATCCGGCAAAGGCAAGCTTCCAGGAGACCGTCATGAACTCAAGGTGGGGCAAGGTGCCGATGGTCCTGCTGCTCTCTGGCGTGGTTCTCTTCGCGGGCTGTGCGGCGGGCGCCCGCACCGTCTATGTCCCCGATGGCGAGCCGGTGAAGCTGGCCGCCGACATCCCGAACGCGGACGTGTGGGTGCTGGACAAGAACGGGACGCCAGTGCGCGGGAAGCTTACGCTTCACGAGGGCTGGTACGCGGCACCCGTGCCCGGGAAATAGTCCTCCTTCGCCTGAGGCTACGGAGGACAGGCCGTGGGCCGCGGAAACCTCTACGCGAAGTTCCGGATGCAGATGAACCCCGGCGCGGTGATGCGCCAGGGGAAGCGTTTCAGCGGCGAGTTCACGAAGGGCGCCGGTGCCTACGTGATGACGGCGGCGCGGTCGAGCCTCCGCTCGGGGAAGAAACCCGCGGAGCCCGGCCGCCCGCCGCGCATCCACCCGTCGAAGTCGGGCCAGTCGCCGCTCAAGCACGGCATCTTCTTCGCGACCGAGCCCAATACCGTGGTTGTCGGCCCTGTCGCGCTTTCCGGCCACACCTACCAGGGCGTCACCGGCGCGCGGCTCCTCGAGGAAGGCGGCACTCGGGTCGTGCGCTGGCCGGGCGGTCGCACGAAGAAGCAACGTTATAGAAAGTTCCCGTACATGGGGCCGGCTCTCAAGAAGGGCTTGGCCGACTATGTCCGGAAGACCGGCAACACGCTTGTCCGCCATAGCCCCGTGGGCGGCGGCGGATCGGCGAAGCCTATCGCCGGGCCGGGGAGCTAAAGGAGGTCCACATGAGGTATCACGGCGAAGTGTTCAGAGGGCTCGACGGCTGGCGCTGGCGCATCGTCAGCCGGAATCATCGCAAGGTCGCCTGCTCGGGCGAGGCGTTCTCCGATCGCACGGCGGCCAGGCGCGCGTTCGTGAGGTTTGTGGAGACGTTCGGAATCACGCCGCTCCGCATCCGATAGGAGCGTTACCACGTGGGCGCATCAGCCGGGGCAATCCGGGCAGGCCAAGCCTTCGTCGAGCTCTTCGTGAAAGACGAGATCGCGAAGGGCCTCGCGAAGGCGCAGAGGACGCTCAAGTCCTGGGGGAATTCCCTGTCCTCGGTCGGCACCGACCTGATGACGGGCGGCAGCGCGGTAATTGCCCCGATGGTCGCCGCGGTGAAGATGTTCTCGGACGCTGGCAACGAACTCGACAGGCTTTCCAAAAAGACCGGGATGTCCGTGGAATGGCTCTCGGCGATGCAGTATGCCGTGGGCCAGCTCGGCGGGGAATTCGAGGGTTTCGACACCGGCATCAAGAAGATGCAGAGCACCATCGCCGACGCGGGCCGGGGCGTGCAGCCGTCGGTCGACGCCATTGAGCGCCTTGGGATCAGCGTCCAGCAACTGCAGGGGCTCTCTCCCGAGCAGCAGTTTATGGTGATTGGCGAGGCGCTCTCCCGCATCCAGGACCCTGCCCAGCGGGCTGCCGCGGCAGTGGACCTCTTCGGCCGGGCCGGCACAAACATGCTGCCCGTCTTTTCCGAGGGCGCAGCCGGGCTTGAGAAGTACATGCAGCGCGCGCGGGAACTCGGCGTGGTGATGTCCTCCGACACGGCGAAGAAGGCCGGCGACCTCGCCCACCAGATTGAAGAGGTCTGGGCGGTGATGAAATCGGCGGGCAACGCCGTCGCCGGGGCGCTCGTGCCGACGCTGAAGGAACTCGGTGACACCATTTCCGAAAAGGCCCGGGCGTTTCGAGAGTGGGCGGCGGAGCATCAGGAGGCCATCCAGTGGGCCTTCAAGCTGGCACTGGCCGCGGTTGCCGTCGGCGCGGTGCTGATCCCGCTGGCCGTCGCCATCAAGACCGTGGCCGTGGTCCTGGGGGCGCTGCGCGCTGTCGTCATCGCCACGACCGTTGCCGTGCGCGGGCTTTCCGTCGCGATGGCGTTCGCGTCGGGACACCCCATTGTTGCGGCGCTCACCCTCATTGCGGGCATCATCGCGGCCATCGCTACAAACTTCATCCTCGCGAAGAACGCCTCGAAGGACTTCGGCGATTCCGTCGGCAACATCGAGAACTACCTCGCCCCCGACGCCTATCTCGCCAAGGGCTACATGCAGCACCTGCAGTCGCTTTCCAACAAGGGCCCGCTCGACGCCGAGGGGGTCAAGGAGGCAAAGGACTGGATCGACTGGACGAAGCGGATGGGTTTCGACCTCGGGGTCACGGTGGACGAGGCGACGGGCTCCATCAACGGGATGTCCGAGGCATGGGAGAAGTTCGCGACGCTGGCGAAGGAGAAGACCCTCGAAGACCTGGACCGACGGATCAACGACACCAACGCCGAGATGCGCCGGTTCATCGAGATGAACCACGCCGGGAAGGGCGATCATGATATCGAGGCCGGCTCGGCCGGGTGGGACCGCTCGGCGAAGACGCTTTCGCGCCTCAGGGCGGCGAGGAAGGCCATCGAGGAGATGGACGCGGGGACGCTCGTGGGCAAGCCGCTGACCTTGGGCCCGGCGTTCGACAAGTCGGCGACCCGGGAGATCGAGAAGGAGATCGCCCGGGAGAAGCTCCAGGCCATCCGTGATGGCGAGCAGCGCGAACTTGCCCTCCTCGACCTCGAACACGCCGACCGCATCCAGAAGGCCAAGGAGACCGGGGCGGACCTGGCCAAGGTGGAGGAACTCTTCCAGGTCAAGCGCACGAACGTCGTCGCCAAGTACGCAGAGGAGCGCCGCAAGCAGGAGCGCGAAGAGGCCCGCAAGCGGTTCGAGGAAGACGCGCAGTGGGCGGAAGATCGCGACCGGCAGCAGCAGTCCGAGGAGGAGGCCCGGGCGAGTTCGATCCTCGACCTGAAGAAGCTCTACATCGACGCCACGAAAGAAGGCAAGGACAAGGAACTCGCCCTGCTGGAAGTTGAGCGTGACGCGGCTCTCAAGCAGGCCTTCGAGGAGGGCGTCCCCAAGGAATACGTGGACGCCGCGTTCGAGATCAGGAAGGCGATGGTCGAGGCGTCGGCCGAGGCCGAGAAGCCGAAGATGGAGGCCGTCGGGATGTTCTCGCCGGCGCGGCTCGAGGCGATGGGCGTCACCTCCATCCAGGAGCGGACGGCCAAGGCAACTGAGAAGATCTCCGATACGACGAAGAAGATGCTCGACGAGCTGATGCTGCAGCGGCAGTGGAACTGTTTTGAATAGGGACCGTTCCGCTGTCTGGGACTGTCCCTATGCCATTTGAGGCGAGGCCATGCCCGACACCATCACCTGCACCATCCTGTTCCCGGCGGAGTTCCAGGGCGGCAAGAATCCGACCTGGACGCTGCGCTACGAGATCGAGGGCTCGGGCACGGATGACGCCGTGAAGTCGGCTCTTGCCGCGCAGTCGCCCACGACCTACGGCGGCCTCGTGCGCGATACCTACTCTGCCAAGGAGGAAGGCAACGGCCTCTGGATCGGCGAGGTGCGCTACGTCTCGGCCTCGATGCAGAAGCGCGAGCCGCAGCCGGTGGGAAGCGTGCGCGAGACGTTCAACACGGGCGGCGGCACGCAGCACATCACCCAGGCTCGCGAAACGAAGATGGTCTACGCGAGCGGGGATTTCCCCGTCAGCATGTCCGACACCAACGGGGCCATCGGCGTCACCCTCGAAGGAGAGGTCCAGGGATGCGACGTCACGGTACCGGCCTACAACTTCACGCGCCGGAAGGTGTTCCAGCCGGGCGACGTCGACAACGACTGCAAGGCCATCATCTACGCGCTGACCGGCACCGTCAACGACGACGAGTTCGAGGGCTTTGCCGCGGGGGAAGTCCTCTTCCTCGGCGCAGAGGGGTCGGACCGTGACGACGGCCGCTATGAGATCAACTTCAACTTCTCCGCCAAGCCCAACCGCACGGACGTGTCCGTCGGCGACATCGAGGGCATCGAGTACAACGGCTGGGACTACGTCTGGATTCTCTACGCGCCGAAGGAGAACGACGACACGAAGCTCGTCATGAAGAAGCCGGTCGGCGTCTGGGTGGAGCGCGTCTACGACGAGGGCGATTTCGACGGCCTCGGCGACCTCTCCGTGACGGAGCCCTCATGAACCTCGGCAAGCCCGTAACCCCTGGACAGAAGCTGTCGGTTCCCGCGGACCTGATGAACGTCCTCCGGCGGATGGCCCAGGACTATCTCGCTGGCGACGCGACCGGGGCGGGCGGGGGAGTGGCTGGCGGACATCCCGAGCAGGCGCTCATCCGAAACGACAGCGGTGCGACGGTGACTCGGTTCGGTATCCTCGGCATCGACGACGTCCTCTTCACGCCCGACGACCACCTGGGGAAATTCCAGAGCGGCTACGCATTCAAGGGAGTGACGCCGGCGGTTCCCGACCACGTGGGGAAGTTCGCCGTCATGCTGGAGGCGGTTCCCGCTGGGCTGATCGGTCGCGGCCTCCTCGTCGGGAACGTCGCCGTCCAGGTGAACGTCAACCACGAAGAGGATGGGCTTGCCGATGTCCTCGATGGCGACGCCACGCAACTGGACAGCGGCCCGACCGGCGCCGCCCAAATCCTCTGGAAGCCGTCGGGGACCGGCACGAAATGGGCCGTGGTAAGGGTGGGCAGCCCCGGCCCTTTTGAGCTGATCCGGTTTTCCGGCATCTGCATGATCGACAGCCTCAACCCGACCGCCAAGAGCCCCGGCGTGAACTCCGCTTATTCCAAGGGCAGCACGACGGACGGCCATCCCACCGACCAACAGTGGCTCCTGATGAAGTTCGCAGGCGCCCCCATCAAGGCGCCCTGGCAGGCCTGGAACTGGCACATCCCGATGATCGTCAGCGCAACGGGTGGGACGTCGGGCTGGTTCGTCTACTGGGCGCAACTCATCCTTAATGACTTCTACGTCGCCGACGACCCGGAAGCTGATCCCCCGCAGGAGTGTGCGACCTGGGCAACGAGCCCGCTGGATACGACCTGGGGGCTGGGCGGCAATGGGGTGAGCGCGAAGATTCCGACGAGTTCGTGGATTTTCCCGGACGGGCAGTCGCTGAACATCGACTGGGTCAACTCCGCCGTGGACGGACAGCTCGCCTACGGCATCGCCCTCAAGCCCGAGATGTGGTGGAACTGGGGAAACGTGAACAGCCTCAACGCAACGATACAGGCGGATCACACAAAATGCCGAATTACCGCATAGTTGTGGCAGCATCAATGGCTCCGCCGGTGGGCCGACGATCCAGCACAACAGCCAAGGCTACCTCAGCCCGCTCTGGACGCCCGCGAACGAAGTCCTCGCCTATGGCGTCGAGATCAGCATCCTCTACTGGTACGAGGACGGATGGGGCGTGCAGCTCATCGCCTGTTCGGCAACACACGATGTGAATCTGCAAGCCGGCGGAGCGATGCCGTAGCTGCTGGCGATGAACACGGCACGATGATCCCGAAAGAACTGACGGTCTTTCGCATTTGCTGCTTTACATGCGGAACCGCGCGAGGTAGCCTGCTGCGACCTCATGGCCAGATCGTCATGTCCAGCATATCAACGAGGAGTCCGTGATGAAACCCGAAGATCGTCCTCGAAGGGCGTGCGATGTCGAGCGGTTCCTTGCGGCCAACGGTTGTAGGGGCGTCTACGTGGAAAGCGACAGGGGCTGGATAAGGTTTGGAGGCGAGCCGACCGCCGATTGGCGAAACCACGTCGTGGAAGTGTGCTTCTTCAATCAACTCACCTGCGAGCAGTGGCTGAAGGCGTTCCGCGCCATGAACGACAATCCCTCCAACCGCCGGAGCGTGATCCATCGGCCAAGCATCCTGGACCTCCCCGTGCTCGGATGACGGCGCGGGTTCAGTTCATCGCTGGCCTGGCGTGCCCTTTGGGCTTAGGCCGGGCGCGCGGCGGTCACCGGGGCTCGCCTTGGAGCGGTTGGGCTTTGTTGGCCTGCTCAGGAGCCGGCGGCGTCCACTCCAAAGGCCCCATCGACGTAATGCGCTCCTTCGCCCATTTCTCCCACTCCGGGCGTGTGTCTTTCAGCAGGATGT
>JBBIVY010000015.1:28178-44546 GCA_037439485.1 Planctomycetota bacterium | reverse complement strand
GCGATGAAGGCGGCGAGGAAGGAGAAAAGCGCGCCCATCTTGGCGGCGTCCTGGAGGGGGCCGGGGGCGAAGGCGACGGTGGCGGTGAAGACGGCGACGGTGAAGCCGATGCCCGCCGCGCAGCCGATGACGAAGAGTTCGCGACGGCCGATGCCGTCCGCGAGGCGAAGCCCCAGCAGTTTCGTCCCCACGAGCGCGGCGGCGAAGATGCCTATGGGTTTTCCCGCGAGCAACCCCACGAGCACGAGCCACGTCGCCGCGTCCGCCGACGAGAAGGCCACACCGGCGTTCAGAAGTCCGAAGACCCCGATGATGACCTCGACCGGCTTCGCCCACCACGATTCGAACTCATCCAGCGCGCTGTGATGCCCCGACGGCCCCCAGTGAGGCGGCTCATCCGTCCGCGGCCCGTGCGGCAGCGTGGGGATGATGGGCAACAGGCTGAGCGCGGGGTGAAGCCCCGAAAGCGCGAAGCCCATCCACGAGATCGTTCCTGGAATTGCGAGATACCACCAGAAACTCCGGAAGTGCCGCCTCATGACGAGCGCGAGGATGACCGCCGCGACCGCAAGCGCAAGCCATGCCGGCTGCATCGGCGCCACGGGGTAGAAGACGGCCAGGACGATGAGGCCGAACGCGTCGTCGGCGATGGCGAGCAAGAGCAGGAACGGCACGGCGGGGTGGCCCTTGCCGAAGACCATCCGCGCGATCATGTAGCTGAAGGCGATGTCCGTGGCGCAGGGGACGGCCCATCCGCGGCCGAGCGTCGCAAATTGCCCGAGCCAGATCGCGCCCGCGACGTAGAGGATCGCCGGGCCGGCCATGCCGCCGAGCGCCGAGAGCACGGGCGTCGCCGCGCGGCGGAAATCTCGGAGCGCCCCTCCGGGAAGCATCGCCTCCCATACTTCCTTCGCCGCCAGCGCGAAGAAGAACGCCATCAGGATCTCGTTCACGAGGTCCCGCACCGTCGCGTGTTCGCCCGCGCCCGGCAGCGCGAACGGCATCCTCGCGTCGCGCAGCGCGGCATAGCTCCCGTGATCGACGTTCGCCCACACCACTCCCGCCAGCGCCCCGACGATGAGCAGGAGGGAGTTATCGAAGACGAGGCGCGAGATTCTTCGGAGTGTTGTCAAGGGAGCGTGCTCCGCCGGCTCAAGGCGTGCGGGCGCGGCCGGGACGGTCCGGACGTCGCGCGGCGCCTTTCAGTTCAACGTCGTGACGCTGAAGCTGCCGATGTAGATGTGGCCGCCGCCTCCGGCGAACCCGAGGAAGCCGCCGCTCCTCTTGAAACGCTCGCTGGCGTAGCAGGGCGCCGCGGCGTTGAGCCCCTCTTTCGTCGCCGCGGCCCGGACGGTGAGCACGGACTCGGCGTTCAGTTCCACGCGCACCCAGAGCGCGTCCTTGGGGCCGCAGGCAGGGAGCTTTCCGCCCGCGCGGCCTGCGACGGCGTCCGCGGCGCGGCCATCCACGAAGCGGAAGCCGCCCGGCGCGGTCTTCCCGGCGTCGTGGTGGATACGGACGAAATCGTACTCGTCCTGGTCCTTGGCGTTGAACGCGAAGCAGAACGACGCCGGGGCCTCGGTATCGCGTCGGACTTCGAATTCCACGCGGAAGGCGTCCGTGCGAAGGTTCTGCGCGAGGATCGGCGCGTGCTCGAACGTTCCTCCCAGTCGGAGCCGGCCTTTTCCCTCGAAATTCACCATGGTCGTGTCGTCGCTGAAATTCATCCATCGCCCCGCCGTGTTGACCCAAGCCCCGGCATCCCACACCTTCAGATAGCCGAAGGCGGCGTCTTGGGCGCTGCTGACCAGCCCCACTTTGCCGGTGGGGTAGCCTTCCTCGAACGTGTAGCCGAGCCCGGGAAGCGACCGGCGCTTGGCTTCGAGCTTCATGTCGTAGGCGATGTTCGCGACGAGCGTCTTCTTCGCCTGCCACAGCACCACGGCTTGGCCCGTGGCCCTGTCCACGCGGCAGAGCTTCTCGGCCTGATCGCCGATGTCGTAGACGTACATGTGATAGGAAACGGCCGTGAAGCCGAAAACCAGTCCCGCTTGGCCCGACGCGCAGTTGGGCGGGAACGTGACGGACGTAGCTTGGTGCGTCGGCCCGATGTTTTCGCCGGTAATGGCCAGCGCCCTCGCGCCCGGCTTCTCCCGGTCCACCGATGCGCACCGCATCCGGTGGTCCTCGATCAGCCACTTCCCGCCGATCTGCTCATAGATGGCCTTGTCGGTGAGCGACTTCGCGCCGGGAGCGTCCGCGGTGCCTCCTTCCACGGCTGAAGCGGCCATGGCGAACAGGACGGCCAGCGCCATAGAAATGTTTCTCATGATTTCCCCGCGCGCGAGTCGGTTACGCAGCCTGATTATAGCCGCGCCGCCGCGACTGTCCAGCCGCGAGCGGCGGCGTCTCGTCCTCCCGCTATGCGCCGGTCTTGAGCCGCTCGGCCAGCGCGCGATAGTCGGTCTTGCCCGTCCCCAGGAGCGGCAGCGCCTCCATCATAATCACCCGGCGGATATTGTGCAATCCCGAAAGGCCCGCAGCGCGGATGATGGAGTTGGCTTCGTCGCGCTCGATGGGCTTGGTGGTGAAGAGGACGATCTCGGGGCTTTCTTCGACGGGCGTCGCGGCGACGGCGAAGGCGGGGCCGTCGTCATCGTCGGAGGCAAGGCGCGGATCGAGAACGGCCTCGATGGCGGGAAGGGAGACCATTTCGCCGCCGAGCTTCACGAATCGCTTGAGCCTCCCCGCGAACGTGAGCCAGCCGTCGGGGCCTTCGCGGACGAGGTCGCCGGTGCGATACCACGATTTGCCCTCGAACTCCACGAACGGCGAGGCCCCGGCATAATTGAGATAGCCCGCGAAGATGCTCGGGCCCCGGACGAGCAGCATCCCCTCGTGGCCCTGCGCCACGCGAAGAAAAGGGGACTGTCCCCCTGACGCCGCTGAGGGGACTGTCCCCTTTTCTTCGACGATGGCAATCTCCACTGAGGTCACAGGCTTTCCGATGGTCCCCGGCCGATGGTCCCACTCGCGGTTCGCCGAGATCACCGGCGAGCACTCGGTGACGCCATAGCCTTCCATGACGACGGTCTTTGCACATCGCTCGGACAGAGCCCGGTAGACCCGGTCGCTGCATTTCTCCGCGCCCGAGACGACGAGGCGGAGGGAGGACATCTGCTCTCCCGATGCCGCGCGGACGATCCCGTGAAGGAACGTCGGCGTGCCCATGAGGAGCGAGGGTCTATACGCCTCGACCATCCGCGCAAGCGCCGCCCCGTCGGTGGGGTTTGGGTAATGGACGACGTGTCCGCCGAGGACGAGGGGCAGTACCACGGAGGTCGTCAGGCCGAACGAATGGAAGGGAGGCAGGATGCCGAGGATCGATTCGTCCGGCTGCGCGTGGAAGAGGTCGAAGCAGTCGGCGACGTTCGCGAGGATGTTCCGATGCGTCAGCGGCACCGCCTTCGGCACGCTCTCGGAGCCCGAGGTGAAGAGCACCGCGGCGACTTCGGGCGGCTTCGCGCGGCGGAGCCCCTGCCACGAGAGCCGCGAGCAAACCCAGGCCCAGAGCTTTCGCGCGATGCCGACGCGGGCGGCGAGGTCATCGAGGTAGACGAAGCGGTCGCTCACGGGCGCGAGGTCGATTCCCTGCGCGGCGAGCCGCAGCACGAGCGCGCGCGACGTGAGGATGCGCTCCACCCCGGCCGTCGCGAGGCACGATTTCAGGTTCTGCGTCCCCAGCGTCCAGTTGATCATTGCCGCCGTGCGCCCGGCGAAGAGCACGCTCATGAACGTCACGTCCGCCGCCACGGAGGCCGGAAGCATGATGCCGACCCTCTCGCCGGGCAGCGTGCGGATCTCCGGCCCAAGCACCATCGCCCCGAGGACCATGTCGCGATAGGTGCGGACGCCGGAGGTCTGGTCGGCGACGATGACGGCGTCGGGCGTTCGGGAGGCCTGGAGCAGGAAGGCCTGGGGGATGGTCATGTCGGCGAGGCCGTCGGGGCGATGGATGTGCGGGAGCTTCTCAAACCACTTGCGCGGGACGTCCTTGAGGGCCTGCGGGGTGGCCGCCACCGCCTGGCCCGAGGCCGCGAGCATACAATCGCCCACCGCGCCGAGCGCGTCGGGGCTGACGGGCGCGGTGCCGAACTCCGTCTGGAGCCACGCGATGAGTTCCATCCGCGCGAGCGAATCCATGCCGAGGTCGTGCGCCAGGCGCGTCGATTCGGCGATGTCCTTTGCCCCCGTCGCCTCGGCGATGTGCCGGATCACCGTTTCGCGCACCGCCTTGGACACGAGCGAGAGGTCGCCTTCGATCCTCGGCTTCACGGGTTCGGGCAGGACGCGAACGCCGCCGCGTTCCCAGGGGGAATACGGGACGTAGGTGTTGGGCGGGGCGCTTTCGTTGTAGAATCGCTCGAGCCAGCGGTTGATTTCGGTGCGGCCCGCCGTGCGGGGAAGGTCGACGGGCTCGACGAGTTCGATGGAAACCGGCCGGCGCGGGGCAAAGAAGACGCCGCCGGCAAGGGTGGAAATCGCCCCGCGCTTGATCGTGCGCGCGACGTCGGGCACGGTGCCCGAGGCGTAGCTGAAGGCGCTGCCCCAGAGCCCCCGCGTGCGCACGAGCACAACGCGGATGTCGGGCAGCTCGCGCAGGATGGACTCGACCGCGGAGCCTGCGCCGAGGTCTTCCAGGCGCTGCCGGTCGAGGCGTCCCTGCGGATAGAGGACGAGGTTATCGCCCGCGCGCAGGGCCTCCACGCAGGAGGCGACGACCTTGCGGATGTCCTCCGGGGTGCCGGTGTCGGGCTTGTCGAGGTCGGGGATGGGCAGTACGCGGAAGCCGCGGGCCAGGCGCCGGATGAAGAAGCGGTCCACCTGCGCGCTGTCGGCGAGAGCCCGCACGTGAAACGTCGGCCAGAGCCGCGAGGTGAGGATGACCGGATCGATGAGCGCCGGGTGGTTGGGCAGAAAGAGGATGCCCGTCCGGCCCTTCTCGGCGACGGCCTTGAGGCCCTCGACCCGCACCCGGTAGCGCAGCCAGAGGAGCGCCCTCGCCAGAGCGATCCAGAGGAGGTTGATCATGGCGCCTCCTCGCGGCGCAGGGCCTTCCAGAGCCAGAAGGACATTCCGAGCGCCACCAGCCCGATCAGCGCCAGCGCGCTCGTCGGCACGAGGAACCGCGCCCAGCTTGCCTCGGCCAGGCGAGTCATCGAAGGATCGACGAGGCCCGTCAGCACGCTGGCCACGAGTCCCGAGACGAGGATGCCGCAGAAGGTGGCGAAGTTCACCGACGCGATCACGGCGCCCTTCCGGTCGTCCGACGCGCGGGTCTGCACGAACGCTTCGCACGGCACGAGCACCGCGCCTCCCGCGATGCCGACGAGGGCCATGAGGACGAACATCACGTGGAGCCCCGCCTGCGGGCTCACCAGCGGCACCGCCCCGGCCGAGAGCAGGAAGACGCCCGTGAAGAGCATTCCGGCCGGCAGCACGCGGTGCCACCTCGGCCCCTTCGCCAGGCGGCTGCCCACCAGGCCGCCGACGGCGACGCCGACGACCTCCATCGCGGTGAGGATTCCGGCGACCTTTTCGCCGCGGCCGAACTGGCCCATCGCCATGACGTTGATGAGCGGGATCATCAGCGAGCCGATCGACCAGATCGCCACGTCGGCGATGGAGACGACGGCGAGGAGCCGGTCCTTGTCGATGCGGGCGCACTCGCGAACGGTGTCGACGGGGCCCGTCCAGGGGAACTTCTTCCCCGGTGCGGCGGCGGGGCGGCTCGGCACCCAGAGGCTGGCGAGGAGGCCGAGCGTCGAGACGATGACGATGCCCCCGGCCACCATCGCCTGCCCGGCGGGAAGGCCGAAGAGCAGGGGGTGCTTGACGTTGAGGACAAAGCCGGAGACGGAGATGCCGGCGAGGATGGCGATGGTGGTCACGACCTTCAGGCGCGCGTTGGCCTCGGTGACGAACTCGGCCGGATAGAGTTCGGGGATGGAGCCGTTGAGCGCGGGGGAGAAGAGGCAGGCCTGCGCCCCGAGCGCGAAGACCATCGCGATGATGCACGGCCAGCTTCCGGTGAAGATTCCCGCGGCGCCGACGAGGATGACGGAGAATTCGAGCGCCTTGGCGGCGATGACAACGCGGCGCTTGGCGAATCGGTCGGCGAGCCACCCGGCCGGCGAGGCGAAGAGGATGTAGGGGAGCGTGAAGACGGCGAGGATGTAGCCCTGCATCGAGGACTGTCCCCAGCCGACGGCCAGGAGCATCGCGGAGTTGCGGAAGAAGGAGTCGTTGAAGGTGCCGAACCCGTAGGTCGCGGCCATCGCCACGAACTTCCCCCGCGCCCGGCGGATGCGCGCTTTCAGGTCGCCCTCGGCCATGTCCCCTCCGTCTGAACGGAGGGAATTAGAGCAGATTCCCCCCGCGAGCGCCAGAGTTTTTGCGCGGCGGGGCGAGGGCTACTTTCTGCCGAGGGCGCCGGAGGCGATGACGAAGGCGAGGAAGGCGCCGGCGGCGGTCAAGAGGAGCGTCCAGAGGTTCATGGAATGCTCGAAGAGAAGGTCCATCTTCGCCTGCCACGGAGAGGCAATGTAAGCGTCGATGAACTGCCCGCGCGTGGGGTTCCCGTCCAGCACGCCCTGGTACTTCGGCTGGACGTCGGTCTTGAAGGACCCTATCTCCTCCTCGCCGACGGCGTCGGGATCGGGCGTGTCCTCGTCGCTGGGGCAATTGATCCGCGCGACGGCCTGGCGGATCTCGTTCTCGGTTTCGGCGGCTGAGACGACGGGCGCCAGGGACATCATCCGGGAATAGTTGCGGTCGGCCTCCCGGCGCAGCGTCATCTCCTGGGAGTTGCTCACGGCCAGGTAGCTTCCGACGAGCACGACCACCGCCGTGCATCCGGCCGCGACGGCGGCCATGTTGCGGTCGGGCCCCCGGGACGCGCGGAGCGTTACAAAGCCGACCAGCGCGCCGAGCAGCCACAGGCCCCACTCGAAATCGCACCCGGTGAGGGCCGCGAGGCCGTACCACGCCAGCAGTCCCATCAGGGCGGTCCCCGCGACGGCGCACATCACGGCGGCAGGCCCCCAGCGACGGGTGTACCAGGACGCGGCGCCCCCGCGGCAGACCCCGAGGACGTTCAGCCCGAGCCAGAGCCGCTGGAGCGTGTCCGGCGCCTCGTCCGTCAGCCATTCCCGCAGGTTGCTCTGCGACGCCGAGGTCTCGCCGGAGGGCACGCAGCTCGCGGGGATGAGGGGGGACCGGGCGTCCGGAGATATCGACGCGTCCGCCAACTCCTGCTGCAGCTTCGCTTCGGACGCGGCGTCGATGCCGCGCTTGAGCGAGCCGTCCGCGGCGACCTCGCCGTACGGGTCGGACAGCGCGTCGCCCACCAGCTCCGTGATGGCCGAATCGGTCGTCAGCCGCCGCCGCGCCTTGAGCTGCGCCAGCGCCGCGCCGATGCCCTCGGGGAAACTCGCCCCGTTCTCCACCTCCCCGCAGGACCAGAGCAGCAGCAGGCAGAAGCCCGCTCCGTCGTCGGCCGAGGCCGCGCGATCGAGCAGCACCTTCGTATCGAGGGCCATCGCCGTGAGGGCCGCCATGGACAGCACGGGGGGAAGGAGGCAGGCATCGCCGTCGCCGGGCGAAGGCGCAGGCGCGGCACCGGGAAGCGGCTGCGGCTTCTCCGCGCAGATGAAGAGCTTCGTCTTCGCTCCGGCGTCCTCCGCCGCGAGGGCCTGCTCCAGCGCCGTCACGGGCCGCAGCGTCGTCCCTCCGCCCGGCATGCGCCTTCGCGCGACGGGCTCGGCGAGCGACGCGTAGAACACCCGCCCGCCGCGCAGCGGGGCATCGAGGCCGAGCGAAAGGCATCCCGCCAGGAGCGCCAGTCCCAGTCCGCGGCCGTGGATGCTGCCGTGCCCTTCGAACCGCGCCACCAGCGTCCCGCGCTCCAGCGTGTCGCGCGCCGCCGCGCGAACGTACGGCGAGGTCAGAAACGTCCGCGCGACGGACCGGGCGAGCGTTAGTTGCGCGAGAAGGCCGCCGGCGTCGGCAACGCCCATCACCTCTTCCGCGGGCGCGCCGGGACGCTCCTCGATGGACAGCACGACCCGCTCCATCGAGCCTCGGTCAATGACGGAGATCAGGGGGACTTCAATCATCGCCCGTCTTCCCTCGATGGACGTGAAGCGCGCAAACGTCGCGCGGGGCAGGGCGCCTGCGACCGCCGGGCAGAGGGCGCCCCGCGTCCGGACGCCGGAGCCGGCGAGGCGCCTTTCGTGTTGCCGGCCCGGTACGCGGCCGTGGGCGCGGAGCGTCATGGGCCGCCCCTCTCACTGGAACAGGATCGTCGGGAAATCGCCCGTGATCGTCCAGCCCGCCGGGGTCTGGCCGGGGGCGAACGGATAGTAGCACTTATAGGCCGCGCCGCCGCCGGCCGAGCCCCACGTGGCGCCCGCGGCCAGGTCGTGGCCTTCGTTCCGCGTCGCAATTGTCGGCGTCATCGTGCCGACGTGCCCGTCGAGAAACACGGCGTTACAGTGCCCGCGGTGACGGAAGCAGAGGCTCCCCATCGCCGAGACGCTGCCCGGCTTGACCACGGCACAGGTGGGCGAGGCGGCGTAGGGATTGTTCTGCCAGTCGGCCCAGATCATGGTCTTGGACGGGACGCCCGGCAACTCGGCCTCCTTGACCCAGAACGCCTTCGGCCCGCCGGAGGTCGGCCGTGCGCTCGCCGACAGGGCGTTCTCGTTGCCGCCGTAGCTGACCTTGACGGAATAGGTGCTTCCGTCCTTGTTCTTCGCGGTGAACGTTCCGAGTCGGTTCATGGTCTCGGTGACGTGGTCGCCCGGGCAGCGGGAGAAGTTGTTCATGTTGGCGGACATGTAGCGCGGCAGGCCGTTCTTGTAGTCCATCCACCGATAGGAATCCGGCATGATGCCGCCGTTCTCGTTAACGTACATCCGCGTGGCCATGGCGAACTGCCGCAGTTGCGACTTGCACGATGCGTCTCGCGCCCGAGCGATGCCGCCGTAGATCGCCGGCAGAAGAAGCCCCGCGAGGATGCCGATGATGGCGATCACGACGAGCAGTTCGATCAGCGTGAACGCGCGTTTCGGGTGTGTCATGAGAGTTCCCTTTCAGCCGGCCAGCCGGCCCCGTCGGATGAACGACAGCGGCTCGCGCGCCGCGACGATCGCGGCGGGGATGGCCCCGGCGATGGCCGCGAGGCCGAACGCGATTCCGAACCCGATGCCGAGCATTCCCCACGGCATCACCAGCGGCGGGGTCAGTCCGCCGAAGTAGAAGAAGTAGGTGCAGATGTTTGTCCCGCACCACGCCATCAGCACGCCCGCGGCAAGGCTCAGCGAGCCGGCCGCCGCGAAGATCAGGAGCGACTCGGCCGCCACGAGACGGAAGAGTTGCCCGCGCGTAAGCCCGACCCCCCGCAGCACGCCGAACTGCCAGAACCTCGCCCGCACCGACGCCGCGACGGCGTTGAAGACGGCGAGCGACGTGATGAATAACAGGATGATCGGCAGCCAGGTGATGGACTCGATGACGCTGTCGGCGCGCTTGAAGAGCTTCTCCGTCAGGTCGGCGCGGTCGGTGATCTTGACGTACTGCTTGGCTACGGCCGCCTCGCCCACGGTCGGCACGTCGACGCGCACGCCGGCATAGCGGTCGGCGAGGGGCTGAAGGCGCTCTTCCATCTTCTTGAACGCCACCTTCTCGTCGGCGTTGAGCCAGAAGAAGCTCACGCGGTCGATGGCGTAGTCGGCCTTCGCCTGGGTGTAATCGATGAACACGATCGCGAGCGCGCGGCCGGCGCGCCGGCGGACGTCCGAGAATTTCGTGAACCAGTTCCACCCCGGCACCGAGACGACCCCGGCGATGGTGTACTCCACCCGCTCCCCGCGGCGGTTCGGCGAATCCACGCTGAAGCGGTCGCCGACGCCGAGGCCCGTCTGCGTGCGGAAGCTGTCCGGCACGAGGCAATACGAGCCCGAGGCCAGCTTCTTCGCGGCCTCCTCGCGGTCGCCCTGGACGAACTTCAGCGGCATCACCGGCTTCGACCCGCCGAACGCCTTCGCTGGGTCCACGCCCATCACGAGGATGTGCTGCTGGTCTTCGGCGACCGTCGCGAAAGGTTTCGACTTCAGCATGTCGTCGGTGAGCTTCGGCTGCTCGACGATCGTCGGCAGGCATTCGCCCGGCACGACGCCGGGCGTGGAAGCGACTTCCCCCGTCGCGTCCTCCGGAAGGCCCGCGGGCAGAATCGACACGAGCATCCGCGGCAGGGTCTTGTCCGGCGTGAAGGGCGCCAGCATCGAGTAGCCCCAGACCTGGATGGTCACGAAGAGCGTGAGTCCCGTCGCCATGGCGATGGTGGTGCCGATGGTCCGGGAGGCGTTCGCCGCGAGCTGTCCGCAGAGGAACCGCGAATCGAGCCCGAAGATCGCCGCAAGCAGCCTGCCGAAGACGACGTCGGCGATGCGGATGACCAGCGGGGTGATCATCGCGAAGCCGGCGATCATCGCCACGCAGCCCCAGAGCGGGGGCGCAAACCCCACGCGGCGCCCGGCGGCCAGGGCCAGCACGTGCCGCACCGATTCGTAGCGCGCCAGCCACACGATGACGGGGTTAAGGACGATGAGGAAGAGCCCGACGCTCACGAGCACCCAGGGGAATCGCCGGTTCCTCGGCTGCTCCTGGTCGCTCAGGACGTCGACGGGCTTCGTTCGGGCCGCCTGCCAGGCGGGCAGGACCGCCGCGGCCAGCGCCCCGGCCACCGCCGCGGCCAGGGAGAAGAGGACCGCCGACTGCCCGATCGGGCCTTCCCGGAAGAGGTCGGTGCCGAAGATTCTCTGGAGCTGGCCCGTGAGCGGCGCACTTGCCAGCGCGTGGCCCGCGACGAGCAGGCCCTTCGCCAGGACGAGGCCCAGCGCCCAGCCGACGGCGGAGAAGAGCACCGCCTCGAAGACGATCATCGCCACGAGTTGCGCGCGCGAGAGGGCGATGGCGCGGAGGATGGCGTGCTGCCTCGTGCGCTCGCGGACGGCGGCGCTGAGGGTGGTGAAGATGATGAACGCCGCGGCGACGAACGCCAGCATCGCGGCGCTCGTCTCCTGGGCCTGGATCATGCCCGACATGCGCTCGTTCATGGCCTCCTGCTCGTCGCCGGTGATGCGCATGGAACGGAGCGAGGCGGCGGGGGAGGCCTCGGAGGCCTTCGCGGCCCAGTCTTTCACGAAAGCGGCGGCGCCGACGGGATCCTTGAGGACGATGCCGGCGGAGTTGACGCGGCCGGAGAAGCCGTTGATCCGGGAGGCGACGTCGAGCGAGACGTAGAGGTCGGCCCCGCCCGGAGGCCCCATCGGCCCGGGCATACGGCCCATCCCCATGCCGCCCTCGCTCTTCAGCACGCCGACGACGGCCAGCTCGACCTCGCCGCCCGAGCCGCCGAGGGTCACGTTGTCGCCGACGGAGAGCTTCCGGCGCCCGGAGAACGACTCGGAGATGACCGTCTCGGGCGCGGCGGGCTTCTCCGCAAGCCAGCGGCCCTTCGCTACCTCGCCCGGCGCGGCCGTCTGAGCGGTGCCCATCAGCGAACCGCCGCTGAACGGGCCCGGCATGTCCATCTCCGGCTTGACGATCCTCACGCGCGAACGGATGGTCTCGTCCATCCGGGCGACGGCCGGGTCCTTCCGCAGCGCCTCCAGCAGCGCCGGGTCGATCTCGGGCTGCATCCGCTCGCGCGTGGAGACCATCACGTCGTAGTGGACCGTCTGCTTCTTCGAGGCCTCCTGCATGCCCTTGCTCGTCGCGTCGAACCCGTGGATGACGCAGACGACCAGGCATACCGACGCCGCCACGCCCAGGAGCCCGAGGGTCGTTCGCCCCCAGCTCTTCGCGTTGTCCTCCAGCACCAGCCTCGCCAGGACAAGGAGCTTTCTCACGAGGCCGCCTCCCGGCCGCTTTCGCTGTGGGCCAGGCAGTCGCCGGCGAACTCCTGCACCGAGCCGTAATCCTTCGAGCGGCATTCATGCGCCACGCGGCCGTCGTGAAGCACCACCGTGCGCTCCGCGAAGAACGCCACGGCGGGATTGTGCGTCACCATGAGCACCGCGGCCCCGTCCTCGGCGCAGAGGCGCGCGAAGCTCTCGCAGAGCTTCCGGCCGTTCACCGAGTCCAGGCTGCCCGTCGGCTCGTCGGCCAGGATCAGCGAGGGCGCCGTCACCAGCGCCCGGCCGATCGCCACGCGCTGCTGCTCGCCGCCGCTCATCGAGTCCGGCCGGCGCGAGCGCACCCGATCGAGGCCCAACCGCTCGATCAGCGTCGCCATGCGCTCCGCAGGGACCTTCTCTCCGCCCAGAAGCAGCGGCAGCGAGATGTTCTCCTCGCCCGTCAGCGACGGAATCAGGTTGAACGACTGGAACACCAGGCCGATGTGCCTGCGGCGGAAGAGCGTTCGCTCGTGGTCGCTCATGTCGAAGAGATTCAGTCCGCTGATGCGGACAGCTCCCTCGGTGGGGGCGGTCAGTCCGGCCACGACGTTCAGGAGTGTGCTCTTTCCCGAGCCGCTCGGGCCCATCACCGCCACGAAGTCGCCCGGATTGACGCGGATGCTGACGTCCTTGACCGCCTCGATGGTCTCGTTGCCGTGCTGGAAGCTCTTGGTGAGCCGGTCGACGAGGAGTGCCGGCGCCGATGATGCCGCGATGCCCATGGATTCCTCCCGCGAAGTGGTCTCTTCAAGTGTTGAAAGCGTTCCGCGGGCGCGGCAGGTTCAGCAAATTCCGGGGAGAGGGCGCTTATACAGGTTGCATTTCTCGAAATGCGGTGTATAGATTAGGGTCACTTGCGTGGTGCACCGGTTTGCGCTGAGACCGTAATGGGGGCTCCATGCCTTTGCCTATGGTCTCATTTGTTGTCCTCGCCTATAATCGCCGCGAGCAAACCCTGCGGGCGATTCAGAGGTGCCTTGCGCAGACGTATTCCACTAAGGAAATTATCACGGTCGATAACGGTTCATCCGACCGGACCTCTGATGCCATAAGCGCGCGATTCCCCAATGTGAAGCTCCTGACGCTTCCCGAGAACGTCGGTCCTGCCGCGGGGCGCAACCGCGGCTGGCGCGAGGCGAAGGGCGACTATATCGTCTTCCTCAACGACGACTGTTGGTTGGCGGAGGACGACGCGGCGGCGTCGCTGGTGGCGCAGTTCGAGGCGGACGAGAAGGCGGGGGCGGTGGTGATGCGGGTGTATGATCCGCTGGCGGAGGACAAGGAGTTCGACGTCTCCGGCGCGCAGCGTCCGGACGCGGCGGTGGAGACGGCGAGGATCGCGACGGCGGCATTCGCGGCGCGGCGCAAGGCGCTCGAAGAGACGGGCGGATTCTTCGAGCTGTTCTTCCGCATGCACCTCGGCTCGGACCTGGCGCTGAGGATGATGAACGCCGGGTGGCGGATCTTCCTGCGGGGCGACATCGCGGTGTATCATCCCTCGGCCGACCCGCATCAGGCGCGCGACCTCCGCCGCGAGGTCTACTTCAACGTGCGCAACGCCTTGTGGCTGTCGCTCAGGACCCTTCGCATCAGCCAGTGGATCATGATGCTTCCGCCCAAGCTCTGGCGCGCGTTCACGCTCTCCTTCCGGCATCGCGCGCTCGGCTACTTCTTCTCCGGCCTCGGCGACGGACTCCGCCGGACGCGCGTGTGCCTCTCCGAACGCCAACCCCTCAAGCGCGAAGTCCTCCGCCGCGCCCAAAGGCTGGGCGTCGACCTCTGGACGTAATCCAACCGTCAGGTCTTCAAGTGCCGTGTGTGATTCCGATTGACCGTCAACCCGACCGAGTCGAAGTAGTCGAGCAGGGGAATCGCGTACTTGCGCGTGGTGCCGAGCAGGTACTTGAACCGCACGCTTTCGAGCGAGCCCTCCTTGCGGATCGTCTCGACGAGAATCTCCCTCGCGCGCGCGACGGCGTCCCTGTGAAAGAGCAGGTCCGGCGCCACGCGCACCAGCGTGCCGTGCTCGACCAGCAGCTTCAGCGCCCGCTCGACCTGTTTCTGTTGCTTATGTAGCTTATGTGGCACAGCCGCCCCCGGCTGTGTCTCCTGTTTGTGTGGCACAGGCGCCCTCGCCTGTGTGTTTGCTCCTTCTTCTTGCGGCTTCAAAGAAGAAACAGCCCCAGCCGAGGGCGGCTGGGCTACATAAGCCTCGTCGGCCGCCGGCGGGTTGAACGGGCACTCTCGGAAGAGCTTCTCCAGCGCATCGAGGAGCTTCCGGTCCGCATCGCTGAAGGCGCTCTGGTGCGTCGAGAGTGCCAGGCGTCCGTTGCGATCCGCGATGCTTCCCGCGGACGCCAGCGACTTTATCGTCGCGGCGAGCGCCGCCTTCTCGATTCGGAGCTTCGCCCCAAGCTCGATGGGCGTCATCCCCGGACTTTCCGGCGATGCGCGGTGGAACTCCGCGAGCGCCGCGAGGATGCCGGCTCCGAGCGCGGCGAGCGTGTCCTGGTGCATCCATAGCTCGCGGGCGATCTCGGAGATCTTCCCTTCGCGCGCAAGCTTCGCGACGTGCTCCGCCACGCGGGGCGGCAGGAGCTTCGTGCGGACGACGAGTTCCTTCTCATCCGCGGCGGCCCGCGGGGCCTTCTCGACCGCGAACTCCACGAACGTCTCCTCCGACCGCACCGCCTCGGCCAGGCGCTTCGCGTCGGCGACGGCGTCCTCGCGCGTGCGCTTGATCTTCCCGTCGATCGCCTCGACGATCCTGCCGCCCCCGATGGTTTCGGGAGGCGACGCGAGCCGCAGGATGAACCCGTCGTTCGGACCCGCCACGATCGGCTCGTTCGTGCGGATTTGTATGAGCCATTCCTCGCCAGCCCTCGCGACGGCGTCTCTTTGTAGGGGCGGACCTATGTGTCCGCCCGTGTTTCTTTCGTTCGGGGGAGGCCCCGTGTGCCCGGTGGTCTTCTCCGGTTCGGAAGACGGGGCCATCCCGACGCGTCGGGAGCCCCCTGCATCAAAAACGCCAAGCAGATACACCGTCGCCGGCACCTCGCTCGTCCCCGTGTGGAACTTGACCTCCGCGGCGTTCTTGAGGAATCGGCCTTCGCGTTCGAGGAGATTCAGCCGGCAGAGATACCACATTCGCGGCTCGAAGTATCCCGGCGTTGCGACGACCGACCCGCGCTGGATTTCGGACCACTCCCAATGCCGCACGTTGACCGCCGCGCACTGGCCTGAGCGAGCCTCGCTCGACTCGCGCCCGTAGACCTGGATGGAATGGATGCGCCCGGTCTCGTTATGGGGGAGCAGCACGATCTCGTCGCCGACCTTCGCGGAGCCCGTGACCGGGACGCCCGAGACGACGGTGCCGTGCCCCTTCATCGAGAACCCGCGTTCGAGCGGCATGCGGAAGACCCCGGCGGCGCTTCGCGGCGTGATCGACGCGACGAGCTTCTGAATCGCCGCGTAAAGTTCCCAGAAGCCGTCGCCGGTGAGGTTGTTGATGCCGAGCACGGGGGCGCCGTCGAGGAACGTGCCGAGCGTCAGCTCCTCGATTTGCGCGCGCACCTCGGCCTGCCGCGCCGCGTCCGCGCGGTCGATCTTCGTCAGCACGACGATTCCCCGCGACACCCCGAGCAGCGTCAGGATGTCGAGGTGCTCTCGCGTCTGCGGCATCACCCCGTCGTCCGCGGCGATGACGAGCATGACCCCGTCGATGCCCGTGGCGCCCGCCACCATCGTCTTGATGAAATGCTCGTGCCCCGGCACGTCCACGATGCCCACTTCCAGATCGCCCAGCGTGCAAGGCGCGAACCCCAGCTCAATCGACATCCCGCGCTCTTTCTCCTCCTTCAGCCGATCCGTCTCGCACCCGGTGAGGAGTTTGACGAGGGCCGTCTTGCCGTGGTCGATGTGACCGGCGGTGCCGAGCGTGATGTTGATCTGGGTAGCGGGCATCTTTCTATCCGAACAGAAGCCTTCTGCGCGAATCGCGCCGGTTGGCAGCGATTTTAGGTTTTGGCTTTTGGGTTTTGGACTACTGCCACGGAAACCGAAAGAACCAGTCCGGACGGTCTTTCCGCTTGGCCTTCAATCCAAAACCCAAAATCCAAAATCTAAAATCACAGAGCGTGTCCGTGGAGCTCACGGTATAGCCCCACAACAAACGCGCGATTGTCCAAAGAGACGTACTCCATCTGGCCACCCATGCGGGCGAAGGTCTTGCAGTAGCGGAGGTAATAGCCGGGGTCATCGGCGGGGGGCTCAGCCGTCCGCCAGTCGTGAGACGAGGGGGCGATATCGACCACGAAGATGGAGTGGCCCGAGAGGCTGCCTGTGG
>JBBIVY010000015.1:23625-28078 GCA_037439485.1 Planctomycetota bacterium | reverse complement strand
GTCCGAGACGGGTCAGACAAGAATGTCCGACCTACGCTGCCGAGCGCGACGTTCTGGGCCATCGAAAGCGCCTTCTCGAAGATCATCGGGCTCATCACCGCGGAGCCGACGCTGAGGTAGACGCCGCGGGTGATCTTGCGCACCGATTCGGCAAACGAAAGGAAATCGCGGTATCCCGCGCGGCCGTAGACGGCGCCCGACGCGGCGGGGTGCGTGTAGATGATGTCGTAGCCGATGCTCGGATGCACCGTGAACGGCACTCCGAGCCGGAAGCAGGCGGCCTGGAGGCTGAAGCGTTTCCAGCGGTGCTTGACGCTCAGCTTGCCGGGCTTCACCTTCGCCGACGAGACGACCTCCGCAAGCTCCGCGACTTCGGCCGCAGACCCGACGGGTCTCTTCGGAATAACGAGTTGTTCGTCTTCGATGAGCGCGCCGACGGATTCGCCATAGCCTCTATTCTCCAGCGCACCGACCGCGACCGCGAGCGAGATGAGCTTGCCCGTTTCGTCCCAGAGCCCGAACGACCCCGTCGCGACGTTCGCGCGGACGTCTTCGCCGGTCTGGCCGAGAAATGCGAACTCCCAATCGTGGATGCTCCCGGCGCCGTTGGTGGCGAAGTGCGTGATCCAGCCTTCCTCCGCGAGCGCGGCCATGACCGGCGCGAGGCCGTTCTTGATCGCGTGCGCCCCGAAGGCCATGATCACGGGCGCCCCTGCCTTCCGCGCGGCGGCGATCTTCTCCGCGGCCCGTGTCACCGCCTCGATGCGCGAAGCCTTCTGCCGTAGCGCCTTCTCCGGCGAGATCATCACCTTCTGGGCGACGAGCTGATTCTTCCGTTTCGCCAGCGGGAACACCGTGAGTTTCGAGCGGTCGAACAGGGGATGGGTCATGATGGGACTCCGAAAAGCCAAGATCACGCCAGTGCCGCGGCCACCGCATTGACGAGCCCGTCTTCTTCGCCTTCAAGCACCGTGCGCGGGTCGAGGAGAAGGGTGTCCTTCTGGATGCGTGCGAACACGGCGGGTCCCGACGAGTCGGGATCGCGGAGGCGCTGGGCGAGGTCGTCGGGGCTCAGGCGGCCGGGCTTGACCGCGACGAGGCGCGTGGGGAGATTCTGCTCGGGAAGCGAGCCGGAGCCCATCTGCGAATATCCGTCGACGACCTCGACGGACGAGCCCTTCGCGCGCGACCTCAGCGACGCGGCGATGCGGTCGGCCTGGGCGGATATCTCCTCGATCGGCCGGCGGAGCATCCGCAGCGTCGGCACCTCCTTCATCGCGAGCGACTCGTCCAGGAAGAGCATCAGCGTCGCCTCGAGCGCCGCCAGCGTCAGCTTGCCCACGCGCACCATCCGCGCGATGGGGTTCTTGCGAATCTTCTCGATAATCTCCGCGCCGCCGAGGATGATCCCTCCCTGCGATGCGCCGATGAGCTTGTCCGCGCTCGATAGAATAACGTCCGCGCCCGACGCCACCGACTCCGGCAGCGTCGGTTCCTTCGCGAACCCGAACCGCGAGAAGTCGACAAGGGCCCCGGCACCCACGTCGTCGATGAGCGGCAGCTTCGCCGCGTGCGCGATCTTCACCATCTCGTCGAGCGGCACCTCTTCCGCGAAGCCGACGACCTTGTAGTTGCTCGGGTGAACGCGCAGGATCGCCGCGGTGTTCGGCGTGATCGCGCGCTCGTAGTCCCTGGGATGCGTCTTATTCGTCGTGCCCACCTCGACGAGCGTGGCGCCGCTCGCCGACATGACATCCGGCAGGCGGAATGACCCGCCGATCTCGACGAGCTGCCCGCGCGAGACGATCACCTCGCGTCCCCTGCCGAGCGTGTTCAGCACCAGCATCGTCGCCGCGGCGTTGTTGTTGACGACCGTCGCCGCTTCGCAGCCGGTGAGGAGTTTCAGCAGGTACTCGATCCGCTCGTCGCGCTTCGAACGCTTGCCGCCCTCGGTTTCGAGCTGCAGGAGCGAGTAGCCCGCAAGTTCGTCTCGTATCTGGTCGAGCGCGCGTTCGGCGAGCACCGCGCGGCCGAGGCCGGTGTGCAGGATGATCCCCGTCGCGTTGATGACCCGGGCGTAATGCGGACGCGAGGCCTCGGCGATCAGCCCGGCGGCGATGCTCGCGGTGTCACGGCGGACGGCCTCCTCGTCGGCCCCGGCGCACGTGCGCTCGAGGATGAGCTTCCGCATCCGGCCCACCGCGGCGCGCGCGCACTCGACGACGATCCGCCTCGGCACGCCCGCGGACGCCTTCGCCACCTCGGGGTCGTTGCAGACCTCTTCCACGGCGGGGAGCTTCCGCAGCATGTTCTCGCCGGAGTTCGTCATGGCTCGGGTCCTCTCGACGGGTTCGATCACGCCTGCGCAGGAGCACACATTCTAACTCGGCGGGAAGGGGGAATCAAGACGCCCTCGAAGTTTCCGGTTTTCCCGCATCCCTGCGCCCGTGTTTTGGGGTAGAAGAAAGGGGCGGAGTCTGTGCCTTGGAGGGGATGTCATGAGGCAGGCTCTTGCGGCGCTCTTCATTCTGGCCTCTTGTCCCGCTGTTCTTGCGCAGGGGACCTTCCCGCTCGCCTGGCACGACGGCGCCGCCCCCGGCAACCCCACGATGATGGCCGAAGACCGGTTCGTGAACGCGACGGACTATAAGCCCGGCGCGCCTCGGTCTGCCTCCGCGGGACTGAGGCGGTTCCGCGCGCCCGTCGCGGGGCGGGAGGTGCTGGTCGGCTTCATGGGCATGGAACGCTCGGTGCTCTATGTTGATACCGAGCGCGACCTGTCGAAGATGACCACGCTCAACGCGTCGCGCTCGCTGCCGGGCGGGGCGTTCAACGAGTTCGGCCCGGTAGCCGTCGCAAGCGCGAAAGGGCCGGTTGCGCGCGTGCAGTTCCGCGTCTATGAAGACCGCGTCGCGGTGCGGCCCGCGGGCTATCGCTCGGGACACGTGAGGCTCGACGGCAAGGATTACCTCGTCGCGGTGTCGGACGGCGACATGGACGGGCGGTTCGACGGCACGTTCACCCCGGCTCACCTGGCGGACAGGAACTACGACCGCATCGCCGTGGACCTCAACGGCGACGGCGTCTTCGACGGGAGCCTGGAGTCGTGCGAGGTGCAGCCGCTGGGGAAGATGATCCGGATCGGCGGGGCCTGGTGGTCGGTGAAGGTCGCCCCCGACGGGTCGAGCATCGAGATGGGCCGCGCCGATCCGCCGATGGGGACGATAGACGCCGGGACCGCGGACGCGGAGATCGTGCTCTGGTCGGAGAACGGCGCCTGCTGCCTCGCCGGCGCCCCCGGCCGCTGGCAGATCCCCGCCGGGCGGTATGCCGCCGTGGAGATTCGCGCCGTGCAGTCCGACCGCATGGGCGGCGTCTGGCGGATGGCCGCCCACGAGACGGGGGCCTATTCCTCGTTCGAGGTGGGGGCCTCGCAGACGTTCTCGGCGCGCGTCGGCCCGCCGTTCGTGGCGAAGGCGAACATGTTCAAGACGGACGCCGGCCAGAACGTCAACTTCGTCGTGCTGGGCCAGGCGGGAGAGAAGTACACGGCGAACATGACGCTGAACGGCCGTGCTCAGGAGCCGCCGCAGTTCCGGATCGCGAGCGACTCGGGCCGATTGCTCGACTCGGGCCGCTTTGCCTTGGGATGAGGCGGCACCTGCGCGTACTCGTGGCGAGTACCGAGCGGATTTTCGGGCCGGGTTCAGCTTCAGCTCATCATGCCCCCCAGCCCCTTCGAGATCATCGGCCTCGAAAGCCTGCATGACGTAAGGTAACCCCCGCCCCGGCGACGCCTGTCGGGGCGGAGCTGTGTAGTGGGGCACTCAGCACGGCGAGAGGAGACCGCGGAAGTTTTCCCCGAGCATCCGCTCGATGGCGGGGGTGACGTTCCAGAAATCACGGAGGGCGAGGTAATCGCGGACGGCGTCGGGGTCGCCGGGGGCGCGGACGAGGACGGCGCGGAGGAGGAGGTTCTTTCCGGTGGCTTCGGGCGAGACGAACTGGCACGTGGCGACGCGGTAGCCGCAGACGGCCAGAGCGAGTGCGCGCAGCGCGTCGGTGAGGATATCGGCGAGGCGTTCGCGGAGAAGTCCGTGGCCGAGGAGCCCGGCGAACGCGGCGCTTTCGAGCGCGTGATGCAGCTCGTGCTGGCAGCAGGGCGCGGCGAGGATGACGCGGGATTTCCACCCGACTCCGCGAGCGATCGCCTCGTCGGTCGCCGTGTCGCAGGCGTGAAGCGACATCACCACGTCGGGCGGCGGATCGACCGCGGCCGAGGCGATGGTCGAGACGCGGAAGTCCATCTCCTTCCACCCGAGATCCTTCGCGAGCGCCGAGCACCGACCCACAAGCTCCGCGTTCGTGTCGACCCCGATCACCCGCGCGCCCGACAGATGCCGCGCCGCCGCGAAGGTGAGGTAGGCGTTTCCGCAACCCGCGTCGAGGATGC
>JBBIVY010000015.1:0-23525 GCA_037439485.1 Planctomycetota bacterium | reverse complement strand
GCCTCGTCGAGCAGGCGCAGGAACTCGTTGACCTGGGTGAATTTTCCCCGCGAGCTGGGGAGGACGCGGCCGTCCGTGCCAGCGATGCCGAGGGCGCGCCAGAGCGGGTCGTCGTCGGCGATGAGCCGGCGCTTCGTGCGGTCGTGGGCGAGGCCGGGCGCGGCGGGGCTCGACGGCTTTCCTTCGCTGATGAGCGCCTTGCCCTTCTTCGTGATGCGCACGTGCAGGTCGCCCTCGGTCGATTGAAGCTCGACGTGCGAGAACGGCTCCGCGAGCATTTCGGCCAGCTTCGCGGCCGACTCGCCGAGCGGGAAATTCTTCGTGACGTCCTTCTTCTCGTCGAAGCACGAGAACTGGAGGAGCCTTTCGCCCTGAATCTCCACCGGCCGCACGCGCACCCGCAGCCACCGGGGCTTCGCCTTCCCCGCGGCCCCGCTCAGCGTCATGCCGATGAAACCGTCGTCCAGCGCGGCGTCGATGATTCGCTCTTTGTGGTCCATTCGGTCACCCCCGGACGCATCTTACCGAGGTCCGCCCCGGCAATCAAGGTTCGACGAAAGAAGCCGTTTGCCCCGACCGCGGAGCGGCTGGGCGACTAGCATGGTTGTTGGTGCGGTTTGTGGCTCGGCAATGGGACCTCATAAGTGCAATCTGGCATACGAGTTAGGCAGAGAGCCGGCATTCGGCCGTGGATGAAGCGGGGGACGCTCGTCCTCGCGGTGTGCGCCGTAGGGGGGCAAGGCGAGGCAGCAATCAGGATTTTTGCGTAATTTCGCCCATTTGGGTTGACAGTCCCGGACGGGCGATCTAAAATTTATCAACTTGATGTTAAGAACGGGCGCGCGCGTAGCGTCTGGGCCGACACCTGCATCAGTTCAGTGGGGGGCAATGGCCATGAAGAAGATTGTCTTGTGCGCGGTGGCGACCGCCCTGATCGTGACCGCCGGTTGGACCGCGGCCAAGAACACGGGTGTGCTCAAGACCAAGGAGGTGGGCACGATCATCGAGTTGCAGATGGTCGCCGGCCAGAAGATCGACGTCACCTGGAAGGGCATCTCCCTGAACGAGGGCACCTACAAGCCTGAGAACTACTTCGTGATGCGTCAGGCGAAGGACGGCACGGTGTGGAAGCTCGAGGGCGTGAAGAAGCAACTCGGCGACCTGGCCAGCATCACGGTGACGAAGGGCCAGACGACGGAGATCGACGCGGGCGGCCCCGTGACGCTCAAGCCGTTCGTCTATCGCTCGCAGCAGACCAAGACGGGCGACACCGTCGTCCCGGTCTCCTTCACCCAGACGGGCAAGAACGGCGAGCTCTACATGGGCGGCGCCACGGCGGGACTGAAGAAGGCCCCGCTGCCTTACTTCCAGATCATCGACTCGAACAAAAAGGTCCTTGCTGAGGGCCAGTTCGAGTATGGGTGATCGGGCACCTGCTCGTACTCGTGGCGAGTACCAAAAGACTTCAACGGCGAGTTCACGATCAAGCTGAAGGCGAACCTGGGACCCTTCGAATGCAAGGTCGAGGAGGGCTCGTTCACGGTGCAGTGACCCTCGTGTCGCCCATTCCATGTCCACGCATCCCGGGGAACGCCTGACGCGTTCCCCGGTTCTTTGTACCCCTTCCGAGATGAAGGAGACGTGATGACCGCAACGCCGAACACGCCCTCGCCGCGCGACGCCATCCTCGCGGCGCTCGCCGCCGCCGTGGATGCGATGGACGAGGAGGCCGCCGTCCGGAACGCGCACGCCGCGCTCGAAGCCGGCATCGACCCCTACGAGGCGATCACCGAGGGCCTCTCGAAGGGGATGCAGGTCGTCAGCGAAAAGTACGACAAGGGGGTCTACTTCGTCCCGGAGATTCTCCTCTGCGCCGACGCGATGTACTCGGCGATTGCGGTGCTCAAGCCTCACCTGCCGAAAGAAGGGGACAGTCCCCCCAACGGCGTCAGGGGGACAGTCCCCTTCTTCCGGCCACCCGTCATCATCGGCGTCATCGAGGGGGACATCCACGACATCGGCAAGAACATCGTGAAGCTCATGCTCGAAGCGGCGGGCTATCCGGTCCACGACCTCGGCAACGACGTCCCCATCGTGGCGTTCGTCGCCAGGGCGCGCGAGCTGAAGACGGGCATCATCGCCGTCTCCACTCTCATGTCCACGACCATGCCCGGGATGGCGCATCTCGTCGACGAGCTGAAGAAGGCGGGCCTGGCGAAATCGTTCAAGGTGATGATCGGCGGCGGGCCGGTGTCGGCCGAATTCGCGAAGAAGATCGGCGCGGATGCGTTCGGCGTGAATGCCATGGACGCGATCCGGATCGCGAACGCATGGCAGGAGGCGCGCCAATGAACCCCAAACAGCGCGTCGGCGCGTTTCTCTCGGGACAGCCTATCGACCGTGTCGTGTGCGTGCCGCTGATCCTCAATCACGCGGCGCGCGTCACGGGCATCACGGTGAAGCAACACGCCACCGACGGCGACGCGATGGGCCGCGCGCACGTGGCGTCGTACCGCCGATACGGCCACGACCTCATCACGATCTTCTCCGACACCGGCATCCTCGCCGAGGCGATGGGCACGCGGCTCTTCTTCCCGGAGGACGACGTCCCGCGCGTGGAGAAGCCCGTGGTCGCCGAGCCGCAGGATTTCGCGAAGCTCTCGCGCATCGACGTGCGCAAGGCCGGGCGCCTCCCCGTCTACCTCCGCGCGATCCGGCGCTGCGTCGACCAGGTCGGCGACGAGGTGTTCGTCTCGTGCTGCTTCTCGTCGCCGTTTACGCTCGCGGCGGGCCTCCGCGGCACGGCGCAACTGGCGCGCGACCTCTACAAGAATCCCGAGCTGGCGCAGGACCTCCTCGACCTCTCGGCGGACGTCGGCTGCGCGTTCGCCGAGGCGGTGATCGAGGCGGGGGGCATTCCCATCCTCGTCGACCCGGTCGCGTCGGGGTCGGTGCTGAGCCGGGCGATGTTCGACCGGTTCGCGCTGCCGGGGAATCGCAAGGTGCTCGCGCACATCGCGTCGATGAAGCTGCCGCCGATGCTGCACATCTGCGGGCGGACGAGTGGCATCATCGAGTCGATGGCCGAATCGGGCGCCGCGGCCCTCAGCGTGGACGTCATCGACCTGAAGGAGGCGAAGGCCAAGGCGGGCTCGAAGGTGTGCATCATGGGAGGCGTCCGCCCGGCCCAGACGCTCCTCGGCGGCACCGTGGAGGACGTCCGGCGCGAAGCCGAACAGGCCCTCGCCGATGCCGGCGACAGCCCGTGCGGGTTCATCCTCGCCTCCGGCTGCGAGGTGCCGCTCAACAGTCCGCCCGACAATATCCACGCCATGGTCGACGTGGCGCGGCGGCAGGCGAAAAGATAATGACCAATAACCAATCATCAATGACCAATGAAACGCCAATGATCAAACAGCAATGACCGACAGTCACGGAGGTCCGCCGATCTTCGCCCTTCTTTATTGGCGTTTGGTGTTTGGAGTTTCATTGATAAGTGGTTATTGATCATTGGTCATTCCGCGCGCGAGAGAAGACATGAAAGCGTCGGAGAGTTCTCTCCTGCTTAAGGCTTTGCGCGGCGAAGAGACCCCGCGCGCGGCGGTGGTCTGCCCGGGCGGGATGATGAGCCTCGTCGTGACGGAGGTCCTCGCGGCGGAGGGAATCCGCCTCGCCGATGCGCACGGGGACGCCGGGACGATGGCGCGCCTGGCGCTGGCGATGCAGCGGGCGACGGGGTTCGACAACGTCGCGATGCCGTTTTGCATGACCGTCGAAGCGGAGCGATGGGGCGCCACGGTCGACCTCGGCAATGACCTCACGCAGCCGAAGGTGCGTGGGACGGTGCTCGCCTCCGACGGCACAAGGAGGCTTTCGAAGCCCGATTTCCGCGCGGGACGCGCTGCGACGCTGCTCGAAGCGATTCGGATTTCCAGGCGCGAGCGACCCGACCTGCCCGTCATCGGCAACCTCGTCGGGCCGTTCTCGGTCCTCGCGATGCTCGCCGATTCGCTGATGGTCCTGCGCTGGACGCGGCGGAGGCCCGAGGTGGTCGACGCGTATCTTGCCGAGATCACGGAGGGCCTCGCGCAGTTCGGCGCCCTTCAACTCGACGCCGGGGCGGACGCCATCTGCATCGCCGAGCCGACCGCCACGGGAGAAATCCTCGGCGGCGAGCTCTTCGGGCGCTTCGCGCGGCCCGCGCTTCATAAGCTCGTCTCGGCGGTGAAAAAGGGGTCAGGCCCCTTAACGCCGTCAGGGGGCCTGACCCCTTTTTCACCCGTCATCATCCACATCTGCGGCGACGTCAAGGCCATCGAGCGCGAGCTGTTTGCTTTGACGCCCGACGCCATGAGCTTTGATTCGATGGTGAGCCTGCCGGCCCTCGCCGCGAAGGGGCCGCCCTGGCTCGTCATGGGCAACGTCGACGCCTTCCTGCTGGAGCGCGGCCCCGCCTCCCGCGTCGCCGAGCGCGCCCGCACGCTCGCCGAAAAGGGCGTCCGCCTGCTCGCCCCCGCCTGTGGCGTCGTCCCCACCACCCCCATCACCCACCTCCGCGCCCTCCGCGACGCGGCAAACCTTTGACGAAGCCCCGTCGTAGCGTATAATACTCCGGGCCTCGGGACAGGAGCTGAGACGGAGCAATGGCGAAGGACCTCGAAAAGCGCAAGCGCATCATGGGGCGGTCGATTCGGCTGGGGCACTGCATCTGCGACCCGAAGCTGGGGTGCCCGTGTCAACTGCTCAAGGAGAAGGACGTCTGCCTGTGCGCGGGCGAGCGGCTGGAAGCGCCCGAGGGCCCGGTGAGGCTGACGCAGCTCGTGGAGAAGGCCGGCTGCGCGTCGAAGATTGACCGCGCGTCGCTCAAGCGCGCGCTGGAGGGCCTGAGCGAACTCCACGACCCTAACGTCCTCGTCGGTATGGCCGCAGGAGACGACGCGGGAGTCTACAAGATGAACGCGACCACCGCGCTCGTGCAGACGGTGGACGTCTTCTCGCCCTCCGTCGACGACCCCTACACCTTCGGCCGCGTCGCGGCGGCGAACTCGCTTTCCGACGTCTACGCGATGGGCGGGCGGCCGCTGACGGCGCTGTCCATCATCGGGTTTCCCATCGGCGTCGTCGCGGATTCGGTGATGCGCGACATCCTCCGCGGCGGCATGGACGCGATGAGCGAGGCGGGCGTGCCGGTCGTCGGCGGGCACTCCATCAAGGACGCGGAGATCAAAGCGGGCTTCGCGGTCACGGGCGTCATCGACCCGCGCAAGGTCGTCACCAACGCCGGCGCGAAACCCGGCGACGCGCTTATCCTCACCAAGCCCCTCGGCACCGGCATCATCGCCTTCGCCGTCCAGATCGACCGCGCTCCGGACGGCGCCGCCGAGGCCGCCGCGGCGTCCATGACGATGCTCAATAAGGCCGCCTCCGAGATCCTGCTCGACGCGAAGGCGCACGCGTGTACGGACGTCACCGGGTTCGGCCTCATCGGGCACCTCGCCGAGATGGCGGCGTCAAGCGGGGTGGACGTGGAGATTGTGTGGGACGACGTGCCGCTCCTGCCGGGGGTGATCGAATGCGCCGAGGCGGGGATCCTGCCGGGGGGCGTCGAGCGAAACCGCGAGTCGTCGGCCGACGCGGTGACGATGCGCCCCGGCGCTGAGCCGTTGATGCTCGACGTGCTCCTCGACCCGCAGACCTCGGGCGGACTCCTCATCGTGCTGCCCGAGAAGAAGGCCGCCGCCGTGGTAGAGAAGCTCAAGGCCGCCGGGATGAAGGCCGCCTCGGTCATCGGGCGCGTGACGGGCAAAGGCAAGGGCCGTATCTATCTCTCATCGACGGGCGCGCGGAAGATGGCCGCGACTTCGGACGTGGCGGGTCAGAGCCCCGCCACGCCTTCTGGTTTGGGTGGTGGGGCTCCGACCCACCACCCGTCCGAGAAGACAGGAACTCATTCAGAGGAGTGCTGCGCGATGGCTACGAACAAGGCAAACGATAAGGCGTGCTGCTCGGGCGGCGAGGCTCCTGCGGGCGCGGACCTGGGCGCAGACATCCAGGCGAAATACGCGGACTTCATGCGCGCGACGAACACGCCGGGCGCCCTTGACGCCGCGACGAAGCAGTCGATTGCGATTGCGCTCTCCGTGCTGGCCAAGTGCGAGCCGTGCATCAAGGCGCACGTCAAGAAGGCGCGGCAGATGGGCTTCACCCAGGCCGAAATCGACGAGGCCGCGTGGATGGCCGTTGCGTTCGGGGGAAGCCCGGTTATGATGTTCTATAATGCGGTGAAGGCGTCGGACAAGTGACGCATGACGACTGACAGGTAACAGCCGGAAGCGATCGGGAACCTGGTCTTTTCGTTGCTCGTCACGCGTCACGGGTCAGCAGTCAGTGCTGTTCGGAGGTGACCGGTGCCTGGTGGTGCTCCTGGCCTTCAAAGCCAGTGTGGGGTTCGAAAGAGTCCCGGGTGGGTTCGATTCCCATTCACCTCCGCCAACAAACAACGAGAAGAGACGGCGTGAGCAGGAGAACAGGAGAGCAGCCGAGCAGGTGAAGAAGCGGATGCTGATCGCCTGCTCTCCTGCTCACCTGTTCTCCTGCTCGGCTTCTGCCTCTTCTCAAAAGAAGCGGGCGTCCCCATCGGGACGCCCGTTGTCGTTAGAAGCGCCGCCACGGCGCAGGGGGTGTCAGGTGTGTCATCCGCCGGCCGTGCCGGCGACGCCGAAATCGACGCTGCCGGGCTTGGAGCCGGTGGCTTTTTCCACGGCGCCGGCGAGGTTCTTCCACAGGGCCTCGCCGCGGTAGGCCGTCTGGCCGTTGCCGTTGATGAACACCACCGTCGGCACCGTCGTCACCGTCCACGCGTTCTTGGTCGCGTCGGTGTCGTCATAGACGACCGGGGTGCCCGTGTTGCGCCTCGCGTAGGCGGCGAGGACGTCCGATTTCTCATTGCCGATGTTGACGACGATCGCGGCGATCTTGTAGTCCGCGAGCTTCGAGGCCACCTTCGGCAGATCGCCGAGCGCGGCGCCGGCGAACGGGCAGGTCGTGTCGGCGAAGACGACGACGATGCCCGCGGGCCCGCGATAATCGGCCAGCGACTTCGTCATGTCCTTCAGGTCCGGCAGCTTCGTCGTGTCCAGCAGCACCGACGCGCGCACCCGCATCGCCGTGTCGGGCGACGGGATCATCGTCGGCGTCGACGGGGCCGGCGGATTGGTCTCGGACTTGCCGCCGCAACCGGCGAGCGCCAGGGCGGCCAGCAGGCCTGCGGCGAGGGACAGGAATCGAGCGGTCATGGGGCCTCCGTGAGTGCGTTTCCACTACCCTATAATACCCGACGGAGGCATCCTGCGCAAGGAGCGGGGCGAAAGAAAAGGCCCGATCCGCAGGGACCGGGCCCGGTGAGGGTTGCTGCTTCCTGTCGCTTCTTATGTGGCACACCCGCCCTCGGGTGTGACTGCCGTTTCCCATCGGCGGCCTCAAGATCCCGGAGAAGCAACAAAGACCGCACCCGGGGGCGGGTGCGCCACATAAGCTGCATAAGCCACAGCTCACTTCTTGAACAGGTCGTCCAGCGATTGCTCGACCGAGGCGCCGTAGGCGTCGCTGATGGCGCCGTCGGACGGCTTGTCCGTGTGCGGGCGCTTCATCACGTCCATGACCTTCCGCGCGGTTTCGGTCGCGTAGAGGCGCACCATTCCGATCGTCGTGGTGTCGTCGAAGATGATGCCCAGGAGCAGGCGGTCTTCGATCAGCGTGAGCTGGATGGAGTCCTTCTCTCCCTGGTGGAAGAGGACCGAGAACTCCTTCTCGCCGAGGAGTTTCGCGGTCTCCTTGGTCGCGGCGAACGAGCCGGCGACGAGGGCCGAGAGGGTCTGCATGTCGAGGTGGTCGGCGCCCTGGCCGCGGTTGGCGACCATGTGGCCTTCCACGTCGATGAGCATCGCGCGTTTCGCGCGGCTCAGGTCGAGGAGCCGGTCCAGCACCTGCTCCAGAAGCTGGATGTCCTCCGCGTAATACACCATCCGCGCCTGCTTCAACTGCGTGTCCGTCGCCATTGCTCTCCTCCTTGTGTGTGAAACCGTTTGGGACAGGCCGGTCTCTCCCGTCCGCGTTTCTCTAAAGGGCTCCCAACAGCCACGCCGCGCCGAGTCCCGCCGCGGCCAATGCCGCTACGATGCCCGCGGCGACGAATGCGATCTCCTTCGCGGTCCAGCCCGATGCGCGCTCCTTCGGAATCGACGTGACGGCCTCGACCTGGCGCGGCCGGGCCTTCGGGGGCTCGGGGGCGGCGGGAGACGTCATTTTCGGAGCGGCGGGCGCGGGCGGCGCCGGGGGCGCATCCATGACGGCGGACGCGCTGCTCGCGGCGGACGCGCTGTTGACGCGTCGGGCGAAGGACAGGGAACCGGCGCCTGCGGAGGCCGTCGACGCGGCGGGATTGGCCGCCGGGGCCGCCGACGCGTGAGGCCTCTCGCTGGACGCCGTCTTGAGCTGTTTCGCGTTGAGCGTCTTGCACACCATCGAGCAGACGCACTTCAGCGTCTCGAGCACGCCTTCTCCTGCGCAGGCGACGCCGTGGAACGTCGGGGCGCCGATCGTGTTCACGTTCTTCTCGAGGTCCGCGACGGTGAGCGCGTTCGGCACGTCGCGCTTGTTCCACTGGATGACGACGGGCAGGTCCTTGAGCGACGTCCCGCGCTCGGCGAGGTTTCCCTCGAGGTCCTTCCAGCTCTCGATGTTGGCCTCCATGCGGTCGGGGGAACTGTCGGCGACGAAGACGACGCCGTCGGCCCCGCTGAGGACGAGCTTGCGCGTGGCGTTGTAGTAGACCTGTCCGGGCACGGTGTAGAGCTGGAAGCGCGTGTCCATCCCGGCCACCTTGCCGAGGTCGAGCGACATGAAGTCGAAGAAGAGCGTGCGGTCGCCCTCGGTCTTGATGCTCGTCAGGTCGCTCTTCGACGCCCCGGGTGTCAGCTCGTGGACCTTCTGGATGTTCGTCGTCTTGCCCGACATTCCCGGGCCGTAGTAGACGATCTTGCAGCTCACCGATCTCGCGCCGAAGTTGATCTGCACGTGTGCCTCCGTTGGATTCCTGTCTCTTCATGCCTCCCCTGAAAGGGAGAGGCGTGAAACATCGTTACTTGTCCAGGTTGATCTTGCGCTGAATCCTCTCCACGGCCCCGCGGACGTCGAGCATGGCGGAGTCGAGCGACAGCGAGGAGTCGGTGATGACGACGAGATACGCCGGGCCTGCGTTGACGAGCAGGATGCGTCCGCGGGAGCCCTCGACCAGGAGCGAGTCGAGCGCCGTGCCGCCGAGCAGCTTCAGCGACCGCGCCGCCGACAGCACCAGCGACGAGCCGATGGCCGCGAGGGCGTCCTGGTCCCGCTGGTCGGAGATCGCCGAGGCGGCGAGCATTCCGTCCGGGGTCATCACGGCCGAGCCGATGACGCCGATGGACCGGTTCAGGTTCTCAAGAATGGAGTTCATGGATCTCTCCCAGCTTCTCGGCGACGTGATCGAGGAACTGCTGCATGACGATCGCGGCCTGCGTGTCGCCGACGCCCGGGGCGAAGAGCACCGCCGTCCACGAGTCGGCGAAGATGACGAGGTTGGCGCGTCCGGCCGAGGTCTTCAGGTCGACGCGCTTCGCGTGCCCCAGCTTCATCCGCCAGCAGCTTTCCGAGGCCGCCGCGGCGACGCCGCGCACCACGCCCTCCAGCGTCGAGGGCTCCACCGTGCAGCCTTCCGCGCGGATCGTCTCGCTGCGCACGGCGTTCTGGACGACGACGGCCTGCACGCCCGGCAGGTCCACGGCGCGGCGGCCGACGACCTCGAGGGCGACGAAGGGGACCATGACGCCCTTCATGTCGCAGCGCGCGAAGACGGGCGGCCGGGGCCTCGCCCAGTCGCGGCAGTCGGCCGCGAAAGCACGGGCGTCCCACACCGCGCCCAGCCGTGCAGGGAGGTCCTCTTCGGCCGAGTCCTCCACGCGCCGGGCGCACCACGTCCCCAGTTCGCGCATGTAGCGGTTCTCCTCCTCGTCGGCGCTCTTGCCGTCGAGCGACGACAGCAGCTCCGTCGCCTTGCGGAAGCACCCCGCGCGGGCGTAGAACCCCGCCAGGTACCGCCGCGCCGCCAGGGTTGTGCCGTCCAGCGCCGCCGCGCGTTCGAGGCATTCGCACGCGAGCGCCCCATCCTCGACGTTCAGGTCGTCGAGCCACCGGCGCAGGTAGATTTCGCCCAGCAGGAGGTGAAGCTCGGCGCACTCGGGGAATCGCTTGAACGCGCCGGTGATGAACTCGATGGCTTTCGTGGTGTTGTCGGTGTCGGCGAACGCGCGCGCGGCCTGAACGTAGGCGCGGCGGGCCTCGTCGACGACCGTCTTCAGCTCGCCGAGGCGTTCCTGGAGGCGGTTCTGGCCGAGGAAATGGCGCATGTCCTCGAGGCTCGAATGTCCGGGGAACTGCTCCAGCGCCTGAGCCAGGCAATCGGCCGCCGACTTCTTGTCGTGGGGCAGGAGGGCCTTGATCTTCTTCGACGCGTCGAAGACCCTCGGCGACTCCGTGCGCGAGCGGAAGGCGGACATCACGTTTTTGATCGAATGGAAGGCCATGGTCGCACCTTGCTCCATATTTGATGAGCTAAAGCAAGCCCCATGCCGGGGCACATTCTCTATCGACCGACCGCGCCGCCCGTCACAAGCCCATTTCCGGCTACTTCTCAAACGCCAGCGCCGCGCCGGCCTCGGTGACGATGACCACGCGTCCGCTGGCGGGAAGCGCGGGCCATACCGCCGCGCTGGGGAGGTCCGTCTTCCACGCCACCGAGCCGTCCGACGCGCGAAGCGACGTGAGCCGGCCCTGAGACGTGACGACGTAGACCCTGTCCGCATCCGCGGCGGGGGCCAGGTACACGGCGCCGTCGAGCGACGCGCTCCAGAGTTCGCGTCCGCTTTCGGCGTCGAGGGCGACGACCTTCCCGTTGGCGGAGGCGAGGAATATCCTCGATCCCGACGCGGTGGGCGGCAGGAGGCGGCCGTCCCTGGCGGGGCGGGTCCACATCTGGCGGCCGTCGGATATCCGGAACGCGACGAGTCCGCGTCCGTCGACGACGGCGGCAAGCATCCCGTCCGCCACGCATATCCCGCGTCCGATGCGTCCGCCGGCGGGGGACTTCCACGCCGTCTTGCGCTCGGCGGGGTCGAAGGCGATGAGCGTGTCCGGGTCGGCCGCGAACGCGAGGAACTCGCCTGCAACTTGCAGCTCTCCCAGCGGCGAGACGGGCAGTCTCAGCGTGCCGAGCGGGTGTCCGTCGGCGATATCGAAGAGGTCCGCCTCGCCGCCCACGCGCGCGGCCACGACTCGGCCCTGCGCGTCGACGATCGGGGGCGCGGCGAGGAGTCCCGCGGGCGGAGTTGCCCACAGTTCGCGCCCGGTCGCGCGGTCGAACCCGCGGACGCGGCCGTCGAGCGTTGCGGCGACGAATCGGTCTTTCCCGGCGGCCGGCGCCAGCATCGTGCCGCTCTCGCCGGCGAGTTTCGTGTCGAAGAGCTGAGCGCCGCCGGCGACGTCCCATCCAACGAGCCTTCCGTCGTGCGTTGCGAAGACCGCCGTCGAGCCGAGCGCCGTGGGGGCCGCCGCGAGGTATCCTTCAAGCGCCAGCGACGCCACCGCGCCCCGCGAGGGCACGAGCGTCGCCGCAAACGCCGCGCGCGCCGAGTCCGCGTCGATGCGGAGCACGGCCTCGTTGTAACCCTCCAGCCGGATGCGCACCTCGGAGGCCGCCGCGCGCCGGACGATCGCGGGGGTGCCTCCGACGGGCCGCCCGTTGAGCAGCACTTCGGCTCCCGCGGGCACGCTCGTCACCGAGAGCGGTATCGTCACTCCGTCCCGGCCGAAGAGCCGCGCGGAAAACGCCTTCGCGGCGAGGTAATCCGTCACCGCCTCGTCGAGCCTTCCCGCCGACTCCGCCGCGCGGGCCGAGCGGACCTTCGCGTCGAACGCCTCGCGCTCGGAGCGCAGGGCGTCGAGGGCCGCGCCGGCCTTTCGCGCGTCTTCCGGCGTCGGCGCGAGCGACGCGAGTTTCTCCCAGGCCGCGGTCGCCGACGGGAAATCGCCCGCCTTCGTCGATTCCTCCGCCTCGCTGCGCAGGTCCGCCAGCAGCACCGAACGCGAGCCGAGGAAGGCCCCGCGGTCGCTGTCGATCTCGGCGATGCGCCCGGGGACAAGCGGGGCGAGGAGGGTCCGCGCGTGCTCGCGGGCGAAATTCTCCCACGCGGCCGCGGCGGACGCATAATCGTGCTTGTCGGCGAGGGCCGCGACGGCGGCTTCGGTGCGGGCGAAGGCGCGGGACGCGGACCATTCCCGCGCGAGTTGGACCGTCCCGAGCGTGGCGATCATCAGCGCGGCGGCGCACGACGCGACGAGGACCATCTTCCTCCGCCGCTCGCGTCTCGGGCCCGCGAAAAGCTCATCGAGAAGCGCCTTCGCGTCCGCGTGCCTCGGGTTGAGCGCGACGGCCTTCTCGCACAGCCTCATCGCCACGCGCGCCGGGTGCGTCAGCCGCGCCTGCCGCGCCGCCAGGAAATAGTGCTGCGCCGCCGCCGCGCGGTCGCCGCGGGATTCCAGCAGCTTCGCCAGTCCCTCCGCCTGCTCCGGCGTGTGGGTCGTGAAGCGTCTCAGGAAGCGCATCATCCGCGTCATCGTCTCGGCGTCGTGCCGGCCGTCGTAGATGGCGAGGAGCTTCTCGGCCATCGGCAACGCCTCGTCGAAATCCTTGGCCGGCTTCAGAAGCTTCAGCCGCCGCTCGTAGCTCCACGGGCAATCCGGGAACTGCTCGCGGACGCTGTCGAGCATCTCGGCGATCTTGGGCTTGAGGTCTTCCTCCACGAGCTGCGCGAGGACGAAGTCGAGGTGCCCGGCGGCGTCCTTCTCGGCGCCGGCCCAGAGCGAGAGGAGGCCGAGGTTGTATCGCTGCTCCGCGTCGTCGCCGGCCAGCTCGGTCGCGTGCGCCAGGAGTTGCCGGGCGCGCTCGGAGTCGCCGAGCTTCAGTGCCGCGTCGGCCAGGTCCGCCAGCGACCGCGCGTCCGCCAGCGTCAGCGCCTCCGCCTGCATGCCGGTGTAGACCGCCTCGAACGTCTCGTACTCCGAGCGCCCGAGGATGCGCACCATCTCGTCGATGGAGCACGCCCCGTCCGCCAGCGACACCACGTCGCGCGTCGCGTCGCCGGACTCGGCGTCCAGCTTCGACGCGGCGTCCGGCGTTGCGACCGGCACCGCGCGGCCGGAGGGGACGGCCTTCCGGATGCGCTTCCACTCGTCGGCGCGCCGGGCGGCCTCCATCACCGTGGCGTCGGTGTTGAAGGCGGGGGACTTGGCGTAGGAGCGCCCGGCCCCCGTCGGCGGCAGGGCGCCCTCCTCGAACTCGAACGTCGCCTTCTCCCACGTCAGGAGGTCGAACAGCTCCTCGCGAAGCTGGTAGGTCAGCGCGTCGCTCACCTGCTCCTCGGTGGCGGCGCCTGCGTTGACGAGGATCTCGCCGACCGGGATCTTCGCGGAGTGCTGCCGCTCGAGGGCGGAGTGGAGCTGCGGCTCGGTGATGATGTTTCGCGCCAGGAGGATCTGACCCAGGAGGCGCGCGGAGTGTTCCGTGTCGAAGGGGAGGGTAATGCCGTCGGCGCCGAAATAGACCCGGCGCTTGCGCCGGCCGGAGGTGACCACCAGGGCCCCGATCCGGCCGCTCGACGAGATGAGCTGGAAGATGTCGGGCAGATCGCATGTCCCGACAATGCCTTCGAACTTCATCGTTCCCTCTCCGAAAGGAAAGTCGCAGGTCACAGGTCATGGCCAAGGCCCGGCCGAGGCGGCTCGGCCGTAACCTAACCTGTAACCTTCAACGTCTGTTCGCTGCTTTCCCGGAGAGGGCGAAATCGGGGCAGAGTAAGCCCCTATTCAATGTTAATCATCGGGCTTGGGTGCAACAGGCTTGAAGGAAAGGAGCGGGATGGCGCCATGCGGATCAAACACGACGGTCAGTCACTTTGGTGTAATTCAGGCAAGAATCGCCGTAATGCGTTGTTGTAGAAGGAGATAAAACTTCACAAATTGTGGTTGACGGACGCGTCAGTCCGTGTATAATACATGCGTCACCTGAAACAGGAGGCCTGTCATGACATGGGACCCGGCGTCTTTGCTGGTGGATGTGCCGACGGAGCGCGCGGCGGCCTGTGCGCTGATATCCGTGCCGGAGTGCCGGGAGGATATCTTCCGGATGCTGGAATCGGATGACTTCACCGACAGGATGGCGCGGACGCTATTCGTGCAGGTGAAGCTGATGACGCGGGCGGGGTTGAAGGTGGACATGCCTTCGGTCCTGGCGGCGCTCGACGCGGCGAAACGGGGAGGCGAGGTGGACCGCCATGAGATGTCGTGGCTCTGCGACCCGGCGCAGGCCGTCTCGAACGCGATGAGTTACGCGTCGTACGTCCGCGAGAGCGGGCTCAAGCGGCGCATCCTCCGTCGGCTCGACGACTGGCGCTCGCGCGTTCATTCGATGCACGCCGGGGACCTCCTGGGGGAGATCGAGCGGTTCGCCTCGGAATCGCTTGACGACGTCACCGACGACGTGCGCATCTCGGGGTTTGCCGACGTCCTCTCCACGATTCCCGACGTGGCGTGGCTCTGGGACGGCTGGCTCCCGCGCGGGTTCCTCACCGTGCTTGCCTCCGCTCCCGGCGAAGGCAAGTCCGCGCTCGCGCTTGAGATCGTCCGCCGAGTGGTTGCGGGCGGCGCGTGGCCGGACGGCGCGCCTGCGTCGCCCGGCGGGACGGTGCTCTACGTCGACACCGAGGCCGCCGGGGCGATCTTGCGGCGGCGCGTTGCGGAGTGGGGGATTCCGACGGAGGGGCTGAAGGTCTTTGCGGCGTGCGGGCCGGGCGCGACGCTGGCGGAGATGTCGCTCGACGAGCCGCGCGACTGGGGCCGGCTCTACCGTGGTGTCATGGAGATGCGTCCATCGCTGGTGGTGATCGATTCCCTCTCGGGCGCCCACGCCCGGGAGGAGAGTTCCTCCGGCATCCGGGTGCTGCTGCTGCGGTTCGCGCGGCTGGCCCGCGATTCGGGCGCCGCGTTTCTCGTCGTCCATCACCTCAGAAAGCGATCTCCCTCCGAGCCGGACGCCGTGACGCTCGACCGCCTGCGCGGCAGCGGCGCCCTCGCCCAGCTCGCGCGCTCGGTCTGGGCCGTTGACCGCCCCGACCCCGCCGACCCGCGCCGCCGGCTGGCGCAGGTGAAGAACAACCTGTCCGAGAAGCCCGCGCCCATCGGCTTCACCATCGGCCCGACCGGCCTCGCGTTCACGGAGGCGCCCTCCGAGCCGCGCGACAAGAGGAAGGGCGAGCGGGCCGCCGAATTCCTGCGGGCCGTCCTTCAACCGGGGCGTCAGCTTGCGACGGATATCCTGGCGCAGGGGAAGGCCGGCGGCATCTCGGAATCGTGGCTGCACACGGTGGCCAAGTCGATAGGTGTCGTCAAAGAGAGGGACCCCGGGGACGGTAAGTTCTACTGGCGGCTGGCCGACGGCGAGGAGATGGGCGGCGCGAATAGCGCGGACACGGTCGAAGAGGTTCCAGTAGTGGAACCTCTCGCCCCGCAAAAACCCTCATAATTCGGCCGAAATAGCACAGGTTCCGGGGTTCCGGTCGAAGAGGTTCCACAAGGGTCTCCCGGGCTGGAGGAGTCAATTTTGTGTCTGCCTCCAGTTCGGCCACAACCTGTAGGAGGCGTCCGGTAACCTTCGGCGAGGAGCTACCGGGGCGCCTCGGGGAAGATCGCCTTCTGGGCCGGCGGGGGAGGGCTGAGGGACGAGGCGGTGGCGGCCTTGAGGCCGACGACGAGGGCCTTGTCGATCTGGCGGCCCATCGAATACCCGCCGTCGTTGTCCGGGATGAGGACGAAGTACGACATCTCGTTCTGGTCCACCAATTCCAGCGTCCGCGTCCAGCAGGCTTCGCCGTTCCTGGCGCCTTCTTCGAGAGGCACGAGCAAGCCTGCCTCACGGACCTTCATCTTGTCGATCAGGAGTTGGACGTCCGTCACCTGGGCGCCGCCGAACGCGGGATTGATCACCGGGTAGATGACCCTGGAATATGTCTTTATTCCGATGACGAACAGCACGGCGATGAGCAGGGCCAGCAATCCCGCGGCGTGGACGCGGTCGCGCGCGTCCGGCGCGGACCTCCGTTCGAGGAGGGCGAAGAGAAGGAACATCCCCGCCAGCGTCGTGACGTGCCATCCGACAATGAAAAGCAGCCCCTGGCTCCAGATCTGCGCCGCGACCTCTTTCAGCACCCACGCGTTCCACGACGGCCCCGTGGCCAGGACCTCGATGAGCGCCACCGAGGCGAGGGCGGCGACGACGAGGAAGAGCAGCATGGAGCAACTCCTCGCCGCGAGCGGATGCCGCGGGAGGCGCCGCTCCTGGAGCACGAGGGCGACGCGCCCCGAGTAATACGCCAGGAGCGCGTTCACGCCCAGGAACATGAGGAAGCATAGACCTACGCCGACGTACCGCACGTTCAGGAGCGTCACGCCCGTGAACGACCAGATCTGGGAATAGATGGCGACCACCACGAAGCCCGCCGCGTAACAGAGCACGCCGAAGCCGCCGACCAGCTTCATCACGGACAGGACGTCGAGAGGCTCCTTCTCGCCCGCGGCGGAGGTCATGGGTTTCTCCCTGAACAGGTCGCTTCCGGACGCCCGGACGTCGGACGACGGATCGCTTACGGTGCCGGTTTCGCCGGGCTGACGAAGTCGCACCAGGCGTCCTGCCAGAACATGGCGATGGCGCCCGAGGCGTCGAGCATGACGGCGCGGGAGATGTCCCAGAAAGCCTGCTCGCCGCAGCCGTCCTTCTTCAGAATGCGATCGAGGCTGACGTCGGCGGTCTGGTTGTCCACCTCCGCCACCGAGGGCGGCACCCAGGCGAACGAGGTCGCGAAGGCGGCGCGACACATGTAGACGCTTTCGAGCCACGGGTCGCCGGCGTTCTTCAACGGGTTGATCACGTTGCCGAAGTTCAGCCCCGCGAACTGCGACGCCTTGGGCAGGGGAGCGTCGAGGATGTCCTGCGCGCTCATCTTCAGGATCGTCCCGGCGTGGAAGACCTCGGGTACCTGCTTTCCCCACAGGTCCTCGATGCCGCCGTGGGTCTTCTGCTTTGAGGTGGAGGAGTAGGCCCGGTTGTCGCAGTGGCAGGGCATGTGGGCGTCGGCGATATAATGGCTGGCCATCCACAGCATCACCGCGAGGTTCCTCGGGGAATAGAGGATGTCCTTGTCGATCGACGAGGCGCCGGCGGGGGTGATGCCGGTCAGGGCCGTCACGTCCGCGTTGCCCATCTTGAACATGTCGCGCGCCGTCTGGCAGAGCGCGTTGACGCGGGCGGGGAGGTGCCCGCCGAGCGGCTTCACCCGGTAGGGATGCGCCCACCAGTTGTCGGGGACGAGATCGAACGCGGCCTTCGGCACCGCGGCGTCCGCGGCGAGCCGGCAGGTCAGGTCCTTTTTGGACAGCGTGAACCGCGGAGCCTGATCGCCGCTGTAGGCGGAGTTCTTGAAAACATGGCCATAGGTCATGTCCTTGATCAGCGCGTCCGGCAGCCACGCCGCGATGACGACCTCCTGCAGGTTGGCCCCGAGGAGGTTGGCCAGGCCGGCCAGCTTCTTTTTCTGGCCCGCGGGCGTTGTCGAGCAGGCCTTCACCTTGCGATACGCCTCCACGGCCAGCCATGCGTGCGTGGGCTGATTCATGATCCGGCTCCTTTTCTGAGGGTGGACATGGCGACTATTAATCTCAGGCAATTGTTCTTGGCAAGTAAAATACGCCAGAAGCGTTAGTTGGCGTGTAACATGGCGCAGCTAAAGCAGTTAGGCCGAGGAATAATCGTGCTTTCTCGTTCGATCCGGTTGAAGGGCTCTTCCGGCCCGGGCCGCAAAGCGAACTGCCCCGTTCGAAGAGTCCCGGATCGCTCTCCCCTGAGCGAAGGATAAATAGGGACGGGAGCTATTTGTTACGATTACATAGACCGCGTCATTTTGGCGAATCTCCTGCGTATAGTGCATAATAAATAGCCTGCGTCCCTATTTATTATGCCCAGGTTCAGGGGGGGCAGTCGAAGGGGTTGCACAAGTGCCTTATGGGCGGGGGGAGTCAATTGTGTGCCTGTCTTCCGTCCGTCCAGAAGCCGTAATGCCGTCACTTTGTGACTTCAAGAGAGGCGATAGTCGGTGCGAAAAAGGTTTGATTGAAAAACTTGCGGCTTGAATCGGAGGCGGGGAGGGCTTACATTCAGGACGACTGGCGGCGGCCGGGCGGTTCTGAGGAGGGCAAGGGATGTCGCGCGGAATGTGGAAGGCGGTGTTCTGGCTGCTCATGGTGGGCGCCGGGGTGCTCGTGGCGGTCGTCTTGCTATGGCTCCGCAACGCGGACGAGACGCGATTCGTGCGCGAGTATCTCAGGAAGGAGTCGGGCCTCATCTCCTCGCTCAACAAGGGGGGTACGCGGACCGAGGTGATGCCCTTCGTGGACGGGCGGAAGACGCTGCGCATCGTCGTGTTCGCCCGCACCCCCGCCGACTACGCCTGCATCGCGCCGGTCCTCGCCCGGCTTGACCTCCCGAGCGGCGTCACGTGGCAACTCCAGTGCGATAACCAGCCTGCGATCCTCCTGCGCCGGCGCTGACACATGCGTGAGTCGGAGTATGTGCAATAGTATCATTCTGCCCGATGCCCTCGCGCCGGGCGCCGCAATCGAATGGGGACTTCCGGCATGGACGACGGACGCGTCGACTTTTCGGCCCTTCGCAGGCGCTTTGGAAGCGGCCGGGCGATGGCGATGGCGGGAATGGCGGGGCTCTTCTTCGCGGGGTTTCTGGCGCAGGAGGAGACCCGGCGCTGGTTCGCCCCGTTCGGAGGGCTCCTCGCGCGGAACGTCGGCGTCTTCCTCACGGACGAATGGCTGATGCTCGTCCCGTTTCTGTGCGCGCCGGTGCTGCTGGTGATCCGCATCGCGGCCCTGGAGACCCGCCGCCCGCGGGCGCAGGAGTGGATCGGATGGATCGCGTGCCTTTTCTTCTCCTGCGTTTTCATCGCGGCGGCCATCCGGCAATGGAGCGGGGTGGCCTGGGCGTCCTACGCGAACCGCTGGTGGCATTTGAGGGAGCTTACGGACATCGCCGACCTGCTGAGCATGCCCGTTGTCGCGCTGGCGCTCATCGGCATCGTCGCCTTGCCCGCGCGGATGCGCGTCGCCGCGTGCGTCGCCGTTGTCGGCGCGTGGTGCTCGTTCCAGTTCCTCCTCACCCTGTCCTATTTCGTCCACTATTCCGCCGTGAGCATCTGCTTCGGCTTTTGGCTCGCGCTCGCATCGAGCCTGCTCATGGCCGTCGGCGGATTCCGCGACCTCCGCGACGCCTGGCGGGCGAACGAGCCCGCCCGGGCCTGACGACGGAGGACCGGATATCCGCACGGGGAGGCCCGCGCCACGACGGACCTTACCCGCGAAATCCCCGCGATCATGAAGCGGCTTCCCGTCGTGCGGACCATTAGTCTAATTAGGGACGGGAGCTAATAAGAATCACCGTCGTGTCAGTTTGTAATTAGCCCCCGTCCCTAATTAGAATTTGGGGGTGGCGCGAGGACGTGTGGGGTGGCGCCTCATGCGCTTGAGAAAACAAATAGCTCACGTCACTGTTTATTTCTTGCGCAGGACGAGATGGGAGGGGATAATTGGCGCATGGAGAGTGGAGACTTGGAGGAAGAACATGGCGAGAAGGCCAAGGGTCGTGGTGCCGGGGGTGCCGCATCACGTGACGCAGCAGGGCAATCGCAAGGAGGACGTGTTCTTCTCCGATGAGGGGCGGTGGAAGTACCTCGACCTTCTTGCGGAGTACTCAGCGAAGCACGGCCTGCAGATTATGGCCTATTGCCTCATGACAAATCACCTGCACCTCATTGTGGTGCCTTCGACGGCCGAGTCGCTGGGGAACGCGCTGCGTTCCGTGGACATGCGATACACGCAGTATGTGAACTGGTCCGAGGGCCTCACCGGTGTGCTCTGGCGCAATCGGCCATATTCGTGCCCTCTCGACGACCGGCACTTCTGGGCAGCCGTGCGATACGTGGAACGCAATCCCGTTCGCGCCGGGCTTGCTGTGCGGGCGGAGGAGTATCCATGGAGCAGCGCCGCTGTGCATTGCGGCCTTCGCACCAGCGCGACGCTGGCGCCGCTGCCCCCGCATCCGGACATCGTCGATTGGCCCGATTTCCTTTCCGATCCGGACGAGGAACGCATGCTCAAGGCCATCCGCTTCGGCACCCGCCGAGGCGTTCCCATGGGCGACGATGCCTTCATGGCCAGCGTCGAAAAAGCCCTGAACCGCCTCGTCCGCCCCGCTCCCCGCGGTCGCCGCTGGCGACACTCGGAGGGTAAATAGGGACGGGAGCTATTTGTTACGATTACATAGACCACGTCTTTTTGGCGAATCTCCTGCGTCAATCGCAGAATAAATAGCTCGCGTCCCTAATACGCTCGGGGGGTGATTATTAGCCCCCGTCCCTAATAAGAAGAGGTTGGGGGAGGCGCGGGAAAGATGTTGTGGAGTCAAATCGGGGGTGATATCTTACCTGCGATGCGATTCGGCGAAAGGCGCCGGGTTCTTTTTATGGAGGGGGGGGCGACATGAGGAAGGGAATGCGCCGGGTTGTTGCGCTGCGGCGGAGCGCTGTGATCGAGCCGCTTGAGCCGAGACTCCTGCTTTCCGGGAACGTCGTGGCGTACGTCGCCGGGGGAAGCCTCTTCGTCACCGGCGACGATGCCGGCAACGACATCGGGGTGCAGAACTCGGGGTCCGGCCAGTTTCAGGTCTCCTCCGGCCCCTCCATGACGAATGTCAACGGCGACGCTTCGACGAAGACGTTCAACGACGTGACGGGCGGCATCTGGCTGACGATGAACGGCGGGGATGACACGGTCCACCTTCAGGCCGGCACCGCGCCGGGGGACGTCTACTTCTTCGGAGGCGCCGGGAACAACGAGTTCGATGCCGCCCTCATGTCCATCACCGGCGGCGTCTCAGTGTTCAACTCGACCGGAAACGACACCGTCACGTTCGAATCCATCACCGTCGCGCGCGGCATCATGGTCGACAACGGCTCCGGGACGAACTCGCTCTACTTCCACAACTTCTCCGCCGCGGCCTTGACCGAGACCTCCTCGGGCGTCAACACCGTGACCTTCGACAGCGGCTCGTTCTCCGGCGGTGTCACCGTTCTGAACGGCGCGGGTGCGATCGAGGTCGCGGCCTCGAACACGACCGTCACAGGGTCGGTGCTGGTGACGAACCAGGGCGGCGGCGATCTCGGCGGGGGCTACTCGGGCTATGCCTCCATCCTCCAGTTCGGCGGGAGTTCCAGCGAGGTCGGCGCCGTGACGTTCATCGGCGGCGCCGGCGACGACGGGATCTACTTCCTTCACACCTCGGTGCATGGCGCCGTGCTGCTGTCGACGGGCGCGGACGCGGCGGACGTCACGGTCTCTTACGCCGTCCTCGACCAGTCGTTCACGTTCCTTCGGGGCGACGGCGGCACCGATCCCACGGCGCCGTCGTTCTCCGGCGCCGTTCAGATCGACCACGCAAGCGTGGTCGGCGGCGTGACCGTGATCAGCGGCTCCGGGGCCGACGGGTTGTTTTTGAACATGGGGTCCATCACGGGCAGCCTCCTCGTTCAGGACGGCGCCGGGCCCGCGCTGCTGGACGCCGGCTCCTTCGGCTTCACCGGCGGCATCACGTTCATGACCACCGGCGGAGGCGCCCTGAGCCTCTACCCCGACTACGCCGCCGTGGTCACCCTTCACGACTCCTGCGAGGTCGGCGGCGATCTCACGGTCCTGACGGGCGCCGGGAATGACGGACTGAGCCTCGGCCAGACGACGATCCACGGCGGGCTGCTCTTCTCGAGTGGCGCGGACGCGGCGATGGTGGGCGTCAGCAACGTCTCCATCGCCCGGCAGGTGACGTGCATCCGCGGCGACGGGGGAAACCTGGCCGCCTTCCCGGGATTCGCCAGCTACACGATGCTCCAGAACACGGGGTTCGGCGCCGGGTGGACCGTCATTAACGGCGCGGGCCTCGACGGCATCGGCGTGAACTCCTTCACCGTCGGCTCCGCCTTGCTGCAGAACGGCACCGTCCTGCTGTTGAACGGGGCCGGGCCGGCGGCGTTCTCGGCGACCTCCTTCACGGCGAACGGTTCGGTGACGATGCTCGGCGCCGGCGGCGGAAACCTCCTGAGCACCTACAGCGACTACTCCACCGCCGCGATCTTCAGCTCCGCCGAGATGGCGTCCTTCACGATGATCTCCGGCGCGGGCAACGACCTCGCCTCCTTCGACAGCACGTCGGTCCACGGCGGCGCGCTGCTCTCCATCGGGGCGGGCGGCGGGTATCTCAGCGCGCATGGCTCGGACTTCGACCTCGGCCTGACGTGGCTCCGCGGCGACGGGGCCAACCTCGCCGCCTTCCCGTTCGCAAGCGTCGTTGCGCTTGACCATGACACCTTCGCCGGGCCCAGCCTGTTCCTCAACGGCGACGGGGCCGACCGGATGAACCTCGATACCATGACGTTCGCCGCGGTGACGATCCTGAACGGCGCGGGGGACACGACCCTGTCGTCGGCCGAGGTCACGAGCGGGGCCTTCAGCTTCTTCGGCAGCGCCGGCGGCGTCGCCTCGCTGACGCTGGGTTCCGCGACCGGGACGCAGTCGGGCTTCGCGAGCGTCACCCTGTATACCGGCGACGGCGCGGACTTCGTCTCGTGGCGCAATATCAGCGTCGCCGGGGCGACCCTCATCAACACCGCCGGGGGCAGCGACTTCATCCAGATCGACGACGCGGCCTTCTTCGGCACGGTGGACATCACCGCCGGGCCCGACTACATCGCCTCGGGCGCCGACGCCGACCAGGTGCTCATCGAGCGCGCGACCAGTTCCGCCTACATCGGCTCGTTCGGCGACTGGCTGCGCATCAGGACCGGCGCCGGCGACGACACCGTCCGCATCGGCCGCAGCGGCGACGCGATGGCCCACGCCCATTTCACGACCGGGTTCACCCTCGACGGCGGTTCGGGCACGGACACGCTCGATTTCCTTACCAACGGCAACTTCTTCGATCCGGGCGCCGTCCCCCTGGCCTCCAACACGGAGTCCGTCGTCTGACGAGGCCCCCGACGTTTCGATGGCGCTATTCGCGGGGCGAATGAGGAGGTTCGGAGACATCTCCACGCGTCGGGTTGCGCGTGATCGCGTTCGTGATTGTCGCGACGGCGGCGATGCTCGTGATGTATCACCGGTCCGCGAACCGGTACGAGACGCCGTTCGTGAAGGCGTGCCTCAAACAGGTGGACGGCCTGCTCGCGTCGCTCCGGAAGGACGGCGCCGAGACGCTTACGGTTCCCGGAGCC